>NZ_JBHJWQ010000020.1:120049-154354 GCF_042266885.1 Streptomyces sp. NPDC056061 | reverse complement strand
GCGCTGCGAGGGACGGGGCTTCGTCGACCCCGATGAAGCCGCACCGCGAATGGTGGGTCTAACCTAGGGAATTAAGCTCGATCGCGGGGCACCGGTCCATGACCATGTCCAGCCCCGCCGCGCGCGTGCGTTCGTACGCCTCGGCGTCCACCACCCCGAGCTGGAACCAGACGGCCTTCGCCCCCACAGCCACCGCCTCGTCGGCCACGCCGCCCGCCAGATCGCTGTTGACGAAGACGTCCACCACATCGACCGGGAAGGGGATGTCCGCCAACGAGGCGTAGCCCTGCTCGCCATGGACCGGCTCAGCCTTCGGATGGACCGGGATCACCCGCTTGCCGAAGCGCCGCAGCACCTCGGCCACGCCGTGGGCGGCCCGTGCCCGGTTGCCGGACAGGCCCACCATGGCCCAGGTGTCACCCGTGTCCAGAAGAATCCTGCGCATGGTCTCCGCGTCTGCGTACATGATCGGGACAACGCACCGCGGCTGCGGACCGTTCCCGACCGGGGCATAGGCTGGCCGAATGCAGGAGCAGTACCGGACCGTCGCCCGAGCGGGCGTGCACGAGACCGAGATCAACCGGTCCCGTTTCATCTGCGCGCTCGCCCCCGCCGCCACCGAGCAGGAGGCGCAGGACTTCGTCGCACGCGTCCGCGCCGAACACCCCACCGCCACCCACAACTGCTTCGCCTATGTGATCGGTGCCGACGCCTCCGTGCAGCGGGCCAGTGACGACGGAGAGCCGGGCGGCACTGCGGGCGTCCCCATGCTGCAGATGCTGACCCGGCGGGAGATGCGCTACGTCGTCGCCGTCGTCACCCGCTACTACGGCGGTGTGAAACTCGGCGCCGGCGGCCTGATCCGCGCGTACGGGGGAGTGGTCGGCGAGGCCCTCGACGCGCTCGGCACCCTCACCCGGCAGCGCTTCCGCCTCGCCACGATCACCGTCGGCCACCAGCGCGCCGGCAAGCTGGAGAACGACCTGCGGGCCACCGGACGCACGGTGCGCGAGGTCCGCTACGCCGATGCCGTCGTCATCGAGATCGGGCTGCCGGACGCCGGTGTCGAGTCGTTCCGCGGCTGGCTCGCCGACGCGACGGCGGGCGAGGCCCGGCTGGAGCTCGGCGGCGAGGCGTACGGGGACGCCTGACCGAGGGCACCCCGCTCCCGGCGCCGGATTCCCGTCCGCCGTACCGGACCGCGGACCGGCCCATGACCAGGCTCCTGACCTGCGGCGACCTGTTGGCCGTCCTCGATCCGGCAGCCCGTCCGACGGCGCTCGGCCGAGCGGCTCCCGGCGGGAACGCCGGTCGGTCCTCCCGGATGAAGGCCCCGGCGGCGACCGGCACGGATGGGAGACTGTGAGCGGTGAGGACGACGTGCTCACCGGTACCGACGAGGCCGGTGCGGACGACGGGATCCGATCCGGCCCGATGCGATCACGACGCGCGGCGGAACGGGGCGCGGGGGCGGAGGAAGACGATGACGCAGGGTGGAGCCGGCTCGTGAGAATTCTGCACACATCGGACTGGCACCTGGGGAGGTCCTTCCACCGGGTCTCCCTGTTCGAGGCCCAGGCCGCCTACCTGGACCACCTGGTGGCCACGGTGCGCGAACACGAGGTGGACGCGGTCGTCGTTGCCGGGGACGTGTACGACAGGGCCGTGCCGCCGCTGTCCGCCGTCGAACTGTTCGACGACGCCCTGCACCGGCTCGCCGCCGCAGGGGTGCCCACCGTGATGATCTCCGGGAACCACGACTCGGCACGCCGGCTGGGTGTCGGGGCCGGACTGATCCGGCAGGCCGGAATCCACCTGCGGACCGACCCGGCCCGGTGCGCCACCCCCGTCGTCCTGGACGACGCCCACGGCGAGGTGGCGTTCTACGGGCTGCCCTACCTGGAACCGGCCCTGGTCAGGGACGTCCTCGGGGCGGAGCGCACCGGGCACGAGGCGGTACTGGCCGCCGCCATGGACCGGGTGCGCGCCGACCTCGCGAGCCGCCCGGCGGGCACCAGGTCCGTGGTGCTCGCACACGCGTTCGTCGCGGGCGGCGAGCCCAGCGACAGCGAACGCGACATCACCGTCGGCGGGGTGGCCGCGGTACCCGCCGGAGTCTTCGACGGCGTCGACTACGTGGCGCTCGGACACCTCCACGGCTGCCAGAGCGTCACCGAGCGGGTCCGCTATTCGGGCTCACCGCTCGCCTACTCCTTCTCCGAGGCCGGCCACCGCAAGACGATGTGGCTGATCGACCTCGACGCCTCGGGTGCCGTCGCCGCCGAACGCGTCGACTGCCCCGTGCCCCGCCCGCTCGCCAGACTCCGCGGCCGGCTCGACGGCCTCCTGGACGACCCCGCGCTGGAACACCACCGGGGCTCCTGGGTCGAGGCCACACTCACCGACCCGGTGCGCCCGGCCGATCCGATGGCACGTCTCGCCGAACGGTTCCCGCACACCCTCAGCCTCGTTCTCGAGCCCGACCGGGCCCCCGACGACCCGATCACCTCGTACGCACAGCGCCTCAGGGGGCGCGACGACCAGCAGATCGCGGAGGACTTCGTGGCACATGTGCGCGGTGGGGCGGGAGCGGACGAACAGGAACGAACGGTGCTGCGCGGGGCCTTCGATCACGTGCGGGTCGACGACACGCTGCGCGAGGTGAACCGGTGAGACTGCACCGACTCGCGGTCACCGCCTTCGGGCCGTTCGGCGGCACCCAGGACATCGACTTCGACGTGCTCTCCTCGGCCGGGCTCTTCCTGCTGCACGGACCGACCGGTGCCGGAAAGACCTCGGTCCTCGACGCCGTCTGCTACGCCCTGTACGGATCGGTGCCGGGCGCCCGCCAGACCCCCGGCGGATCGCTGCGCAGCGATCACGCCCCGGTGGACGTCCCCACCGAGGTCACCCTGGAACTCACCGTCGGCGGCCGTCGCCTCGAAATCACCCGGCGCCCGGCGCAGCCCCGCCCCAAGAAGAAGGGCGGAGGCTTCACGACGGAGAAGGCCCGGAGCCGACTGCGCGCGTACCACCCCGAGGACGGCTGGCGTGCGCTGAGCCGCTCGCACCAGGAGATCGGCGAGGAGATCACCCAGCTCGTCGGCATGAGCCGGGACCAGTTCTGCCAGGTGGTGCTTCTGCCGCAGGGCGACTTCGCCCGCTTCCTGCGCGCCGACGCCGAGGCACGGGGCAAGCTGCTCGGCAGGCTCTTCGACACCCGGAGATTCGCTGCCGTCGAGGAGCGGCTCGCCGAACTCCGCCGTGGCGCCGAGGCTCGGGCAAGGGCCGGGGACGAACGTGTTCTCGCCCTCGCCCAGCGGATCGCGCAGGCCGCCGGGCCGGCCGGACGCGAGTCGGCGCCGCCCGATCTCCGGCCCGGCGACCCCGGGCTGGCCGAGGGCGTACTGGAGTGGGCCGCGACGGCGCGAGTCGGCGCCCGGGAACGGCTGGACATCGCCGCCTGCGTACTGTCCCTGTGCGAGGGCCGGCAGGCAGCCGCCCGTTCGGCACTCGACGCCGAACGCGAACGCGCCGCCCTCCAGCAGCGGTACGCGGAGACGCAGCGCCGCGCCGCCGCCCTCGACGCGGGCCGCCCCGACCACGAGCGGCACCTCGAACGGCTCGCCCGCGCCCGCAAGGCGGACCTGGTCGCCCCCGCGCTGGAACTGTGCGAGGAGGCCGAACGGGCGCACCGCACGGCGCTGGACGCCCGTGACCGTGCCCGCGCCTCGCTGCCCCGCGCCCTGGCCGACGCCGGTGCCGATCAACTCGCCGAACGGGAGCGGGGCCTGCGGCAGGAACTCGGCGGCCTCGACGCCGCGAGGCGCGCCGAGCGGCGCAGCACGCAGATCGACGCCGAACGGGCCGGGCTGGAACGCCAGGCCGGGGCGGACGACGAACTCATCCACGAGACGAAGGGCTGGCTGGCCGGCTGGGAGACGGCCCGGCACGACCTGCGGGCACGCATCGAGGAGGCCCAGGACGCCGCGACCCTCGCCGAGCAGCTCGCGGGACGGCTGGAGCCCGCCCGGGCACGACTCGACGCGGCCCGCCGTCGCGATGCGCTGGCCCTCCGGGTGTCGGCCGCCGAAGGACGTCTGACCGCCGCCCGCGAGCGGGCCCTCGGCGCGCACGAGGAGTGGCTGGAGCTTCGCGAGCGGCGCCTGCGCGACATCGCCGCGGAACTCGCCGCGGAACTCGGGCAGGGCGAGCACTGCAAGGTGTGCGGCTCGACCGACCACCCCGATCCCGCACGCCCGGCCGACGGCCACGTCGACCGGGCCACCGAGGAGCGGGCCCTCGAAGCGCACCGGCGGGCCGAGGAAGCGCTCTCGGAGGCCGACCGCGAGCTCGGGATCCTGCGCGAGCAGCATCTGGCGGCGCTGGCCGCCGCGCGCTCGGCCGTGCCGCGGCCGAGGGAAGGCGCCGAAACCGCCGAGCCCGCCGGGGCCGGGCGGGCGCCCGGGAACGCCGTCGCCGAGTCGGCGGCGCCCGGGATCGCGGGCCCGGCCCGCCCGCAGGACGGTGACGTGACGCCCCATCCCGATTCCGGCGACCTCGCCGCCGACCCCACCGTCGAGGGACTCGCCTCCCTGGTGGACCGGTTGACGCGTCGGCACACCGAGGCGCACCGCGCCGCCGCCGGGACCCACGCGGCTCGCGAGGCACTCGCGGCCGCCGAACGGGAGCAGGCCGAGCGGCTGGAGGAGCTGCGACAGGCCGAGCGCCGGGCAGCGGCCCGGACCTCCCTGCGGGAGGGACTGGACCGGGAGCAGGCCGCGCTGGAAGACGTCCTGACGGCTGCGCGCGGCGCGTGCGCGAGCGTCGCCGAGCATGCCGCGCTGCTGGAGCGGAGAGCCGGACTGCTCGCCGCGGCCGTGGGGGCGGTACGCGAGGAGGAGGTGGCCGCGGAGCGCCGCAAGGCGGCCGACGGCCGGCTCGCGGACGCCGCGTTCCGGGCCGGGTTCGACACCCCGCAGCTCGCCGCCGCGAGCCTGCTGTCCGATGCCGAGCAGCGCGGGCTGCAACACCTGGTCGATGCCTGGCAGTCCGAATCGGCGGCTGTCGCCGATCGGTTCGCCGAGTCCGCGGCCCGGGAGGCCGCCGACGCGCCCCCGGCCGCCGTGGCCGCCGCGCAGGCCGCCCACGACGCCGCCGAACGGCGGCTGAGGGCCGCCACGGCAGCGCTGTCCGCCGCCCGGGAACGCTGCGCCGAGCTGGCACGGCTGTCACGCGCGGCCGCGGACGAGGTGCGCGGGCTCGGGCCGCTGCGCGAGGAGTACGACCGAGTGGCCCGGCTGGCCGGCCTCACCGCCGGTACCTCCGCGGACAACGAACGCAAGATGCGGCTGGAGTCCTACGTACTGGCCGCACGGCTCGAACAGGTGGCCGCCGCGGCCACCGCGCGACTGGAACGCATGTCCTCCGGCCGATACACGCTGGTCCATTCCGATGCCCGCAGCGGCGGTCGCAGGGCGGGGCTCGGCCTGCACGTGGTCGATGCCTGGACCGGCCGTGAGCGCGACACGGCGACCCTCTCGGGCGGCGAGACGTTCTTCGCCTCGCTCGCGCTCGCCCTCGGCCTCGCGGATGTCGTCACGGACGAGGCGGGTGGTGTGCGGTTGGACACCCTCTTCATCGACGAGGGTTTCGGCAGTCTGGACGACCAGACGCTCGACGAGGTGCTCGACGTCCTCGACTCGCTGCGCGAACGGGACCGCAGCGTCGGCATCGTCAGCCACGTGGCCGATCTGCGCCGCCGCATCCCCGCCCAGCTGGAGGTGGTGAAGGAGCGCGACGGGTCGGTGGTGAGGCACCGTGCGCCGGGCCCGCTCGGCGGCTGACGGCTGACGGCTGACGGCTGACGGCGGGTGATGGGGAGGGGCGGGGAACGGAGGCGCGCGTGTCGGCCGGGCGCCCCGCCCCGGTGACGGCCGCGCCCCCGGGCCCGCGAGCGGAAGAATGCCGCGCGGCGGCTCCCCGGTCGTGTGCGTTCGTTCCGTGCCCACGGACGGCGGACCGCCGGCCCGGACGCGTCCTCCTCCCGCGGCCCGTCCGGGCAGCGGGAGGAAAAGCAGCGGACGTCAGAGCCTGGACAGCTCCGCCACGAGGTCGTCGAGCCCGAGCGGCCCCTGCGAGAGCGCCGCCATGTGCCAGGCCTTCGCGTCGAAGGCGTCGCCGTGCGCCTTGCGGGCGTTCTCCCGGCCGAGCAGCCACGCGCGTTCGCCCAGCTTGTAGCCGATGGCCTGGGCCGGCATCGAGAGATAGCGGGTCAGCTCGCTCTCCACGAAGTCGGCAGGACGGCCGCTGTGGTTGCCGAAGAACTCCTGGGCCAGCTCGGGAGTCCACCGCTCGCCGGGGTGGAACGGCGAGTCCGCCGGGATCTCCAGCTCCGCGTGCATGCCGATGTCCACGATCACCCGGCAGGCCCGCATCATCTGCGCGTCCAGGTAGCCGAGCCTGCGCTCGGCATCCGGCAGGAAGCCCAGCTCGTCCATCAGCCGCTCCGCGTACAGAGCCCAGCCCTCGCAGTTGGCGCTGACCTGGCCGATCGACGCCTGGTAGCGGGACAGGCTGTCCGCGACGTGCGTCCACTGGGCGATCTGCAGGTGGTGCCCGGGCACACCCTCGTGGTACCAGGTCGAGACCAGGTCGTAGACGGGGAAGCGGGTCTCGCCCATGGTGGGGAGCCAGGTGCGGCCGGGGCGCGAGAAGTCCTCGGACGGGCCCGTGTAGTACGGAGCAGCGGCGCCGCCGGGCGGAGCGATGTGCGACTCCACCTTCCGTACGCGTTCGGCGAGTTCGAAGTGTGTGCCGTCGAGCGCCTCGATGGCCTCGTCCATCAGGCCCTGCAGCCAGGTCTGGACCTCGTCGACGCCCTCGATGTGCTTGCCGTGCACGTCGAGATGGGCCAGCGCCTCCCACGGGCCGGCGCCCGGCAGGATCTTCTCGGCCTCGGTCCTCATCTCGGCGAGCAGCCGGTGGTACTCGGACCAGCCGTAGGCGTACGCCTCGTCGAGGTCCAGATCGGTGCCGTTGAAGTAGCGCGACCAGCGCGCGTACCGCTCACGGCCCACCGTGTCCGGCGCGCCCTCGACGGCCGGGGCGTACACGTCGCGCATCCAGTCGCGCAGTGCCGCCACCGACTCCGTCGCCCGCCCGGCGGCCTCGTCGAGATCGGTGCGCAGGGACGCCGGACCGCGTGCCGCGAACTCCTGGAAGAAACCGGTCCCGTCGCTGCCGGCCCACTCGTCGAGCTGACCGACGAACGTCGCCGTGGCCCGCGGCCCGCCGTACAACTTGCGTTCCAGACCGAGCGCGAGCGATGCGCGGTAGCCCTCCAGCGAGGCGGGAACCGCCCGCAGCCGGTCCACGACCGCGGCCCAGTCCTCGTCGGTCTCGGTCGGCGTCACCGTGAACACCTCACGGATGCTGTGCGCCGGGGAGTGAATGTTGGAGACCGTGCGCAGGCTCTCGTCGGCCTCGTGCACCGCGAGCTCCGCCGTGAGACGCTCGCGGAGCAGCCGCCCGCAACGCCGCTCGGCTTCGCTGTCCGCCCCGGGCAGTTGTTCGGCGGCGTCCAGCTTCGTCAGGGTGGTGCGGGCGAGTTCGGCGAGAGCCTCCTGCCCCGCGGGGGAGAAATCGGGAAGGCGGCGCGAGCTCTCCGCGACACCGAGGTACGTGCCGGAGATCGGGTCGAGTTCGATGAATGCGTCGACGTAGGCGTCGGCGACCTGGCGGGGCAGTGCGCTGCCGGCAATATCTGACATGCGGACATCCTCATACGCCGGGGGCCTCCGCGTCATCATCATTCGGGGTATGGGGCCTGTCCCGGCCGGTCCGCGGCCGGTGGCAGCAGGGGGCCGCACTCCCACTGCTGGAAGATCAGCCGGGTCTCCACCCGGGCAACCTCGCGCCGCGAGGTGAATTCGTCCAGCACCAGACGCTGCAGATCCGCGGTGTCGGCGACCGCGACATGGACCAGGTAGTCGTCGGGCCCGGTGAGGTGGAAGAGCGCGCGGGACTCCGGCAGTGCCCTGATCCGCTCGACGAACGGGCCGATCAGCTCCCGGCGGTGCGGGCGGACCTGCACGGACAGCAGCGCCTCCAGCCCGCGGCCGATCCGCGCGGGGTCCAGGCGCAGCCGGTGGCCGAGTATGACGCCGCAGCGCCGCAGCCTGGCGACCCGGTCCAGACAGGTCGACGGCGCGACACCGACCTCGGCGGCCAGTTCCCGGTAGGTGGTCCGGGCATCGTTCTGCAACAGCCGCAGAATATGCAGATCCACCGGATCGAGAACGACCGAATCAGCCATGTGCCGAACGTAACACGGGAGTTCCGGTACCGGTCCCGGTGGATGTTCAGAGTGGCGCCATGGACACCGACTCCTTTGCGACGCCCTCGACGACCCCCCGGTCCAGGGCGCTGGCCACCGAAGCCGTGCACGCCGGCCGCGACGACCTCGCGGCACTCGGTCTGCACGCCCCGCCGATCGACCTGTCCACCACCTACCCCTCCTACGACTCCAGGGCCGAGGCCGAGCGGATCGACACGTTCGCGGCGACCGGTGCCCGGCTCGACGGACCACCGGTCTACGCACGTCTCGACAATCCGACGACGGCCCGCTTCGAGACCGCCCTCGCCCGGCTCGAAGGCGCCGAGAGCGCCGTGTCGTTCGCCAGTGGAATGGCGGCGCTCACCGCCGTGCTGCTGGTCCGGGCGAGCATGGGGCTGCGCCATGTGGTGGCCGTCCGCCCGCTGTACGGCTGCAGCGACCACCTTCTCGGCGCCGGCCTGCTGGGGACGGAGGTGACCTGGACCGACCCCGCGGGGATCGCCGACGCGATCCGGCCGGAGACCGGTCTGGTGATGGTGGAGACGCCGGCCAATCCGACGCTCACGGAGATCGACATCCGGGCGATCGCGCACTCCTGCGGTTCCGTGCCCCTGCTCGTCGACAACACCTTCGCCACGCCCGTGCTCCAGCGGCCCGTCGAGCACGGCGCACGGATTGTGCTGCACAGCGCCACCAAGTACCTCGGCGGCCACGGCGACGTGATGGGCGGGGTGGTCGCCTGCGACGAGGAGTTCGCGGCACGTCTGCGCCAGGTGCGCTTCGCCACCGGCGGTGTGCTGCATCCGATGGCCGGATATCTGTTGCTGCGCGGTCTCGCCACCCTCCCGGTACGGGTACGGGCGGCCTCAGCGAGCGCCGCGGAACTGTCCCGCAGGCTGGCGGCCGACCCGCGCGTCGCCAGGGTCCACTACCCGAAGCTGGGCGGGGCGATGGTCTCGTTCGAGGTGTACGGGGACCCGCACCGGGTGATCTCGGCAGTACGCCTCATCACGCCCGCCGTCAGCCTCGGCAGCGTCGACACCCTCATCCAGCACCCGGCCTCGATCAGCCACCGCATCGTGGACCAGGGGGACCGGCGGGCATCCGGGGTCGGCGACCGGCTGCTGCGCATGTCGGTGGGGCTGGAGGACGTCGAGGACCTGTGGGCCGACCTGCGCCGGGCCCTGAGCTGCGACGCGGCGGACGAGGCACCGCACGGTGACCGCGGTCGCGCGGACGCCGGTCCGCCCGACCACGGTCAGCACGTCGGGGACGTCAGCGGCCCGTCTGCTGGTACGGCAGCGGAGCCCCAGCCGCGTCCAGCCGGGCGGTGACCACCAAGGTGCCCTCCTCGACCTGGTGGTCGAGCGGCAGGCGCAGCGCCCGCATCGCCGCCACCATGCCGGTGTCGGACGCCCGCATGACCGCGTAGACGTTCGTGCAGCCGGCCTCGCCGGCGAGAGCCACCAGGCGGGCGAGCAGTTCGGAGCCGATCCCGCGCCGCTGCCACTCGTCCTCGACGAGCAGGGCGACCTCGGTCTCGTCCCCGTCCCAGAGCAGGTGGCCGAGGGCGACCAGCCGGCCGGAGGCCGTCTGCGCGGCCAGAGTGCGGCCGAAGCGGGGGCTCAGCAGGTGATCCAGGTAGCGGTCGACGTCGCGCACCGGGCCGTGGTAGCGCAGGCGCAGGGTCTCCTCGGAGCAGCGCCCGTGCATCGCGCGGGCGGCGGCGAGGTCGCCACCGTCCGCGCGGCGCACGGTGATCGCGTCGCCCTCGGGCAGCGTGAGCACATGTGCGCCGCGCGGTACGCGGGGGCCGAGCCGGGCGTCCAGCTCCACCAGGGCGCGTGCCCGGGCGAACTCGACCGGACTGAACGGGAGATACGGCCGTTCCACGGTGATGACGCCTCCCGACGGGTCGCGCAACCGCATCACGTGCTCCTCCAGTACGCCGTCGACCGGCACGATCCCCTCGGCCGCATGGCCGGCGACGGGAACCGCGGGCAGTGAACGGATCGTGCAGCGACCCAGCAACTGACGCAATTCCAGGGGGAGTTCGGCCGCGTCCAGTGCGGTGCGGGTGGCGAGACCGAGCACCCGGGTCGGGATGTCCACCAGGTCGCGGGTGTCGGCCCGCTCGATCCGGACGGAGCCGCCCCCGGCGGCGGAGACCGCCCGGCTCAACTGCTGGGCCGGGAGCGCGGCGGGCGCGCGCAGCAGGAACTCGTCGACCGAGCCCTGGGCAGGCGGATGTGTCTGCAGGGTGAGGATGTCGACCCGGTGCCGGGCGAGCGTGGCGCACAGCGCCGCCAGGCTGCCGGGGGCATCCCGCACCGTGGTGCGCATCCGCCACAGCACCGTGTCCTCGGTACGGTCGGGGACACCGGCGGACGGCTCCGCGGCCGAGGCGGTGGACACGCGCACGAACGCGTCGTTGCCGGTCACGGCGTGGCGGGAGGGGGTGATCGAACCGCTCCCCTCATCCGGAAGACCGCCATCGGTCGGGGGCGGGGCGTGGCTGTGCCGCCGCCCCCACCAGGTGTGAAAGCCGGCCGTCGCCGCCAGGGCCACTGCCGAGGCGACCAGGAGGCAGGGCCCGTCCGGCTGGTGCCCGATCAGGTTCGTGAGGGCGTCGGCCACCGCGACCGCGGTGAACAGCGCGGCCAGTTCGATCACGTCCCGCCGCCAGTGGTGGGACCGGCGGGGAGACCCGGCAGATGTCACATCGGTCATGACCTCACTGTGACCGAGTGGTGTTGCCTGACCGCGAACGGTTTGTGACCGATGGGTTAAGTGAGGATCTGGTTGATAATCGACCGATTTGGCGTGATCTGGTGCCGCGGTGGGCGGGACGCCTGCCGGCGAGTGGTGGGGTCCGCGTGCTCCCGGGGTGTCTGCGGCCCGGTCCCCGTGCGGCGTGGGTCCGTCGAACCCACGCCGCCGCGGGGTGTCGGGCCGTCACGCCCGCGCCGCCCTCTGCTCCCAGGTCGTCTTCAGGCGCACCGCCTGACGTACCAGCTGCGAGGAGCCGCCGCGGGCAGCTGTTTCGGCGAGACCGGATATCTGCTCGGCCCCCACCGCGCCGCACTGTTCCGCGCATTCGGCGGCCACGGCCAGCAGATCGCTCAGCCCGCGGGGGGCCTTCGGCTGTGCCAGCAGACAGGGCAGCACCACGGCCAGGACGGAGAGCGCCGTCCTGTACGCCCCGGTGGTGGCGGCGGTGCGCATGGCGTCCGCGAGCCGGTTCGGTTTCACCAGCCCTTGCTCAAGGAGGGACGCCAGTTCCTTGCCGAGCAGGGCCGTGTCCAACTGCCCGCGGGCGGCGAGTATCAGCAGGGCGTCCACCGCGCAGAGACGGTCCTCCGGGTGCCGGGACCCCAATCCGTACGCCACCGAGAGGTGCACGGCCTCGCCTGCGGGTGCGTCGAGCTCGGCCAGTGGCGGCAGCGGCCTGGCGGTGCCCCGGATCTCGTCGGTCGCGCCGATCGAGAGGATGGGCAGGAGCCAGGCGGCCAACGCCTCGGCGTCCTGCGGCAGCGTGGAGAGCCAGGACTCGGGCTGGTCGCCCCAGTGGTAGCAGAGCCCGGGGCCCGGGGAGTGCGGTCGGCCCAGCCAGTGGAAGGCGCGGGGGAACTCCTGCTGGATGAACGGATGTTCCTCGGTGGCCATCAGGGCGCGGCCGGTCCAGGAGACCGGTGTCGACACTGCGCCCCCGGCCGTGTGCGTCTCTCTCCGCAGGTCGAAGTGGTGCGTGCGGACGAGTGGTTCGTCGGCACGCATCCACGCCGCCAGCCGGTCGCCCTCCGGTGTGCCGAGTGCCGCGGCATCCGCTGCCGCCGGGTGCTCGCCGTCGCGCCGCACGCGGAGCAGGGCCTGACCGAAATCGGTCTCGCCAGGGGTGAGTCCGAGGCGCTGATACGCCCGCAGCCGGTCCACCAGCTCGGCCGGATCGAGTGAGCCGGTGTGCCATGTCGGTACGGCGAGCAGGAACGGCACGGAACCGTTGAGCACGGCGTCCGCGGCCTCCCATATCCGGGCCCTGTACACCCCGTCCAGTGCGGCATGGACACAGCTCCCGTCGGCCGCCCACGAGGCACGCCCGGCCTTCACGGCGTCCTTTGACACCCGGCCGAGCAGCACGGCCACGACGAGTTCGATCCGGGCGTCCGAGGTGAGCCAACGCCTGGCGTGCGACGTGTGGTCGTCCGTGAGCCACCACTGGCCGGCCAGCGCCTCGCGAAGGGCGTCGGACAGTCCCGACCGGTCGGCGTGGGCATGGCGCACCAGCCCGTCCAGCGTCCGCTCGAAGGCGACGGTGTCGAAGGCCGCGAATGCGGACCTCGAACCCTTGACGAGGACCACTACCTCCTCCACGAGCTCGGCCTGCGTCGCCGGCGCCGGTCCGAGAGGCCGCAGGGCGGGAGGGGGCGGCAGGATCTCCTCGTACGGCTCCGCCGTCGATCGGTCATCCGGCAGGTCGCCGAACGCGGCGACCGCCGCCGCGCGATGCACCGGGCTCAAGTGCTCTGCGGCAAGGGCGAGTTCTTCCCGCGTCGCGTCATCGACGGCGGGGAGGTGCCGGGTCACGAGCTTGAGCGCCCGCTCCTGGAGGCCGACGTCCTCGTGCCCGAAGGCATCGGCGGCGGCGGGCAACAGCTCGCCGGATGCCGACCGATCGCGACGCAGCACCTTGCCGAGCAGCACCAATTGCGATCGGACCAGCTTCTTCTCGGTGCGGAACAGCATCGACCGCGAGACGTCCGCCAGCACCCGCACCGGCAGCTCACCGCGTTCGTCCAGCCGGCCGAGCACCTGCTGGGCATGACCGGCCACCGTGGACGTTCCGTCCGCGGCCATGCCGATCCAGTCGGCGAAGCGTTCGCTCTCCTCCTGCTCGGTCAGCGCGAGCCGTCGCAGCACCTCCAGGCAGAAGCGCAGGTCCCCGGGCTTCCCGCCCCGCAGCAGCCTCGACACGGCGTGGTCGATGAGTGCCGACCGCTCCAGCAGCCCCTCGTCCACCAGGACGGCCAGCGCCACGGGCCACTGGCACGGGTTGTTCTCGTCGTCCGCGTACCAGACCACCGAGGACGGCAATTCCGGCAACTCGAAGAGAAGCGGCAGCAGTACCGGCAGGAACGGGTCGGTGCGAAGTATGTCGGTCAGCGGTCGGGTCCTGCGCTGCCGCCACGGCGCGCGTGAAACGGAATCCGCCCAGCCGCGGGTGAAGCCCTCCGTGGTGGGGACCGGGCACTGTGCGAGCCGCACCAGGCCGGCGATGAGCTCGTAGGTGATTTCCGCCGTGGTCGGCCGTGCCGCGAGCCGGTGCGCGACATCGGCGAGCCAGGCGGGATCACGGTCCTTCAGCGCTTGGACCACGAGACCGTGCGAAGGCCGGCCCCAGCCCTGCAGATCCCGGCTGCCGAGCCAGGAGGCACAGCTCGCCGCTCCGGTGTGACAGCCCGCCCCGGCCACCAGCAGAGCCCTGTGGGCCTTCTGCTGCTCCTGCCACTGCCAGTCGCGCACCTCCTTGCGCAGCGCTTTCAACTCCGTCAGCGCCGCGCGGCGTTCGGCCGGGTCCAACGGTTCGAGCAGGGCCGGTACCTCGTGCGCGCGCCCGTTCCTCACGGCGGTGAGCAATTCCTTCATCGCGCACCCCCGGCGACCGGCGCACCGCGACGGACCATCCGGACGGCCAGCGCGTGCTTGCACGGGCCGCGGCGGCCCCGATGGTCGGCCCACCACCGGCAGGTGCAGCTGAGCACCCCGTCCTGCTCCCTCACCCGGTAGCGGCGTTCCTCCGACGTCACGGCGGCCATCTCGCCGTCGAGCACGACGGCACCGGAGCCGGCCAGTTGCCGGGCCGCGACCAGGCGTGGATTGTGCCGCTCGGCGCGGTCCGCGTCGTACGGCAGCTCGCGGTGGAAGTAGGCGGCATCCGCGAGGTCGTAGCCGACCTGCCCCGCCGTCCCCAGCCGGGTGAGCGCGGCCCGGACCCGCTCCACCGTCAGCCCCGACTGCTCCGCGAGGTCGGCGGGCTCGATGCGCGGTTCCCAGGCCAGCAGCACCGACACCAACTCGGCGTCGGACGCGGCGTCGTCGGTGGCCAGCGCGTCGAGCACCCCTCCCTCGCCGGAGAAGCCCCGAGCGGCCTCGGGCGACAGCGTCAGGGTGAGCCGCATGCCCGGCAGCACCACCTCCCAGGCGCTCGCGGTCGCCGCCCCGTCGACGACCGGCCCGTACACCCGCAGGGACGTCGCATGACGCAGTACCCGCTGCAGAGCCACCAGTCGCTCGGGACCCGGCAGACACACCGCACCCGCCACCGGCCGGGTCGTGGGCCGCAGCGTCTTCCCGGCCGGAACCACCCAGCGCGCTCCCCGCGAGGCGTTGCCCGACGTGCGCGGCAGCGACCGCAGGAACCGCACCGCCTCCGCGGCAGGCAGCTCGGCCCGCAGGTCGAAGCCCGCGCACACCACCTGTGCCTCCGCGAAGCCGCGCAGCCACCGGTCGGGCAGGGGTACCTTCTTCTCCACCACCGGCCCGTCCAGGGTGGTGACGGCCAACTCGTCCGGCCCCACCCGCAGGTGCAGCGGATCGTCACCGGTCATCCGCGAGAGCGCCTCCCGCAGTGGATGGTTGACATCCACGTTCGTCGTGCCGTGACCCGTCTCCGCGCCGTCCAGGCCCTCCCGCAGCACGTCGAGACGCGCGTACACGCCGCAGCAGCCGGAGAACGACTCGAAGCGCAACCGGTCGCCGTTCCCCGTCACCACCGGATCGAGCGATGCGGGCAGGGCCCGCTGGTAATAGCGGGCGGACGCCACGTCCGCCACGGCCAGCAGGCCGCGCGCGGCGATGCTCGGAGAGGTGAGGAATCCGGAGAAGAACTGCGGATGGCGCTCACTGCCACGGGGCGTGCGCCCGCCGGAGGTCTCCAGACCGAGGAGCCGCCCGGTCGTCGAGGACTCCAGGGCGGACGGGCGTGCGTACGCCAACGCCTGAAAGGATCGGGTCATGAGAAAACCGTAGGACTCACCACTGACAATCGGTCCCGGACCGCCGCCCGGGACCGTGCCGCAGGTGCCGGTTCACTGCCCCACGTGTCCCGGGTGAAGCACCTTGCTGTACAGCACCGAGCCGCCCTGGGCACGCAACCGCACGGTCATCTCGCCGCTGCCGCCGTCGATGTCGACCTCGCCGAAGTACTGCGGCGACTCCATCGGCGAGACGTTCGCCCGCTCGGGCGCCCGCACGAAGACCTGGTCGGGACCGAACGTCGCGTCGAGCGCACTGGCCGGGAACTGACCGGCTGCCAGCGGTCCCGACACGAACTCCCAGAACGGTGCGAAGTCCTTGAAGGCCGCCCGTTCGGGCTCGTAGTGCTGGGCCGACGTGTAGTGCACGTCGGCCGTCAGCCAGACCGTGCCGGTGATCCGCCGGTGCTTGATGTACCGGAGCAACTCCGCGATCTGGAGCTCCCGTCCCAACGGTGCCCCGGGGTCGCCCTGGGCCACCGCCTCGAAGTCGGTGGCTCCGTCGGTGACCACCAGACCCAGCGGCATGTCGGCGGCGATCACCTTCCACACCGCGCGGGACCGCGACAGTTCGCGTGTGAGCCAGCGGAGTTGCTCGGCACCGAGGATGCCGGTCGTGTCGTCGGCCTGCCGGCCCGGGGAGTTGGCGTTGCGGAAGGAGCGCATGTCCAGGACGAAGACGTCGAGCAGCGGCCCGTGACGCACCACGCGGTGCATCCGGCCCCCGCCGGAGGAGCCGTGCAGGGTGGACACCGGGAAGTATTCGCGAAACGCCCGCACCGAACGGGACGCCAGCACGTCGACGTCCTTCTCCGTGTAGCGGGAGTCGTCGAGGATCTGCCCGGGGTACCAGTTGTTGCGCACCTCGTGGTCGTCCCACTGGACGATCGAGGGCACCTGCGCGTTGAACCGGCGGAGATTGGCATCGAGGAGGTTGTACCGGAAGTTGCCGCGGAACTCGGCCAGGGTCTCCGCGACCTTCGACTTCTCCTCGGTGGTGACATTGCGCCAGACCCGTCCGTCGGGCAGCGTCACGCTGGGTTCGATCACCCCGTCCGCGTAGATGTTGTCGCCGCTGCACAGGAAGAAGTCCGGGTCCAGACGACGCATCTCCTCGTACACCGCGTAGCCGCCGATGTCCGGATTGATGCCCCAGCCCTGGCCCGCGATGTCGCCGGACCACAGGAAACGCACGCCGTCCCGCCGCCGGGCGGGGGCGGTCCGGAACGTCCCGCGCACCGGCTCGCCGGTGCGGCGGGGGTCCGCGGCGTCGGCCAGCGTCACCCGGTAGTGCACCTGCTCGCCCGGCGGCAGCCGGTACAGCGCCGTGGTCCCGGTGAAGTCGGTGGCGGGACCGACCAACGGGCCGTGCCAGGTCCGGGCCCGGCGGAAGGACTCGGTGGCCGACGTCTCCACGATCATCCTGGCCGGACGGTCCGAGCGGACCCAGACCAGCGCCGACGAGGCCGTGACGTCGCCCACCTGCACGCCCCATGCGGCGCGGGGCCGGCCGGAGAGCGCGAAGGCGGGCGCCGCGGCACCCGCGAGCGGCAGCGAGAGCGCGGCCGACGCGGCGAGGGAGCCACGCAGCACACCGCGACGGTCGAGGGACGGAATGCGGGCGCGGTGGGGCATCGGTGTCTCCAGAGGCAGTGCGTCGGCGGACGAGGGGCACGACCGGGTCGGCCGCCCCCACCCTCGTGCCCCTCGACGGCGCGCACACCAACCGGAGATGAACACCCGGTTCGGCCCGGTGCCCCGCCGCCCGGTCCGGACCCGGGACGTCCGGGCGGGAGCCGCTGGACACGGGGCGGTGCGTCGGCTGGGATGGGCGGGTGACAGCCGATACCGCCGCCGATGTCTTCGAGAGTCACCGTTCCGTGCTCACCGGGGTCGCCTACCGCATGCTGGGCCGGATCGTCGACGCCGAGGACGTGGTGCAGGAGGCATGGCTGCGTTGGTCCTCCGCGTCGCGCGAGGACGTGCGGGAGCCGCGCGCCTACCTGGTGAGGGTCACCACGCGCCTGGCCCTCGACCGGTTGCGGCAGGTGCGGTCGCAGCGCGAGGCGTACGTCGGGCCCTGGTTGCCGGAACCCCTGGTCACCGACTTCGGTCCGGCCGTGCCCGACACGGCGGAGCGGGCCGTACTCGCCGATACGGTGTCGGTCGCCGTCCTCGTCGTGCTGGAGTCGTTGTCACCACTGGAACGGGCGGTCTTCGTCCTGCGCGAGGCGTTCGGTTTCCCGTACGCGGAGATCGCCGCGACCCTCGACCGGTCCGAGGCCGCCGTGCGCCAGCTCGCGGGCCGTGCGCGGCGCCACGTCGAGGAGGGAAGGACGCGCTTCGACGTCGATCCGGTCCAGCGGCGCGACCTCACGGACCGGTTCCTCGCGGCAGCGGCGGGCGGTGACATGGCGGATCTGCTGGAGATGCTCGCCCCCGACGTGCGGCTCGTCGGCGACAGCGGTGGGAAGGCGAAGGCGCCGCTGCGTGTCATCGAGGGGGCCGACAAGGTCGGCCGCTTCCTGTTCGCCGTCGCCCACGACAACATCCCGGACGCCGACGTCCGGGGCGTGGAACTCAACGGCGGCCCGGCCGTGCTCGTGCTGTCGGGCGGCAAGCCGGACTCCGTCATCCAGGTGGACATCGCGGAGGGACGCATCCAGCGCGTGTACATCGTGCGCAACCCGGACAAGCTCGTCGGTCTCGTCGATCTCGCAGGTCTTGTCGGCGAGTAGCCGGATCCGGTGATTCGGCGGCGCGCCCCGCCCGGCGGCCGTCGCCGCCGCTGGTGCGCCCGTGCCGTGCCCGCCCCGTCACCGATTCTTGCCGTCCCCGTCCCCGACCCCACGCAGGGCCCCGCCGCCGTCCGGCAGCGGGGCCCTTCTGCTGCGAACGGCTCACGGCACCACGAACGTCCTGTGAACGCTCTGCGGCAGGAGGCGATTTCGCTCCGTCACCGATGGAGGATTGGTCTTGACCAAGGTGGTGTCCCGTCTTATCGTCTGACCGTTAAGTCAGGAACCTTTAATAAAGAACGTCGCGGAATAGCCGCTGGGGCGAATGCGGAGGACAGGGTGGGGACCACGCAGCTGGAATCGGTGCAGGAGCCGAAGTACTGGCACCTCAAGACCGTGCTCAGTCAGGCACTCGACTCGGAGTTCGCGGTGGGCGAGATCCTGCCCAACGAGCGTGAGCTCGCCGCCCGGTTCGGAGTCGCTCGGGCCACGCTCCGGCAGGCCCTGGAGCAGCTCGAACTGGAAGGCAGGCTGCAACGCCGCCGGGGCGTGGGAACCACCGTCGCGCCGCCGCGCCTCGGGGTCGCGGTCTCCACGGCACAGGGGGACTGGGCGGGAAGCGGCGACGGCGAGACGTGGCAGCCCGTGGGCTGCACCACCGGGACCGCCCCCGCATCCGTGGCAACCGCGCTGGGCGTGGACGCCGACGAAGCGGTGCACATCGTCCGCCGGACCCGTGTCGCGCAGGGGCAGGCGGTGGCTGCGGAGTTGCTGTACGTCCCGTCGTCCTCCGTGCCCGAGCTCTCCGCGATCGACGCGTCCGCGGGCCCCGCCCGCGCCCGTGGCGTCCTGCGTGAACTGCATCGCCTCGGGCTCGACGGTCAGGACCGATCGGTGGAGCTCGGCTCGGCACGCGCGGACGACGCCAAGGAACTCGATCGGCTCCCCGGCGCCCCCGTTCTCGTCGTCACCACCCGCTACCTGGTCGCGGGCGGTATCGCGGCGCTCTCCGTCGCCACCTACCGGGCCGACACCTGCCGGCTCACCTTCGGCGACTCGGGCGACCTGGAGATCAGCCACCACGGCCAGCGGCGACAGGCATCCTGAACACGGCCGGGGCGCGGCGCAAGCGTTCGCCCCGCCCGCCCCGGAGCCCGTGTGAACGGCCCGTCGCCCTCAGCGACGGGCCGTCGCCGTTCCCTCCACCGCGAAGAGCTGCTCCTCGACATGGTCGAGAGCCAGTCGCAGGGCGCCCGTGGCCACCGCGGCCTCGCCGAGCAGCGACAGCGTCACGCGCGGCGGCCGGAGGCAGTAGCGGGCCAGCTCGTGGCGGAGCGGATCCAGCACACCGTCCAGCCCCGCGGCCCAGCCGCCGATCACCACGAGCTCCGGGTCCAGCGCCAGCACCAGCGCCGCGACATCGTGCACCAGACGCTGGATGAACCGCTCGACCGCCGCCTGCGCCCGCGCATCGCCGTGCCGGGCCTCCGCGAACACCGCGGCGACCGCGGCCTCGTCCAACGGATCCAACGGTGTGTCCGTCGTCGAGAGGAGCTTCTCCGGCGTGGCCTCGCGCCCCAGCAGGTGCAGCGCGCCGATCTCGCCCGCCGCACCGCCGTAACCGCGATGGAGCCGCCCTCCGATCAACGAACCGGCACCCGGACTCAGACCGGCCAGGACGAACACGACGTCGTCGGATTCGGTGGCCGCCCCCTTCCAGTGCTCCGCCACCGCCGCGGCATTGGCGTCGTTCTCCACGAGAACGGGGCAACGGAACGAACGCCTCAGCCGCTCACCCAGTGCCAGCCCCGTCCAGTCCGGCAACGCGGTACCCAGCCGCACGGTTCCGTCGGCCTCCACGATGCCGGGGCTGCCGACCCCGACGGCGCGCAGACTGCTCCGGGCCACGCCCGTCCGCCGCAGCACATCGGCCACCATGGCCCGGACCCTGTCGAGCCGGTCGTCTGCGCAGGCCGTCTCCGACACCGCACGCGAGCCGGCCCCGATGACCCGGCCGTCCAGCCCGGAGAGCAGGGCGGAAACCCGATGCGGACCGATCTCGATGCCGAGCAGATACCCCGCCTCGGCACGGAACCTGAAGCGGCGGGCCGGGCGCCCCTGACGGCGGGTCGCGCCGTTGTCGGGTTCCGCCTCGACGACCAGGCCGGCCTCGAAGAGCCCCTCCATGACGCCCTCGACCGTCGGTCGGGACAGACCCGTGATCCGGGTCAGGTCCGTGAGGGTGGGAGAGCCGGCGCCCCTGAGTGCATGCAGTACCACTGCGGAATTGATCCGTCGCAACAGCGACGGATCACCACCGGTCAGCTGCCCCACGGTGTTTCCTCCCAGCTCGTGCGCATGTCAGGCGGATGGTACTCGCTGGCCGGACGCGGGGCGACCGGAGGCCGGACGGGGAGCGCGGGGACGGCGGCGGTCGGCCGGGGCGGGAACCCGCAGTCGCACGCCGTGCTCCCCGCCGGCGTGCGACCCCCGCCCGTGGCGGAGGCGAAGGCCCTTCTCCCGCCGCCGGGTTGGAGGACATGACCGACGTCGGTGTTCCTCGTCACCGGCTCCGGCTCCCGTCCGGGGGACAGCCCCTTGCGCCGCGGTCACGTCGGCGTGCTGCCGCACGTGATGCCGAGGTGTGCACCGACCGCGTTCCGCAGCGGGAACCACGGCAACTGAACGACCCTCACATCGCGGGAGCCGAGGCGGATTGTCAGTGCTGGACGGTTTACTGACGGCATGACCACGGCACACCACCTCCGTCTCATCGACGGGATGCGCACCCGGGCATTCCCTGCGGAGCGCATCCTGTCGGACGCGGGAGTCAGCGGCCCCGGCTATCACACGGCGTTCCTGTACGCGGACATCGACCACCGGGACGACGAGGCAGCACGGCTGGAACACCGTGCCCAGTGCCTCGCGGAGCACGACGCGTTGCTCACGCTGCTTTCGAGCCGCTGGGGCGAGCCGCAGATGATCAGCCTGTGGAGTGCGCAGGAGCGCATGACGGCCGGTGAGGAGATCTCGGAGGCATGGGCAGGGACGGTCGAGGGTTGTGAGTTCCTCCGGCTCTGGCGGATCGGGGGCCGGTGGATCGCCCTGGGCCTCTGCGCGGCGGAGGAGGGGCCGGGTTGCGAGCTGAGCGTCGTGGTGACGGAGATCGATCCGCCGTGAGGTGACGGTCGACGCGCTGTGGCGGGGCGCCGTGGACCGCGCGTCGCGTCCGTGCTCCGGGGCCGTCCGCTCCGGTCTGCCCCTCGCCGGAGGGCACCCGACTCCTCAGCCGGTGACGTCGATGTCCTGCTCGACGGCTGAGCGGAGCCGGGCGAACTCCTCCGCCATCGTCCGAACCGTCCAGTGGGCGTTGAGACCGCTGGGGTTGGGAAGAGCCCAGACCCGGGCACCGCCGACCGTGTGGTCCTGTGGCCCGATCCGGGCAGTTCGTCTCCCGAACGCCGTGCGGTAGGCGGTGATCCCCACAACCGCCAGCCACTGCGGTTGCCACAGCTCGGCCTTGGCCGCCAGTGCGCCGCCGCCCTCGCGGAACTCCTCGGCGGACAGCTCGTCCGCCCGAGCGGTGGCCCGGGCCACCACGTTGGTGATGCCCAGGCCGTGGCGCAGCAGCTCGGCCTGCTCCGCCGGCCTCAGTTGCCTGGGCGTGAATCCCGACTGGTGCAGGACGGGCCAGAAACGGTTGCCGGGGTGCGCGAAGTGGTGTCCGGTCGCCCCGGTCGTCAGGCTCGGGTTGATTCCGCAGAACAGCACGCGCAGACCGCCCGCGATCACATCGGGAACGATGCGGTCGCGGGCGGCCCCGAGTTCCTCGGGCGTCATCGGCGGCGACGGTCGGCCGTCAGAGGATGGAGCCCGGCGTGTACCCGGCCGCCTCGGGGTGCTGCTTGACGATCTCCTCGATACGGGAGACCACGGCGGTGACCTGATCGCCCGCCGCCCCCGTGAAAGAGAGCTTGTCGGCCATCAGCGCGTCCAGCTGCGACCGGTCGAGCGGGATGCGGTCGTCGGCGGCCAGCTTGTCGAGCAGTTCGTTGCGCTCGGCGCCCTGTTCGCGCATGGCCAGGGCCGAGGCGACGGCGTTCTCCTTGATGGCCTCGTGGGCGACCTCACGGCCGACACCGGCACGGACCGCGCCCATCAGGACCTTGGTGGTGGCCAGGAACGGCAGGTAGCGGTCGAGTTCGCGGGCGACGACGGCCGGGAACGCCCCGAACTCGTCGAGCACCGTCAGGAAGGTCTCCAGCAGGCCGTCGAACGCGAAGAACGCGTCCGGCAGTGCCACCCGGCGGACCACCGAGCACGAGACGTCGCCCTCGTTCCACTGGTCGCCCGCCAGTTCGCCGGTCATCGACGCGTAGCCCCGAAGGATCACCGTCAGGCCGTTGACGCGCTCGCAGGACCGGGTGTTCATCTTGTGCGGCATCGCGGACGAGCCGACCTGGCCCGGCTTGAAGCCCTCGGTGACCAGTTCGTGCCCGGCCATGAGGCGGATGGTCTTGGCGAGGGACGAGGGTGCGGCGGCCAGCTGGACGAGCGCCGTCACCACGTCGTAGTCGAGGGAGCGCGGGTAGACCTGGCCGACGGAGGTGAAGGCGTGCCCGAAGCCGAGGTGCGCGGCGATGCGTCGTTCGAGGTCGGCGAGGTTCGCGGAGTCGCCGCCCAGCAGGTCGAGCATGTCCTGCGCCGTGCCCACCGGGCCCTTGATGCCGCGCAGCGGGTAGCGGCCCAGCAGGTCCTCGAGCCGCCCGTAGGCCACCAGGAGCTCGTCGGCGGCGGTCGCGAACCGCTTGCCGAGCGTGGTCGCCTGCGCGGCGACGTTGTGGGAGCGGCCGGCCATGACCAGCTCGCGGTACTCGGCCGCCAGCTTGCCCAGGCGGGCCAGCACCGCCACCGTGCGGTCGCGCATGAGCTCCAGGGAGAGCCGGATCTGGAGCTGCTCGACGTTCTCGGTGAGGTCCCGGGAGGTCATGCCCTTGTGGACCTGCTCATGGCCGGCGAGGGCGTTGAACTCCTCGATCCGGGCCTTGACGTCGTGGCGGGTGACCTTCTCGCGCTCGGCGATCGAGGCCAGGTCGACCTGGTCGAGGACGCGTTCGTAGTCGGCGAGGGCGGCGTCCGGAACGTCGATCCCGAGGTCCTTCTGCGCACGCAGCACCGCCAGCCACAGCCGGCGCTCCAGCTTCACCTTCTGTTCGGGGGACCAGAGGACGGCCAGCTCCGTGGAGGCGTAGCGGCCGGCCAGGACATTGGGGATGCGAGGCTTCGCAGACACAGCAGTCACGTGGCCAGAGTTTACCTGCCGTTCTCGGCGGCCCGTGAGCGTCCACGAGGTCCGGAGGCCCAGGTCAGAGGCCCCTGGGCCACCGTCTCGGGCCCGGCATGCGAGACATGCGCGATGCGGAGCGGCCCCGGGCCGGTGGTCCGGGCATCACCGGGGCCCCGGACCGAGACCTTTTCCGGCCGGGGGAGCGGCACCGCGGCCGGGCCCATGGGGGCGCTACGGGTGCGCGGGCGGGTCCACCCGGCGCCACGTCGCCACCGGGCCGGGGTCGTGGGCGTCGACGGGGGTGACCCAGAACGCCTGTCCCCGTTCGGCGCTGTACTGGGCGCCCGTACGTCCGTCCCCGGAGGATCGGCCGGTCAGCCGACGGCCGATCCACGGCAGGAGGTGTCGGCGGGCGAACCGGAGATCGGCGACACGTCGCACCGCCCAGTTCGGCGGAACGGCGCTCGGCAGCGATGCCCGCCAGTCGCTCTTCGGGGGCAGGCCCAGCGTCTGCCAGACCGCCTCCGCGACCCGACGATGCCCGTCGGCCGTCAGGTGCAGCCGGTCGACGTCCCACAGGCGGGGATCCCCCAGAGCCGGTGCCCCGTACAGATCGACGACCGCCGCATCGTGGCGTGCCGCCAACTCGTCCACCAGGGAGAACAGCTCCTCCATGCGTGGACGGAAACGTTCCATCACCGGACCGTTGCGGCCGGGGCTGCGCATCAGTACGAGCTTCCCGCACGAGGGGGCGAGACGTTCCACCGCCTCTTCGAGCCGGGCGCGGACCATGCCCATGTCGCACGAGGGCCGCAGGGCGTCGTTGAGACCGCCGACGAGCGTCACGACATCCGCACGCATCGCGACCGCCGCGTCGACCTGTTCCTCCACGATCTGGCCGATCAGCTTGCCCCGCACCGCCAGGTTCGCGTACCGGAAGCCCGGAGTACGGGACGCCAGCCGACCGGCGAGAACATCGGCCCAGCCCCGGTAGGAACCGTCGGGAAGCAGGTCCGACATGCCCTCGGTGAACGAGTCGCCGACCGCGACCAGACTGGTGTAAGAGGCATTCGTTTCCATGGCCGGGCGATCGTATCGTGAGGCGGACCCGGCCCTTCCCGGACGACCGCGGCTTCCCCGGAGCTCTCCTGCCCCGTCCCGGCGCCCCCGGGGCCGGGACGCGGTCGGTTCCCGCGGCCCGGCGTCGTCCGTCTCACTGTGTCTGTGCCCGTCCCACGAGTTCGCGCAGCACGTCCTCCATCGTGACCATGCCCGCCAGCCGGCCGTCCTCGTCGAGCACCGCCGCCAGGTGCGTGCGGCTGCGCCTCAGCGCGGTGAGGACGTCGTCGAGCGGTGTGACGGCCCGTACGCGGGCGATCGGTCGCATCGCGGTCACGGGGAACGGAAGGTCGCGCGGACTGGCGTCCAGGGCGTCCTTCACATGGAGGTAGCCCAGGATCCGCCCCTCGCTGTCCATCACCGGAAAGCGCGAGAAGCCCGTCTCGTACGACAGCTGTTCCAACTGCTCCGGCGTCGTCCCGATCCGGGTGTACGTCACCCGGTCCACCGGCAGGGCCACGTCCCGCACCGGGCGGCGGCCCAGTTCCAGCGCGTGGCGCAGTCGCTCGGCCGCCCGGTCGTCGACGAGCCCGGCATCCCCGGCATCCTTCACCAGCCGGGCCAGTTCGTCGTCGGAGAACGTGGCCGCCACTTCGTCCTTCGCCTCGACCCGCATGAGTCGCAGCAGGCCGTTGGCGAAGGCGTTGACGGTGAAGATCACCGGTCGCAGGGCCCGGGCGAGGGCCACCAGCGGGGGCCCGAGCAGCAGGGCCGCCCGTACGGGCTCGGCCAGGGCGATGTTCTTCGGCACCATCTCGCCGAGCAACATGTGCAGATACGTCGCGACGGACAGCGCGATCACGAACGAGATCGGGTGGATCAGTCCGTGGGGCACACCCACCGAGTCGAAGACGGGCTCCAGCAGATGCGCGATGGCCGGTTCGGCGACGACGCCGAGGACCAGGGTGCAGAGCGTGATGCCCAGCTGCGCCGCGGCGAGCAGCGCCGATACGTGTTCCAGGCCCCAGATGACGCTTCGGGCACGCCGGTCGCCGGACTCGGCCTCCGGTTCGATCTGACTGCGGCGCACGGAGATCAGGGCGAATTCCGCGCCGACGAAGAAGGCGTTGACGACCAGGGTCATCAGTCCGATGAAAAGCTGGACGGCGGTCAACGTGCGTCCTCCGTCCGTTCGTCGTCCTCGCCCGGCAGGGGCGCGTGCAGCAGGGCCCGTGCGGCGCGGCGCCCGGAGGCGTCCACGACGTGGAGCCGCCAGCCGGCCAGCTCGACCGAGTCGCCCACGACCGGAATGCGCCCGACCTCGGTGGCGATCAGCCCGGCGAGCGTCTCGTACGGCCCGTCCGGAACGCGCAGCCCGATCCTCTTCAGCTGGTCGAGGCGGGCGGCGCCGTCGGCGGACCAGAGGGTCCGTCCGTCGGCGTCCTCACCGGCCGGTGCCAGGTCCGGGGTCTCGTGCGGGTCGTGCTCGTCGCGCACTTCGCCGACGACCTCCTCGACGATGTCCTCCAGGGTCACCACGCCGGCCGTGCCGCCGTACTCGTCGATCACGACGGCCATCGCGAGCTTGCCCGACAACCGGTCCAGGAGCCGGTCCACCGTGAGGGTCTCCGGTACGAGCAGCGGCTCGCGCAGCATCTGCGCGACGCGCGTACGGGGCCGTTGTTCGGCGGGGACGGCCAGGACGTCCTTGATGTGGGCCACACCGACGACGGTGTCGAGGCTCCCCCGGTAGACGGGGAACCGGGACAGCCCGGTCGCGCGGGTGGCGTTCGCGACGTCCTCGGCGGTGGCCTGCACGTCGAGTGCCGTGACCTGCACGCGTGGCGTCATGACGTTCTCCGCCGTGAGTTCCGCGAGGTTGAGGGTGCGGACGAACAGCTCGGCGGTGTCCGCCTCCAGGGCGCCCTCCTTCGCGGAGTGCCGGGCCAGTGCCACCAGCTCCTGCGGGCCGCGGGCGGAGGCCAGCTCCTCGGCGGGCTCCAGGCCGAAGCGGCGCACGATGCGGTTCGCGGTGTTGTTGAGGTGGCTGATGAACGGCCGGAACACGGCGGTGAAGGCCCGCTGCGGGGTCGCCACGGCCTTGGCCATCGACAGCGGCGAGGAGATCGCCCAGTTCTTCGGGACGAGCTCGCCGACGACCATCAGGAACACCGTGGACAGCGCGGTTCCCAGGACGAGGGCCACGGACGACGCCACGCTCGGGGGCAGGCCCACGGCCTCCACCGGCCCGCGGATCAGCTTCGCGATGGACGGCTCGGAGAGCATGCCGACCACCAGGTTGGTGACCGTGATGCCGAGCTGTGCACCGGACAGCTGGAAGGTGAGACTGCGCACGGCTTTCATGGCGCTCGCCGCACCGCGCTCGCCGCGCTCGACCGCACGTTCGAGCTGGCCGCGCTCGACCGTCGTCAACGAGAACTCGGCGGCGACGAAGGCGCCGCACGCGAGCGAGAGCAGTACCGCGACGAGCAGCAGGAGCACTTCGGTCATCGGTTCACCTCCGTCCCAGGATCGGGCAGGGACGGGTGGGTCGCCCGATATCGGTCATGTCTGCTACTGGGGGGCTCGCCCATGGGCGGACGCTCACACCTTTCGGCCGGAGGATCGGTCGGGAGACTCCATGGTAAAGGATCGGCAAAGTCGGTAGCTTCTGCGGGTAATCGTCTGCGCCCCGCGAGGGCCGGGGGTGCGGGCGC
Organism: Streptomyces sp. NPDC056061; assembly: GCF_042266885.1. Classification (NCBI taxonomy): domain Bacteria; kingdom Bacillati; phylum Actinomycetota; class Actinomycetes; order Kitasatosporales; family Streptomycetaceae; genus Streptomyces; species Streptomyces sp. NPDC056061. Next base: position 127,184 of record NZ_JBHJWQ010000020.1, on the reverse strand, counting down.
CCGGCCCTCGCGGGGCGCCGGGGGCCTCCTCTTGCCGGTGCTAGCGCATCGACGCTAGCGTGTTGCTCGTGCCCAAGACACAGCTGAACGTGAGAGTCGACGAGGCCACCGCCGAAGCCGCGCGCCGACGTGCGCTGCAGAGGGGGATGAGCGTGAACCGCTACATAGAAGAGCTCGTGAAGCAGGACGCCGGGCAGGTGGGACATACATTCGTCGAAGCCGCGGCCGACTTCATGAAGCAGTACGAGTCGGTGTTCGCCGAGGAGTTCGGCACGGAGCGCAGAGGCACGCGTTGAACCTTCGGATCGACCTCGCCTGGCTGCTCATGGTGGCCGAGCACAAGACACCCGGCGATCCGCAGGTCGCCGACTGGGGTGCGCTCGTGGCCGCGGTGGCCCGCCACGAGGCCGAGATCTTCGGCAGCCCCGTCTACAGCGACCCGCACACCAGGGCCGCGGCCCTGCTGCAACAGCTCCTGCACGTTCCCGCACTCGAACACTCCAATGCGATGTTCTCCTCCGCCGTCGCGTACGGCTATCTCGTCGCGTCCGGGCTGAGGGTCGTCACCTCCCCGGAGCAGGTGCGCGACCTCGCCCGACTGGTGAAGCAGGACAAGGCGGACGTCCGGACCATCGCCGACGAGCTGCGCCAGTGGAGCCTCTGAGGGCCCGCCCGGTGCGCGAGTCCCGGCGCGGGGTGCGCACCGCGCGGTGAGGGGTGTGTCCGCCCCTCACCGGTCGGGCCGGGGCGGGAGCCCCACGTCGCTCATCCGAGGTCACCGCCCAGTTCCGTCGCCAGCCAACTCCTCGACGCCGTACGGAAATCGGCGGGCTTCAGCGACCCCGCGCCCGCCGGTACCGCACCCAGCAGCGGGACCCCCGCCACCTCCGGCAGGTCCGCGAGATTGCAGCGCGCCGCGAGATCCGGCTCGGCGGGCATGCTGCCCACCACCGCACCGAGGCAGTCCAGCTGCCGGGCCCGCAGGGCCTCGGTGGTGAGCGCGGTGGCGTTGAGGGTGCCCAGCCCGGCCCTCGCCACGACCAGAACGGGCGCCGCCAGCAGCCGGGCCGCGTCGGCGAGGGTCGAACCCCCGTCGTCGAACCGCACCAGCAGCCCGCCCGCGCCCTCGACCAGCACCACATCGTGTTCGGCCGCCAGCTTCTCGGCGGTCTCGGCGATCTCGTGCGGCCGCACCGGCGGCAGACCGGCCCGGCGGGCGGCCGTCGCCGGTGCCAACGGCTCGGGGAACCGGGCAAGTTCCACTGCCGTCACATGGCCGCCCGCCAGCCGGGCCACCTCCGCCGCGTCCCCCGGCTCACCGGGGGCCAGGCCCGTCTGGGCGGGCTTGAGCACCGCGACCCTCCGGTCCCGCCACGCCGCCGCCACGGCAGCGGTCACGACGGTCTTGCCGACCTCCGTGTCCGTGCCCGTCACCACCAGAATCGTCATCTCAGCCCTCCCGCGCCGCGGCGCACACGGCACGGCAGATCCGCGCCACGTCGTCGTCCCCGGTCACATAAGGCGGCATGGTGTAGACGAGATCGCGGAACGGCCGCAGCCACACCCCTTCCCGCACCGCCGCACGCGTCGCGGCCGCCATGTCCACCTCGTGATCGAGCTGTACGACACCGATCGCGCCGAGCGTCCGCACGTCCCGGACGCCGGGCAGCCCGGCCGCGGGGGCCAGTCCCTCCCGCAGACCGGTCCCGATCCGCCCGACCTCCCGCTCCCAGTCCCCGCCCAGCAGCAGGTCGACGGAGGCGCACGCCACCGCGGCCGCGAGCGGATTGCCCATGAACGTCGGACCGTGCGCCAGCACCGGTACCTCGCCCCGCGAGATGCCCTCGGCCACCCGCGAGGTGCACAGCGTCGCGGCCATCGTCAGATAGCCGCCGGTCAGCGCCTTGCCCACGCACATCACGTCCGGCGACACCCCCGCGTGACCGGCGGCGAACAACCTCCCCGTGCGGCCGAATCCGGTGGCGATCTCGTCGAACACCAGCAGCACGTCGTGCGCGTCGCACGCCTCGCGCAGCGCCTTCAGGTAGCCCGGGGCGTGGAACCGCATCCCGCCCGCGCCCTGCACCACCGGCTCCACGATCACCGCGGCCAGCCGGTCGGCGTGCTTCGCGACGAGCTCCCACAGGTGATCCACGTATCCGGCGTCCGGCTCCGCGTCGAAGCCGGCCGGCGGAGCGTCCGCGAAGACCTGCCGGGGCAGAACACCCGACCACAGCTCGTGCATGCCGCCCTCGGGGTCGCACACCGACATTGGCTGCCAGGTGTCCCCGTGGTAGCCGCCGCGCCAGGTCATCAGCCGCTGTTTGGCGGGCCGACCGGCCGAGCGCCAGTACTGCAGGCACATCTTCACCGCGACCTCGACCGACACCGAACCCGAATCGGCGAGAAAGACGTGGCGCAGCGGCTCCGGGGTGATCTCCACCAGCCGGGCGGACAGCCGCACGGCCGGTTCATGGGTGAGTCCGCCGAACATCACATGGCTCATCCGGTCCAACTGCCCGCGCGCCGCCTCGTTGAGCACCGGGTGGTTGTAGCCGTGCACCGCCGACCACCACGACGACATGCCGTCGATCAGCTCGTGCCGGCCGTGGGCCGGTTCGGCCAGCCGGAGCCGTACCCCGGACGCGGACTCCACGACCAGCGGCTCCTGGCGTCCCGGCATCGGGCCGTACGGATGCCAGACGTGGGCCCGGTCCAGGGACCGCAGTTCGGCGGGGGACAGGGAAACGGACGCGGCGCGGGGGGGCTGCTCAGGCATTGGGGGCGAGATCCGTACCCGCTCCGCGGCGTCGGACCGCGACCAGATCCGGACGTGCGGCAGGCGCCTCCTCGGTGTCGGCGACGGCGTCGCCGGGCGCGCCGCCGCACGGCGCGCAGCCCCCGTCCGAGGTGCCGCAGCCGCCCTCCGACGACGCGCGATGGGCGGGCAGCGTCGTCGTGTCCGCACCCTCCACCTCGAAACCGGCATCCGTGATCATGTCCAGATCCGCCTGCCCCGTCTGTCCCTCACTGGTGAGGTAGTCACCCAGGAAGATCGAGTTGACCAGGTGCAGCGCCAGGGGCTGCATCGAGCGCAGGTGCACCTCGCGCCCGCCCGCGAGCCGCACCTCGACGTCGGGGCAGACGAACCGGACCATCGCCAGGATGCGCAGGCACCGCTGCGGCGTGAGGTTCCACTCCTTGGCCAGCGGCGTTCCCTCGAACGGGATCAGGAAGTTCACCGGCACCGAGTCCGGGTCCAGCTCGCGCAGCGAGAAGACGACGTCGACAAGATCGGTGTCGCTCTCGCCCATGCCGGCGATCAGCCCGGAGCAGGCGGAGAGCCCGGCGGCCTGCGCATGGCGCACGGTGTCGACCCGGTCCGCGTAGGTGTGGGTGGAGGTGATGGTCCCGTACGTCCCCTCGGACGTGTTGAGGTTGTGGTTGTACGCGTCGGCGCCCGCCGAGCGCAGCCGCTCGGCCTGCCCGTCGGACAGCAGACCGAGGCAGGCACACACCTCGACGCCCTCGTTCTGCTCCTTGATGGTTTCGATGGTCTCCGAGACGCGGTCGACATCGCGGTCCGTCGGGCCGCGGCCGCTCGCCACCAGGCACACCCGCTTGGCGCCCCCCGCCACCCCGGCCGCTGCGGCCTTCGACGCCTCATCCGGTTTCAGCCAGGTGTACTTGAGGATCCCGGCCTGCGAACCGAGCCGCTGCGAGCAGTACGAGCAGTCCTCCGGACAGAGCCCCGACTTCAGATTGACCAGGTAGTTCAGCTTCACACGCCGCCCGAACCACTGACGGCGCACCTTTCCGGCCGCGGCCACCACGTCGAGCAGGTCGTCGTCCGAGGTCGCCAGCACGGCGAGAGCTTCTTCGCGGGTCGGCAGCTCGCGCCGCAGCCCCTTGTCCACCAGCGTGTTCAGGAGGTCCATGACGTCGATCCTGGACCACGACGCACCTGGTAGCCAAGGAGGAACCGGACAACAGAGCCCGGGAAGGGTGTGGGTATCGCCACACCGCGACCTGCGGTGCTCCCGGATAGGGTCTGTGAACTGCCTACAAAGGGACCGCTCATGCCCTCCGCCCCGTTCGACTGGATCGACGACGCGGCGCGCCGCCGCGCGGCCGACGGACTCGTCCGTGTGCTGCGTCCCCGGCCCGCAGAGCCGGAACTCCTGGACCTCGCGAGCAACGACTACCTGGGCCTGACCCGGCACCCCGAGGTCACCGGGGCGGCGGCCGGGGCCGCACGGCGATGGGGCGGCGGCGCGACCGGATCGCGACTCGTCACCGGCTCCACGACGCTGCACGCCGAACTCGAACGCGAACTCGCGGAATTCTGCGGGTTCGAGGCCGCCCTGGTCTTCTCCTCGGGCTACGCCGCCAATCTCGCCGCACTCACCGCGCTCGCCGGGCGCGGTTCGCTGATCGTCTCGGACGCGGGCAACCACGCCTCGATCGTCGACGGCTGTCGGCTCTCCCGGGCGGAGACGTCCGTCGTCCCGCACGCGGACCCCGGAGCCGTACGCAAGACGCTGCGTGCGCACGGGGGACGCGCGCTCGTGGTCACCGACTCGGTCTTCTCGGTCGACGGCGACGCCGCACCACTGCCCCGGCTCGCCGAGGCGTGCCGGGCGCAGGGCGCCGCGCTCCTCGTCGACGACGCGCACGGCCTGGGCGTGCTCGGCCCGGGCGGCCGGGGTGCGCTCGCCGCCGCCGGAATCGCGGGCGACGGAGGAACCGTCGCCACGCTCACCCTCTCCAAGTCCCTGGGCAGCCAGGGCGGTGCGGTACTCGGTCCGTCCCGGGTCATCGAACACCTGGTCAACGCGGCCCGCACGTTCATCTTCGACACGGGCCTCGCCCCGGCCGCGGCGGGCGCCGCCCTCGGTGCCCTGCGGCTGCTCCGCCGCGAGCCGGAGCGCGCCGACCGGGCCCGTGCGGTCGCGACCGGGCTGTACGAGCGACTCGACGCGGTGGGCCTGAGAGCCGTGCGCCCGGACGCGGCAGTGGTCTCCGTGCGTGCCCCGTCGGCGGAGGCGGCGGTGCGCTGGGCGGCCGACTGCCGCGGGGCGGGGCTCGCGGTGGGTTGCTTCCGGCCGCCGTCGGTGCCGGACGGCGTGTCCCGGCTGCGGCTGACGGCACGGGCCGACCTGACGGAGGAGCAGATCGCCGCGGCGGTGGAGACCCTGCGGCGAACCGCCCCCGCCGTCAGCTGACCGGTTCCCGGCGCAGACCGGCGACGAACAGGGCCCAGGCCGACGCGGAGAACCGCAGCGGCGGTCTGGACACGCTCTTGGAGTCCCGCACGGCGAGCCGCCCCCCACCGAGCGGCGCGGCCTCCACGCAGTTGTTCATGCCCGTGCTGCGGCTGCTGCGCCGCCAACGCAACTCGTGCTGGGTGAGGCAGTCCGACATGCCGTCTCCTCCGGCGGTCCGGGGGTCAGTGACCGTCGCGGTCGATCGCGGTGATGAGGTCCAACGAGTGCTGCGGCGACAGCGCGTGGGACTGCATGGTGCGGAAGGCCGAGCTGTACGCCTCAAGGTCTTCTTTCCGCTCCAGATAGAGACTACTCGTCAAATGGTCAAGAACTACCACGTCCAGATCAGAAGTGTTCGGAAATGAGAAGATAATGAAAGGGCCGGTGAGGCCGGCGTATCCGCCGACCGAAAACGGAAGCAACTGGAGCTGTACATGGGGGAGTTGGGCCACCCGGGTCAGGTGGCGCAGCTGCTCCCTCATCACCCGGCGCCCGCCGACCTCGCGCCGCAGCACCGCCTCGTCCAGCACCGCGCTCAGCCGCAGCGGCGGATCCGTCCGCAGCACCCCCTGCCGGGTGAGACGCACCTCCACCAGGGAGTCGAGCTGACCGGCGGGCAACCCGCCCAGTGACGCCCGGGTCACCGCTCGCGCGTAGTCGGCGGTCTGGAGCAGCCCCGGAACCACCGAGGTCTCCAGCGTCCGCGCGGTGCGGGCCTGGGACTCCAGGCTGATGAAGTCGCGGTACTGGGGCGGAATCAGGCCGCGGTAGGCGTGCCACCATCCGGTGCCCCCGCCTCCCGCCGACCCGGCCAGCGTCTCCAGCAGCGTCCGGAGCTGCGCGTCGTCCACGCCGTACGCGTCCAGCAGCCGGGTCACGTCGTTCGGCCGCACCCCGCTCACGCCGGTCTCGATCCGGCTCACCTTCGACTGGTGCCAGCCGAGCATCCGTGCGGCGTCCCGACTGGTCAGTCCGGACACGTGGCGCAGACTCCGGAGTTCCTCCCCGAGCTTGCGGCGTCGTACCGCAGGGCCGTGCTGCATGCGCGGCCTCCCTCCCTCTCGTTCCGAGCGGACAGTGTGGCGCGCGCATCCGGCTTCCCGCGGCAGAGTTCACCGCATCGAGCGACAGATATATGCATATCTTGGTGGATCACCCTCACAGATGGCCGGATCGGTGGCAATCTGGCGCGAAGCGCAACCAGGGCCGGGCGTGTGCCGGTCCGGGTGGGAGAGGGGCGGCCGGCCATGGCGGATCATCAGGAAGCGGGCATCACCCTGCCGAGCGAGCCGGTCTCGGTCGCGGCCGCCCGGAAACACGTGGCGCGGGTGCTGGCCGAATGGGGCCTGGCGGCGGGCACGGAGCTTGCCGACGCGCTCCGGCTCATCGTGTCGGAGCTGGCGACCAACGCGGTCCAGCACACCCTCGGCCAGTCGCCCACCTTCACCGTGGAGCTGCGGCTGGAGCGGGAGGAGCTGCTGTTTCTCGGAGTGACGGACAGTCACCCGCGTCGGCCGCGTCGGCTGCCGGCCGCCGTGCAGCAGGACAACGGCAGGGGCATGGTGATCATCCGGATGCTGGCGAAGGAGCGCGGCGGACGGCTCGCCGTCACTCCGACCGCCGACGGCGGCAAGACGGTCCGGGTCGAGCTCCCGTGGGACGTCTCCGCGCGGGAGTGAACGGCCGTCCGGCCGCCCCGGGTGGGCGGACGCCGGTGTCGCCGTGGACGAGCGGTTGCCGAGGGCGTGCGAACCACCGGTGGTCCGGGGCCGGCCGGCCCCCGGCCCCCCGCCCGGGGGCGGCGGCCGCGGGCGGGGTATTCGCGCCGCGCCCCCAACTTGTGAACCCCCCCCACCCCCCCCCGCCAC
>NZ_JBHJWQ010000020.1:0-120039 GCF_042266885.1 Streptomyces sp. NPDC056061 | reverse complement strand
TTGTCCTGGGCCGCGGGCCGGCCCGGGGGGGGGGCTCGCGGGTGTCGCGGCGGCCGCGGGGGGGCCTTGGGGGGTCTCCCCCCGGGGGGGGGGGGGCCGGCCGGCCCCGGACCACCGGACGGGCGTCAGCGGACGCGTCCGTAGTAGACGCTCCTCGCCCAGATCTTCTCCAGCCGCACCACCGCACCGGTCCTCGGCGAGTGCCAGATCTTGTTGTGCCCGGCGTAGATCCCCACGTGGTAGACGCTGCGGCCGGAGTGGAAGAAGACCAGATCGCCGCGTTGCCGGTGCGAGGCCGAGATGTGGCGGGTCTTGTTGTACTGCTGCTGCGCCGTGCGGGGGAGCTTCTTCCCCGCCTTCTTGAACGAGTAGACCGTCAGCCCCGAGCAGTCGAACCGGGAGGGGCCGGTGGCCCCCCACCGGTACGGCGCCCCCTTCTTCGACGCGGCGACATTGAGCGCCTTCAGCGACGGTGCGGCCGCCTGGGCCTCGGTGGCGGCACCCGGCGCGAGCATGGTGCCCCCGACGGCGGCCAGGGTGAGAACCGAGGCCGTACCGGCCCGGGCGAGCAGAGACGGGACATGAACCTGCGCAGTCATGCGCAACCCTTCGTCAGCCGCCTGTGAAGGATGACCTGTCGGGTTCGGGCTGGCGAAGTTGCCCGGCCGCACACGGCGGCTTCACCCCGAGGGTCGACCGTTCGTCCGGTCGACCCGTTGTGCTCGGGTCCTCCACTCCTGCCGATCCACTTCTGTCGACCAGTCATCCGCGCGGCGGCAGGACTCGGCGTCCGCCCGGACCGCCCCGCCGCGGTGGCGGGGGCTTGTCGTCCCAGGGATCTTGACGCACCGACAGTCGGATTTCCGAGCTGAAATGATGATATGTGAGAGTCCTCACGACTGGCCCGTTCGAGTGGAGCAGGCGCTTTCGGGCGTCTCTCCGCCCGCTCGGACCGGTCGCGTACCAGGGGTGAAACGGTAGATTTTCTTCTTTTGCGTCACAGCGGGCGCAACTCGAAATCCTGTCCGCGAAGCGCGTTTTCTACGCTGAAGGAGTAGGAAAATCGGCTTAATGGTCGGGCGTGTCGCATGGGGGAGTCGGCGGCCGCCTCCACGGGGCCGCCGATGGTCCGGCGATCAACTCGGTGGAGGCGGCGGCAGGGTGACGCGCCCGGCTCGCCGTTCCCCGTCCAGGACGCGCAGCGCCCGGGCCAGGGTTCCGGCGTGAATCCGCGACTCGCCGCGTTCGTGCATCAACGCCAGGGCGTCCCGCAGCCCGCCCGCCCGGGAGGCCAGCGCCTGGGCGGCGCGCAGGGCCCCGTAGGTGTCGCCGCCACGGGCGGGATTGATCCGGCCCAGTTGGTCGAGGACTTCGAGGTAGCGGTCGATGAACTCCCCCTCCGCGCGCGTCAGCGCGGGCAGCGGCGGCACATCGGGCGGCAGCACGCCGCCCTCACCGGGAGCCATGCGAGGGGAATGATGAATTCCGGTTCTCCAGGACGTGGTCCACGAGGCCGTACGCCTTCGCGGCCGGCGCGTCCAGCACGAGGTCGCGTTCGATCTCGTCGGCGATCCGGTCGGCGTCGCGGCCCGTGTGGCGGGCCAGCAGCGCCACGAGCGTCCCGCGGACCCGTTCCAGCTCCCGTGCCTCGATCTCCAGATCCGAGGGCTGCCCCTGTACGGGCTCGGTGAGTTCCGGCTGGCGCACGACCACCCGGGCTCCGGGCAGCATGTGGCGTCGTCCGGGTGCGCCCGCGGCGAGCAGGAGGGCCGCGTGCGAGCCGGCCTGCCCGAGGCAGTAGGTCTCCACCTCGCAGGTCAGGTACTCCATCGTGTCGTGGATGGCGGACATTGCGGTGAACGAGCCGCCGGGGGAGTTGATGTAGAGGGACACGGGCCGGTCGGGCGCGGTGTGTTCCAGGTACATGAACTGGGCGATCAGGTCGTTGGCCGCGGTGTCGTCGACCTCGGTGCCGAGAAAGACGATCCGCTCGGCCAGCAGCTTGGAATACGGGTCGAGGGTGCGGGTCCCGGTGGCCGTGCGCTCGGTGAACTCGGGCAGCACGTAACGGGCGGTGGGACGGAACAGCATGGGTGATGCCTTTCCTGGATCTGCGCGGGCTCATGCCGAGCCCGCCTCGGACGCCTGTGAAAAATGTACAGGACGTACAGAATCTCTAGGGGGTGGCATGGTCGGGAGATCCACTGAAATGCCCAGGTCGGTGGGCATTTCCGCAGTTCGCTGAGAGAGGAAACCTCACGATCTGATACGACGGCCTCGGTCGTCAGGTTGCTTCGCCCTCACCGGAACGGAGCGGAGCGCTTAGGCGCTACGGAGGTCCTCGGGGCTCGGGCGGACGCGGACCGGCTGGGTGGAGTCGGCGTCGGCATGCCCGGATCATGCGTCGAGGGTGACGTCCGGTACACCGTTGACGGCGAGAAACGTGAGGCACGGGTGGCGCGCGTCGTGGGAGGCGGACCTTCCGCAGCTCCGGCCTCCGCTGCGGGGAGTACGCGGTCTCGCGCGGGTGGCGAGTCGTGAGCGGTTGGCCGAGGTGGTCGACGTATATGCGGTGCAGGAGCGGGGAGCCCGCCTCGACCCGGGCGGCCCGCACATCGTCCGGGCCGGCCGGCCCGCTCGGAGCCGGATCGTCGAAACCGTACTTCGGTACCGTCACATGAGGCGTCGATTTCCGCCGAGACCGGCCGAGGTGCAGGGCGACCGGAGAACTCTTCGTGTGACGTCGACTCGCGCATCTCTCGAAACGAGAGCCCGCGGGAGCATGCGAAAGCCTCTGACCTGGATATTCGCTGTCGCCACGGACCACGGCGGTCCAGGCGGACATTACATAGGCTAGGGAGCATGGCCTACGAGATTCCGGTGACGCAAGCCCGAGCTGAACTCGCCGAACTGATCAACCGTGTCGTCTACGGCGGCGAGCGAGTGGTCGTGACGCGGCACGGCAAGCCGCTCGTGGCGCTCGTCTCGGCCGCCGACCTGGAACGGCTGGAGGACGACGGCGCGGAGGTCTCCGAGGAGCAGGTGATCAGCTCGGTCTCCTCGATCGGTTCCGCGGTGTCCACCCCCGGCGAACGGGGACGCTTCGGCATCGCGGCGGAGCACACCCGCCACCGCGAGCCGGGCAGCTGAGCGGACCGCGTCGACGGGGCGCGGTGCGGTGGGGGCCGCCGCCCCGCGGTGCCGGAGGGGACCCGCAGGGGGCGTGCGTCAGGCGGGAGTGTTCCATCCACGCGTGCGGCACCGGCTTGTGCGTGCCCCCACGTGGAACGCTGCCGATCGGTCCCGCCACGGGGCTGCCGCGTCGCGTGCGCGACCGTGCGGCTGAAGGCCCGGTAGGCGTCTCGGCGCGCTGAGCGTCACGTGGGGGACACGGCCGTCCGGCTATCGATTCGGTAAAGAAGCTGGTGCGTGGCCTGTTCCCAGGGGCCTCACAGCCGCCAAGATCCGCGGAGGTCCTGGACGAATCGCGCCGCCGTCGGTGGTGCTCCAGGCGTGGGGGAGGTTCCACGTGAGACGCACAGCAGCTCTCGGCTCGGCCGGTGCTCTGGTGGCAGGCATGCTCATATCGGGCGCGGTGGCAGCGCCTACGGCCACCGCCGAAGGCCACCACCGCGGTTCCGAAGCCCGTGGTGTCGAATTGGCCGCCGCCCGGGCGGCCAGGGCGGGTGTCGACTGGAAGGACTGTCCGGCCGACTGGGCCCTGGCCACGCCGATCCAGTGCGGCTGGGTGACCGTTCCGCTCGACTACGCGCGGCCCGACGGCCGTCAGATCCGCATAGCCGTCGACCGGCACGTCAGCACCGGAACGAAGAGCGAGCGGCAGGGGGCCCTGATCTACAACCCCGGCGGCCCCGGCGGATCGGGTCTGCGGTTCCCGACCCGGATCACCAACAAGAACCCGCTCTGGACGAACACGGCGAAGGCATACGACTTCGTGGGGTTCGACCCGCGCGGCGTCGGGCACTCCGCGCCGATCTCCTGCGTCGACCCGCAGGAGTACGTCAAGGCCCCCAAGGCCGACCCCGTACCCGGTTCCGAGGCCGACAAGTACGCCCAGCGCAAACTCGCCGCCGAGTACGCGGACGGCTGCGCCGAACGCAGCGGCGACATGCTGCCGCACATGACCACGCCGAACACCGCACGCGACCTGGACGTCATCCGGGCCGCCCTCGGCGAGAAGAAGCTCAACTACCTGGGCGTCTCCTACGGCACCTACCTGGGAGCCGTCTACGGCACGCTCTTCCCCTCCCACGTCCGCCGCATGGTCGTCGACAGCGTCGTCGATCCGGCGCGGGACAACATCTGGTACCAGGCCAACCTCAACCAGGATGTCGCCTTCCAGTCACGCTGGGACGACTGGAAGGCATGGGTCGCGAAGAACGACTCCGTCTTCCACATCGGCGACACCCCCGAGAAGGTCGAGCAGGAGTGGCTGACGCTCCGCGCCGCCGCCAAGAAGAATCCGATCGGCGGCGTCGTCGGCCCCGCCGAACTCATCGGCTTCTTCCAGAGCGCGCCCTACTACGACTCCTCCTGGGCGCCCGTCGCCCGGATCTGGAGCGACTACCGGAGCGGCGACACCCAGGCTCTCGTCGACGCGGCGGGCCCGGACATGTCGGACACCGCGGGGAACATCGCCTCGGAGAACGGCAACGCCGTGTACACGGCGGTCGAGTGCGCCGATGCCAAGTGGCCCACCAATTGGCGCACATGGGACCGCGACAACACCCGGCTGCACCGCGACCATCCGTTCATGACCTGGGCCAACGCCTGGATGAACCTGCCCTGTGCGACCTGGCCCACCAAGCAGCACACCCCGGTGCAGGTGAAGTCCGGCAGGGACCTGCCGCCGGTACTGATCGTGCAGTCGGAGCGGGACGCAGCCACCCCGTACCAGGGTGCCGTGGAACTGCACAAGCGCTTCAAGGGCTCGCGCCTGATCACCGAACGGGACGCCGGCTCGCACGGGGTCACCGGCCTGGCGAACCCCTGCATCAACGAGCGGGTGGACACCTACCTGCTCACCGGCAGGACCGACCGCGGCGACGTGACCTGCGCCCCGCACGCCACCCCGAAGCCGTAGCGGCACCAGCACGGCCGGACCGCTCGCGAGCGGCCCGGCCCGGGCGGCCGGTGGTCGAGGACCACCGGCCGCCCGGCATCGCCCGCGGATTCCCCTCAGCCCTTCCGGTCGTACGACTCCAGCCAGGCGTCCTCGGCCGCGTAGTCGAACAACTGCTGTCCATAAGCCCGGAGCATGGCCGGAAACGCCTCGGTCCAGTCCCTGCCGTCCAGTTGGCCGGCGAGCCACTCCACGGTCTCCGGGAGCGAATCCGCGTAGTCCGTCACCGGCCGGTACCCGAGCTCGCGCTCGGCGGCCGTCATGTCGTACACGACGGGATGGGCGATGCTCCACGGGGTGGAGCCGACCTCGTCCTCCCCGGGCGCGCCCGCCATAAGTACGGTCTCGGTCCGTCGGCCGAGGACCGCGTCGACGGCCTCGCCGATCTCCGCGACCGTCGGCGCCTGCGGGTCCCCACCGTTGAGCACCCGTGAACCCGGCTGCCGGGCGGACAGCCGGATCAGCTCGGCCAGGTTGGAGACATGGACCGGATGGAAGCGGGACGCGCCCCCGAAGGCGAGCACCCGTCGTGTCCGGCCGTCCAGGAGCCGCTTCACGAAGTAGAGCTCCCGGGGCGTGCGGCAGTGGGGTCCGTGAATCGCCCCGGCCCGCAACAACGTCACCGGAAGCGTGTCCGCCGCCGCCAACAGATCCCGCTCCAGGTGCACCTTCCGTGTCGCGTACGTGGTGTCACCCGGCGCCACGGTGCGCTGGGTCTCCGGGATTGGCACGGGGTAGCGCGGAGCGCCGTCGGGCTCGTCCTGCGTGTCGAAGCCGCGCCCGCGGTCGTCCTCGTAGACCGCGCCGCTGGAGATGACCACCGCGGAACCGATCCGGTCCGCGAGACCTGTCAGCTGCCGTGCGTGATCCCCGCCGTAGGCCACCATGTCGACCAGTACGTCGCAGCCGTCGCCCAGTGCCGCCGCGAGCGCCCCTTCCTCGTTCCGGTCGACAGCCGCCGTGCGTACCGTGTCGTCCCACCGTGCGTCCCTGCCGCCGCCGCGTGAGGCGGCCGTCACCTCCCAGCCGTCCTCGGCGAGTGCCTGCACAGCCACTCGGCCGATCTGTCCCGTCGCTCCCATGACCCATGCGTGTCCCCTGTTCATGAGGGCACGCTAGGCGGGAACGGCCCCCCGCGACAGTGAAGTTCACCGAGCGCGGATTCGCCGTCGGCGTCATGCTGCCGGGAACTCACGGGATTTCCGCCCGCCCCGCCCCGCCCCGGCACCGTCGCGGAGGACAGTGGGCCGCGAGCGGGGAGTTCGGCAGGACGCCGGTCAGGTTGTGGCCGTTGCCGGTGTACGTGGGGTCGCACATCCGGTCGAATCCCTTGCCCTCGTCGTTGTCTACGGCCTGGCTGCTGCCGTCCGACCCGCCCGGCGGCTTCCGCCCACACGTGGGCGTCGATCCCGGGTTCGGGGGGTGGTGGTGGGCCGCTCGCCGATGCCCGCGCCGCTCCGGATGCACCGGTTGCCCGCGTGGATGCGCCGACCGACGCGGCCCCGTCGACGTAGGCGTCCACCCCGGTCGGCGGGCCGGCCCCGGTGGGCCGCCGGACCACCCCAGCCGTTGCGGGCCGTGTCGATCAGCGTTGTGGGAGCGATCCCACAGTGGCGCTGTGGCGCGTACCTGCCAATGCTTGAAGCGTGGCCGCTTCCATCGCCTGCCGGACCGGCGTGGTGAGGGGAGCGGAGGTACCGGTCCCTGGCCGGTCGGGGGCATCCTGTCCGGATGGTCCGGTCGGACGTGGCGGCCGCCCCGGAAGCGGTGGCGGCGGCGCGGCTGCTTGCCCCGGGTGGACCCGGCGATCACGATGCGGGGTCCGCGTACGGCCGGGTACGGCCGGCATCCGGACCACCGGGTTCGTGCCGGTCCGTTCGAGGACGCCCGTTCCGCCGAGTGACAGGACAAGCCCCATGCGCCCGCGCACCGTACTCGCCGCCGCCACGCTGCTCACCCTCGCCGCCGCGACCCCCGCCGCGGCCGAACGGCCCGGGGAGCCGGGACCGGAAAGCCGCCTCCGGCTCACCGTGTCGGGCGGCGACCACACCTGGATCCGCGGCGTCGAACTCGTCTGCCCGCCCGCACCGGACACCCACCATCCCCATGCGGCCGCCGCCTGCGCGGACCTCTCGGCGGCGGACGGCGACCTCGACGCGCTGCCCGGTGACCCGCACCTGTGCACCAAGGAGTTCGCCCCGGTGACGGCCGCGGCCACCGGCACCTGGCGCGGGCGCCCCGTCGCCTGGCACCGGACGTTCCCCAACGCCTGCGAGATGGACGCGAGAACCGGGCCGGTCTTCCGGTTCTGAGGCGGCCCGGGACGGTCCCGGAATGCGCCGTCACAGGCGTCCCGACCCGTCCCGGACCGCACTGCCGCCGTCGGACGGCACACGCCCCCGGCTCAGGACTGGCGCGTCGCCGCCATGCCCAGGGTGATCAGGCCGAGCACCACCCAGCCGAACCAGAGCCAGCCGCTGCTCCCTAGTGCCACCGTGTAGGCGGTGACCGCCACCAGGGCCGCCACGGTGATCACGCCCATGGTTTTCGTGGACCCGGACATGCCGCACCCTCCTCACCGGCCACACGGCCGTGGGTGCCATCGTCACCCCGGGGAGGGGTCCACCGCTACTGCCCGCGCGCCTGCAATGAGGCGAGGTAGGCGTTGTACGCCTGAAGCTCCTGGTCGCCGTCGCGTTCGGCGGCACGGTCGGACCGCTTCGCCGTCCGCTGCTCGGAGCGGTACCACTGGAAGACCAGTGCGATCAGCACCAGGACGGACGGAATCTCACTGAACGCCCAGGCGATGCCGCCCGCCCAGTTCTGGTCGCTCAGCGCGTCGATGCCGAGCGAGGCCGGCGGGTGCTGGTAGGTCCCCACCATCGGCGTGGAGGCCATCATCAGCGCGATGCCGAAGAAGGCGTGGAACGGCATCCCCGCGAACAGCTCCAGCATCCGCATCACGTAGCCGGGCCGGTGCGGCCCCGGGTCCACGCCCATGATCGGCCAGAAGAACACCAGGCCGACCGCGAGGAAGTGGACCATCATCGCGATGTGTCCGGTCATCGAACCCATCAGGAAGTCGAACAGCGGGGTGAAGTACAGCGCGTACAGACTGGCGATGAACATCGGGATCGTGAACACCGGGTGCGTGATGACCCTCATGTACCGGCTGTGCAGCAGCATGAGCAGCAGCTCGCGCGGACCCTTGCGGCCGCGGCCCGCGACCGGGAGCGCACGCAATGCCAGGGTCACCGGGGCGCCCAGCAGCAGCAGGATCGGCGACAGCATGCTGATCACCATGTGCTGCACCATGTGCACGCTGAACATGACCATGCCGTAGTCGTTGAGCTTGGTGCACATCACCAGGGCGATGCTCAGGACGCCGACCACGAAGAAGACCGTGCGGCCGACCGGCCAGGAGTCGCCGCGCCCGCGCAGCCGCAGCACGCCGTACCCGTACAGGGCGAGTGCGAGGATGCAGCCGATCAGGAAGAACGGGTCCGCGGAGAACTGGAGCCCCCGTCCCAGCGTGAACGGCGGCAGGTCCATGTTCATGCCGTGCCCGCTGTGATCCATCTGTTCACTCCCGCTGGGGACATCCCCGATTCGTGCCGGTTGTCCCGACCAGAGTAGAACCGCCCCCGACCGCGACTGCGACCGGGGGCGGTTCGTCCGAGCCAGGAGCCCTCAGAGTACGCACTCGGCCTCGGCGTACCGCTCGGCGGGGACGGTCTTCAGCGTCTCCACCGCGCGCGCCAGCGGCACCAGAGCGATGTCCGTGCCCCGCAGCGCCGTCATCCGGCCGAACTCGCCGCGGTGCGCCGCCTCCACCGCGTGCCAGCCGAAACGGGTGGCGAGAACACGGTCGTACGCCGTCGGGGTGCCACCGCGCTGGACGTGGCCGAGGATCACCGGGCGGGCCTCCTTGCCCAGGCGCCGCTCCAGTTCGGTGGAGAGCTGCGTCGCCACACCGGCGAACCGTTCGTGCCCGTAGATGTCCTTCGTCCCCTGCTGGAACTGCATGGAGCCCTCACGCGGCTTGGCACCCTCCGCGACGACGACGATCGCGAACTTCTTGCCGGCCGAGAAGCGCTCGCCGACCACCGCGGTCAGTTCGTCGATGTCGAAGGGGCGCTCCGGCACGACGATGGCGTGCGCGCCCGCCGCCATGCCCGAGTGCAGGGCGATCCAGCCGGTGTGGCGGCCCATCACCTCGACGATCAGCACCCGCTGGTGCGATTCGGCGGTGGTCTTCAGCCGGTCGAGTGCCTCGGTGGCGACACCGACGGCGGTGTCGAAGCCGAAGGTCACGTCGGTGGCCGCGATGTCGTTGTCGATGGTCTTCGGCACCCCGACGATGGGCAGCCCCGCCTCGGACAGCAGATGGGCCGCCTTCAGCGTGCCCTCGCCGCCGATCGGGATGATCACGTCGAGACCGAGATCGGCGACATGGCCCCTCGCCCGTTCGACACCGCCGCGCAGATGGGCGGGCTGGACCCGGGAGGAGCCGAGGATCGTGCCGCCGCGGGCGAGGATGCCGGCCACCGCGTCGAGGTCGAGCTTGCGGTAGTCGCACTCCAGGAGCCCCTTCCACCCGTCGTGGAAGCCGATGACCTCGTCGCCGTGGTCGACCACGGCGCGATGCACGACGGAGCGGATGACGGCGTTCAGGCCGGGGCAGTCGCCGCCGGAGGTGAGTACACCAATTCGCATTGCCCGGAAAACCTTTGCAACGTGGGCCGACGACCGGACCCCGTCGTCCGGTTGGATCCCCGCCACCCTACCGGCGTGGGGTGGCGGGGCCGAACCGTGTGTCCGCCTGCTGGACGCCGCTCGGATGAGCGGAAAACGTCTCATCGTGCGGGCCGTGCGGCGCCTCTCGTCAGGCGGGCTGGGTCGCCGAGGCGATGCGTTCGGCACGCAGCGCCTCGTACCAGCGGTCGTCGGTCGGCGGCAGCGCGTTCACGTCCAGGGCCAGCTTCAGCAGCAGGTCCGCGATCAGCGGGTTCCGGGCCATCACGGGACCGTGCATGTACGTGCCGAAGACGGTGTCGTTGTACGCGCCCTCGGTGCCGTCGCCGGTGCCGTTGCCCCGGCCGAACTGCACCCGGGCGAACGGGCGTGCCGTGGGTCCGAGATGGGTGACGCCCTGGTGGTTCTCGAAGCCGGTCAGCGGCGGCAGGCCGAGCCGCGGGTCGATGTCCGCGAGCACGTCGCCGACGCACCGGGCGCCCTCGCCCCTGGTGGAGACCACGTCGAGCAGGCCGAGACCGGGCTCGCGCTCGCCGAGGTCGTTGATGAACTCGTGGCCGAGGATCTGGTACCCGGCACAGACCGAGAAGATGATCGCGCCGTTGGACGCTGCCCGGCTCAGCCCGCCGTCGCGGCGCAGCCGTTCCGCGGCGAGCCGCTGCGGACGGTCCTCGCCGCCCCCGACCAGGTAGATATCGCCGGACGTCGGGATCGGCTGGTCGCTGCGGACGTCGACGCGCTGCACGTCGAGACCGCGCTGCCGGGCCCGGCGCTCGACCACCAGGACGTTGCCCTGGTCGCCGTAGGTGCTGAGAAGGTCCGGGTAGACCCAGACGACACGCAGACCGTTGTTGCTCATGCTTCGTCCTCTCCGGAGGGGGCCGGGGCCGGGGTCAGTTGCCGACACGACGGCGCAGGTCCTGGAAGGCGGTGTAGTTGGCGATGACCTCGATGCGGCCGGGCGGGGCCTGCTGCACTGCCTCGTCGAGGCTCTCGCAGACCCGGAAGTCGAGCCCGGCGACCTCGAGACGGACCGCGAGGTCGAGCTTGCGGTCGCCGAGCACGAAGATCGGGTGGCCGGCCAGCTGCGTGTAGTCCACGTCCCAGAGCCACGAGGTGTCCGTGCCGTCCGCGCCCCGGGCGTTGACGGAGAGGATCACCGGGGTGGGCGGCGGGTCGATCAGCGAGAACGTCTCCAGCCACCCCGCCGGGTTCTTCGCCAGCAACAGCCGCAGTTCGCGGTTGAGGAAGGCCACCACGTCGTAGCGGCCCGCGACGGCCTGCACCTGGTACATGCGTTCCAGCGCGACCTGCGGCGGCACGCCGAAGACGGCGGCCACGGCGGCGGAGGTGGCCGCGTTCGCCTTGTTGGCACGGCCGGGCAGCTGGAGGTGGATCGGCCAGGCGGAGCCGTGCGGGTCCAGGACGTAGTCGCCGTGCAGGACCCAGCTGGGCGCGGGGCGGCGGAATCCGCACTCGCCGCAGAACCAGTCGTCACCGGGGCGCTGCATCACACCGCCGCAGGACGGGCACGACCAGGCGTCGTCCTTCCACGCCTGGCCCGCCGCCACCCACACCACATTGGGGGAGGAGGACGCCGCCCAGACGATCAGCGGGTCGTCGGCGTTCGCGACGATCACGGCCTTCGAGCCGGACAGCCCCTCGCGCCACTTCTCGGCGAGCATCCGGGTCTCCGCGGCACGGTCCAGCTGGTCCCGGGAGAGGTTGAGCAGCGCGATCACCTTGGGCGTCGTGTCGCGGGCGACCCCCGCGAGGTACTTCTCGTCGACCTCTATCACGCCGTACTGCGCGTCCGAGCCGCCCGCCAGGGCGGACGTGATGCCCGCCGGCATGTTCGCGCCGAGCGCGTTGGACACGACCGGGCCCGCCGCGCGCAGCGCCTCGGCGATCAGCCGGGTCGTCGTCGTCTTGCCGTTCGTCGCCGACACGAGGATCACGTCCAGGTGTTGCGCCAGCCGCCCCAGCAGGTCGGGGTCGAGCTTGAGCGCCACCCGGCCGCCGATCACCGATCCGCTGCCGCGCCCCGCGGCGCGCGACACCGCCGCCGCGGCCTTACCCGCCGTCACGGCCAGCTTGGCCCGCGGCGACAGCGGCTCCGTGTTGCCTGCCATCGTCCTAGATCCTCCTTGCATCGGTCCACGCCCAGCCTATCGATGTCCGGCGGGGCGACCGCACCGCGGCACCTCCGGGACGGTGCGGGGGCCTCGGGAACGTACGATGGCCGCCATGCGAAACCGCCCGATCCCCGGCAGTTCCGGCCTGATTCGCGCCATGAGTCTGCTCGGTGATCCGGTGCTGCACGGCGCCTGCGAACCGGTCACGGACTTCGGCCCCTCGCTCGCCCGTCTCGTCGAGGACATGTACGCCACCATGTACGCGGCAGGCGGTGTGGGACTCGCGGCCAATCAGATCGGAGTCCCGCTGCGGGTGTTCGTGTACGACTGCCCGGACGACGAGGACGTCCGGCACCTCGGCCACCTCGTCAATCCCGAACTCGTCGAGGCGGACGGGGTCGTCGTGCGCGGGCCGGAGGGCTGTCTCTCGCTCCCCGGCATCGAGGCCGGCACCCCGCGCTTCGACCGGGCCGTCGTCGAGGGCACGACCGTCGCGGGCGAGACGGTCCGGATCATCGGAACCGGGTTCTTCGCCCGCTGCCTCCAGCACGAGTGCGATCACCTGGAGGGCAGTGTCTACACGGACCGGCTCACGGGGCTGCGTCGGACCAGGGCACTGCGGGCGGCCCGCCGGGCACCCTGGGGGCGCAGCGGCTGAGTGCGCGGGGCGCCCGGCCCGGCGCATCCGGTCCGGCCTCCGGTCGGACGGCGCCGCCCTCGGAGCGCGCGTCAGAACCCCGGCCCGCCCGGCCGGTCGTCGGCGGCGGCCAGCCTGCCCCACAGCAGATCCGCCAGGTTGCGCACCAACTGCTCGCGGGAGCAAGGGCGTTCACCGAGCCACCAGTCGCCCGCGGCGTGCATCATGCCGACGATGCCGTGCCCCCAGATGCGGGCCGCGGCCTCGCCGTCCGGACCCGGGTCCACCCGCTCGGCGATCACCGCGGCGAGTTCCTCGCCCAGTCGCCGGAGCAGTGGGGCGGAGTGCCGTCCGACGTCGAAGCCCTGCTCGGCCGAGTGCGCCGAATCGTCGGACGGATGCATCAGGAAGCGGTAGACCTGCGGCCGGGCCTCGATCGCCGCGAGGTAGGTGTCGAGCGTGGATTCCACCCGGCGGCGGCGTTCGGCGGGTGCGTCGAGCGCGGCGCGCAGCGCGGTCAGCAGGGCGTCGGTGTGGCGCTTGGCGAGAGCTCGGTAGAGGCCGCCCTTGTCGCCGAAGTGCCGGTAGAGGATGGGCTTGGTGATTCCGGCCTCCGCCGCGATGGCGTTCATCGAGGCGCCCGGCCCGTCCCTGAGCACCACGCGGTCGGCGGCCTCCAGCAGTTCGCGGCGGCGGTTCTCGGCCGCCGTCCGCTGCCGTTCGGCCTGTTGTGTGGTGTCCATGTCGCCTCTCCCCGCCACTGCCCGTACGCGTGCCCGTGCGTCCTGCCTGCGCAACGTAACACCCTGCCCGCGTGGTGCGCGGGTCGGTGCCGGGCCGGTTGACATGGGCTACTTGTCGGTAACAGACTGCTGTTACCGCAAGTAACTCGTGGTTTTTCAAGGCAGTACCTGGAGGGGACGATGGCCGAGTTCACGCTCGAACTCAACGACGACCAGAAGCAGGTCCGTGACTGGCTCCACGGCTTCGCCGCGGATGTGATCCGTCCGGCGGCCTCGGAGTGGGACGAGCGCGAGGAGACGCCCTGGCCCGTCATCCAGGAGGCCGCCAAGGTCGGAATCTACTCCCTCGACTTCTACGCCCAGCAGTTCTTCGACCCGACGGGGCTCGGCATCCCGATGGCGATGGAGGAACTGTTCTGGGGCGACGCGGGCATCGCGCTGTCGATCGTCGGCACGGGCCTGGCGGCCGTGGGCGTCCTCGCCAACGGCACCGAGGAACAGATCGGTACCTGGATCCCGCAGATGTACGGCGACGCCGACGATGTCAAGGTCGCGGCCTTCTGCTCCTCCGAGCCGGATGCCGGCTCCGACGTCGCCTCGATGCGCACGCGCGCCGTGTACGACGGGGCGAAGGACGAGTGGGTGCTCAACGGCACCAAGACCTGGGCCACCAACGGCGGCATAGCCAACGTCCACGTCGTCGTCGCCGTGGTCGATCCGGAGCTCGGGTCCAAGGGGCACGCCTCGTTCATCGTGCCGCCGAACACGCCCGGCCTCTCCCAGGGACAGAAGTTCAAGAAGCACGGCATCCGTGCCTCGCACACTGCCGAGGTCGTGCTGGAGGACGTGCGGATTCCCGGCCACTGCCTGCTCGGCGGCAAGGAGAAGCTCGACCAGCGCCTGGCCAGGGCACGGGAGCGCGCCACTTCCGGCGGCGAGCGGGTGAAGAACGCGGCGATGGCCACCTTCGAGGCATCCCGGCCCGCGGTCGGCGCCATGGCGGTCGGCACCGCCCGCGCCGCGTACGAGGTAGCGCTCGACTACGCCATGACCCGCACCCAGTTCGGCCGGCCGATCATCGACAACCAGGGCGTCGCCTTCCAACTGGCGGACATGCGCACGCAGATCGACGCGGCCCGGCTGCTGGTCTGGCGCGCCTCCTGGATGGCCACCACCGGCAAGCCGTTCACGGCGGCCGAGGGCTCCATGTCCAAGCTGTACGCGAGCGAGACGGCGAAGAAGGTCACCGCCCAGGCCGTGCAGATCCTCGGCGGCAACGGCTTCACGCGCGAGTACCCGGTGGAGCGGATGCACCGGGACGCCGCGATCTACACCATCTTCGAGGGCACGAGCGAGATCCAGCGCCTGGTGATCGCCCGCACCCTCTCGGGCATGCAGATCCGCTGACGCGGTGCGGGGCGTCGGCCCCGGTACCGGCATCCCGTCCGGAAGCCGGGTCGCGCCGGGGCCGTTGCGACCCCCGGCACGACCGCGGCGCGGCGCCGACCGCGCGACCGGTCAGGCGGGCAGTTGCGCCTCGATGGCGGCGACGAGCTCCGGGGACTCCGGATCCGTGCCGGGCCGCAGCCGGGCGACCGGCTCGCCGGTCGACGAGATGAGGAACTTCTCGAAGTTCCACTGCACGTCACCGGCCTCGCCGTCCGCGTCCGCCAGGCCGGTCAGCTCGGCGTAGAGCGGGTGGCGCCCCTCGCCGTTCACGTCGGTCTTCTCCAGCAGCGGGAAGGTGACCCCGTACGTCGTCGAGCAGAACGTACGGATCTCCTCCGCACTGCCCGGCTCCTGCCCGGCGAACTGGTTGCAGGGCACCCCGAGAACGGTGAAGCCGCGGTCCGCGTACGTCTTCTGGAGCCGCTCCAGCCCCGCGTACTGCGGGGTGAGCCCGCACTGGGACGCGACGTTCACCAACAGGACGGCGCGGCCGCGGTAGTCGGCCAGGGATGTGGGCTCGCCGGAGAGGGTGCGCAGGGGGATGTCGTACAGCGCCATGAAGTGCTCCTTGTGAGGGTGGCTTCCAACAGCCATTGTCCTGCCCGCGTGTTGATCGGCACGAACTCGAACGCCCGGCCGCCCGCGCCCGTCGGACGGCAGGCCAGCGGCACGTTGCCCGACGGCGGCACCGGGCGGTTCTCCGGAGCGGCGTTCTCCTTCGCCGTTCGGGAAGGGGACGGGTGCCGACGCAGGGGAGCGGTACGAGCTCGCGCGGGCGGAGCGTCGGCGGCGGGGCCCCAACCGTGCCGACGTGACGTGCCCCGGTGCCCGCCCCTCCGCCGTGGTCGCGCGGCCGCGGACGCGGAGCCTTCCGGGCCCGGACCCGCCCCGCGCGACCACCGTCCGAGGCAGCACGGGACCGGCCGCGGACGGCTCGCCGAACCGAGCCGTCGGGCCCGCGCAGTCCGCCCGATGGAGCAACCGGCCCGCGCACCCGCCGCATCCACGACCGAGATGCGTTCCGCCCCGCCCGCTGCTGCAATGGCGAAGGCACGGCCCCGGCGGACCGGGGCGGGTCGAGACGGCGAGGAGCCGGCATGAGCGGCGCGAGCGACGAGACGGGACCGATCGACTACCTGGTGGTGGAGTTCCCGGCGGGGAGCCGGACGGGGGAGGGACTGCCCCTGCTGGTCGACCTGGTCGACCGGGGCATCATCCGGGTCCTGGACCTTGCCTTCGTCAGGAAACACCCGGACGGCACGGTCGAAGGCGTGGAACTCTCCGAACTGACCGGCGACGGCGGCACCGGCCTCGCCGTGTTCGAAGGGGCCTCGTCGGGGCTGCTCGACCGCGACGACATCGGCGAGGCGAGTGCGGTTCTCGAACCGGGAAGCACCGCCGCGATCCTCGTCTACGAGAACGTGTGGGCGGGCCCGTTCGCGGCCGCCCTGCGCCGTTCGGGCGGACGCGTCGTTGCCGACGGGCGCATCCCGGTCCAGGAACTCCTGGCCTCGCTCGATGCGGCCGAGGCCGAGGTCTGAACCGGTCGGGCCGACGGAGCCCGGCAGCACCGGACGGACGGCCCCGGCGGGCACGCCCCGTCCCGCGCCGAACGGTTTCCCGGCGGGCCCGGCCGGTCCGTCCCCGCCCCGCAGAGCCGGCCCCGCCCCGCGGAGCCAGTCAAAGGAGATGCACCATGCCAGGTCTGCTTCGCGACGTCGCCCGTACGGCGGAGGCCACCGACACGCCCACCGCCGTCTCCGACCGGGTGTCCCGGCGCCAGACGGGCCGCTGGGCGCGGCAGGACGAGGCCGCCGCGGCCGCGCCGCACCCCACCACGCTCGCGCCGGAGGAGGAGATGAGCAACAAGATCGCCCATCTCAAGGAACTCGGCGATCTCAGGAGCCGGGGCGTGCTGTCCGAAAGCGAGTTCGAGGCCCAGAAGGCCGGCCTTCTCGCCTCCTGACCGGCCCCGGGCCGGCGCTCACCGGCTCTTGTCGTCCCACGGGGTGCCCAGCCAGCCGTCGAAGCTGCGGACCAGCGCCACCAGGGCGGCGGCGAGGCGCCAGTCGACCCACGGCGCATGGGCATGGATCTCGTCGTCCGACGACCGGAACTCCAGCGGGACGTCCCGGCCCGCCCGCCAGATGACGCGCCGCGGCCCGCGCGCCGCGTCGCCGTCGCCGGTCAGCACACTGCCCACGCCGATGGCCACCTGGACGGGGAACAGCAGCCACCACACATACCACCAGCAGATCCGGCCCTTGAACCCCACCGCCTCGGGGCACCCCTGCTGGGCGACCGTCCACCGGGTCCGCAGCCCCTTGCCGGCGAGGGCCTTCTCGCGGACGAACGTGCCGATGAGCTCGCCCTGCGCGCCCCACACCTGATAGGTGACGACCCCGTCCGCCGCGGACGCCGTGGACAGGGTGGCGATGCGCGCCCGGCGTTCGGGGCCGGCCCACAGGACGAAGGAACGCGCCCCGGTCTTGCGGGCCGCCAGATAGGCGGGTATGCCGCCGGGCGGCAGCTCACGCTCCACATGGGCGACCACGCGCGACTCGCCACCGGGCGCGTCGGCGAACTCGATCACATGGCCGACGGGCGCGACCGCGCCCGGCACGGCCTCCGGCTCGGACCTCGCGCCCTGCCGCCCCCGCCCGGTGCCGTCCGGCCGGGGTACCGCCGCCAGTGTCAGTACGCTGCCCACCCGTGAACTCCTCCGTCGTGCGCTGTTCGGCAGTCGCCGAGTAGACGGCCGACCTGAGACGATCGTCGGATGGACCCCGCCGACTCCCTCTTCGACCCGGACCCCGGGGACGGGTACGAGGACGACTCGCCCGACGACCGGACGCCCCGGCGGCCGACGGTGCGCTGCCGCCTGTGCGGTCGCCCGCTCACCGGGACGGAGTCGCGCCGCACCGGCCTCGGCCCCGCCTGCGACGCCAAACTCCATCCGGCGCCGCCGGACATCCCCACCCGCCGCCATGAGGTCGAACAGGACCCGCTGCCCGGAATCTGAGGGCATCCGCACCGATGGCCGGTTACCCCTTCAGGCTCCGGAACAGCCCCTCCTGCACCACCGACACCAGCAGCTTGCCCGCGCGGTCGTAGATCCGGCCCCGCGCCAGGCCGCGCCCACCGGTTGCGATCGGCGACTCCTGGTCGTAGAGGAACCACTCGTCCGCCCGGAACGGCTGGTGAAACCACATGGCGTGATCCAGCGAGGCCATGTCGAAACCACGCGGACCCCACAGCGGCTCGACCGGAATGCGGACCGCGTCGAGCAGCGTCATGTCACTGGCATACGTCAACGCGCAGGTATGGACCAGCGGATCGTCACCCAGCGGCCCGACCGCGCGCATCCAGACCGCGCTGCGCGGGTCCGCGCCCCGCACCTCGTCCCGCGTCCAGCGCAGCCGGTCGACGTACCGGATGTCGAAGGGCTGGCGGCGGGCCATCCGCTCCAGCGCCTCCGGCAGCACCCCGAGGTGCTCCCGCACCTCGTCGGCCACGGTCGGCAGTTCCTCGGGGCCGGGAACCTCCCGCGCGGGCGGCAGCTGATGCTCGAAACCCGCCTCCTCCGGCCGGTGGAACGAGGCAGTCAGGCTGAAGATCGTCCGCCCCTGCTGGACGGCCGTGACCCTGCGCGTGGTGAACGACCGGCCGTCCCTGATGCGCTCCACCTGGTAGACGATCGGCACCCCCGGACGCCCCGGACGCAGGAAGTACGCGTGCAGCGAATGCACCGGCCGGTCCCCGTCGGTGGTCCGGCCGGCCGCGACCAGCGCCTGCCCGGCCACCTGCCCGCCGAACACGCGCTGCAGCGACTCCTGGGGGCTGCGGCCCCGGAAGATGTCGACCTCGATCCGCTCCAGGTCGAGCAGGTCGACAAGGCGTTCGGCGGGGTTCGTCATGCGGTTCGTCTCCACTCTCGCAACGGCGCCGCCCCCACGGCGTACGCCCTCACAGCTGACCGACGGAAGTGACCCGGACGACGGCCCGGCCCTCCTCGTCGGAGGCGGCCAGATCGATCTCCGCGCCGATGCCCCAGTCGTGGTCGCCGTTCGGATCGGCGAACGTCTGCCGGACCCGCCACATTCCGTGCGCGGCGTCCTCGTCGATCTTCAGCAGCTTCGGCCCACGGGCGTCCGGACCGGTGCCCAGCTCCTCGTACTCGTCCCAGTACGCGTCCATCGCCTCGCCCCAGGCGTCCTCGTCCCAGCCGGACTCGCCGTCCAGCTCGCCCAGTTCGGCGACCCTGTCCAGCGCGGCCAGCTCGACCCGGCGGAACATCGCGTTGCGCACCAGCACCCGGAAGGCGCGGGCGTTGGCCGTGACCGGCTTCACCTCGTCGGCCTTCTCCTGGGCCTCCTCGGCGGTCTCCAGCTCCGGGTTGGCGAGCTGCTCCCACTCGTCGAGCAGGCTGGAGTCCACCTGGCGCACCATCTCGCCGAGCCAGGCGATCAGGTCCTGGAGGTCCTCGGACTTGAGATCGTCGGGGATGGTGTGCTCCAGCGCCTTGTACGCGCTCGCGAGGTAGCGCAGCACGATGCCCTCGGTCCGGGCCAGCTCGTAGTGGGAGGTGAACTCCGTGAACGTCATGGCGCGTTCGTACATGTCCCGGATCACGGACTTCGGCGACACCGGGTGGTCGCCGACCCACGGGTGGCTCCGGCGGTAGACGTCGTACGCGTGCCACAGCAGCTCGCTCAGCGGCTTCGGGTACGTGACCTCCTGGAGCAGCTCCATCCGCTCCTCGTACTCGACACCGTCCGCCTTCATCTGCCCGACCGCCTCGCCGCGCGCCTTGTTCTGCTGCGCCGCGAGGATCTGGCGCGGGTCGTCGAGCGTCGACTCGACGACCGAGACCATGTCCAGCGCGTACGAGGGGGACTCGGGGTCCAGCAGATCGAACGCGGCAAGCGCGAAGGTGGACAGTGGCTGGTTGAGCGCGAAGTCCTGCTGGAGATCGACGGTGAGCCGGACGATGCGGCCCTCGGCGTCCGGCTCGTCGAGCCGCTCCACCACACCGCCGTCCAGCAGCGAGCGGTAGATCGCGATCGCCCTGCGGATGTGCCGCAGCTGTGCCCGGCGCGGCTCGTGGTTGTCCTCCAGCAGACGCCGCATCGCCTCGAAGGCGTTGCCGGGACGCGCGATCACGGACAGCAGCATGGTGTGGGTGACCCGGAACCGGGAGGTCAACGGCTCCGGATCGGACTGGATCAGCTTGTCGAAGGTGGTCTCCGACCAGGCGACGAAGCCTTCGGGCGCCTTCTTGCGGACCACCTTCCGCTTCTTCTTGGGATCGTCGCCGGCCTTCCGGACCGCCTTCTCGTTCTCGATGACGTGCTCGGGCGCCTGCGCCACCACGAAGCCCGCCGTGTCGAAACCGGCCCGCCCGGCGCGGCCCGCGATCTGGTGGAACTCCCGGGCCCGCAGCGTGCGCACGCGGGTCCCGTCGTACTTGGTGAGGGCCGTGAACAGCACCGTGCGGATCGGGACGTTGACACCGACACCGAGGGTGTCCGTACCGCAGATCACCTTCAGCAGACCCGCCTGGGCGAGCTTCTCCACCAGGCGCCGGTACTTCGGCAGCATGCCCGCGTGGTGCACCCCGATGCCGTGCCGGACGTAGCGGGAGAGGTTCTTGCCGAACTTGGTGGTGAAGCGGAAGTTGCCGATCAGATCGGCGATCTTCTCCTTCTCCTCCTTGGTGCACATGTTGATGCTCATCAGCGACTGCGCCCGCTCGACGGCCGCGGCCTGGGTGAAGTGCACGATGTAGACCGGCGACTGCCGGGTGTCCAGGAGCTCGGTGAGCGTCTCGGTGATCGGGGTCAGCCGGTATTCGTAGCTGAGCGGGACCGGCCGGGTCGCCGAGCGGATCACGGAGGTGGGGCGGCCGGTGCGCCGCGTCAGGTCCTCCTCGAACATCCTGACGTCGCCGAGCGTGGCCGACATCAGGACGAACTGTGCCTGTGGCAGTTCCAGCAGCGGGATCTGCCACGCCCATCCGCGGTCCGGCTCGGCGTAGAAGTGGAACTCGTCCATCACGACCTGGCCGATGTCGGCGTACTTGCCGTCACGCAGCGCGATCGAGGCCAGCACCTCGGCCGTGCAGCAGATCACCGGGGCGTCGGCGTTGACCGAGGCGTCGCCGGTGAGCATGCCGACGTTCTCCGTGCCGAACAGCTTGCACAGGTCGAAGAACTTCTCCGAGACCAGCGCCTTGATCGGCGCGGTGTAGAAGGTGACCTTGTCCTGAGCCAGCGCCGTGAAGTGCGCACCCGCCGCGACCAGGCTCTTCCCGGAGCCGGTCGGAGTGGAGAGGATCACGTTCGCACCGGACACCACCTCGATCAGCGCCTCCTCCTGAGCCGGATAGAGGGTGATGCCCCGGGTCTCGGTCCATGACGAGAATGCCTCGAAGAGGGCGTCGGGGTCGTCGGTCGGGGGCAGCTGATCGATAAGGGTCACGCCCCCCATCTTGCCTGTCTTCCGCCCGGATGAGGGAACCGGACGACCGTATGAAGATCATGGGCGATACGCTGCCCACTCAACTCGGCCGCCCCTGGGCGGTCATGGCGGCAGGACGACTCCGGGGGCGGGAAGCACCATGATGGGACCGGCACACTCACTGTCAGGGGCGGCGGCCTGGCTGGGGGTGGGGGCGGTGGCCGCGGGCACCGACCACGCGATGCCCTGGCCGGTGCTCGTCGTCGGGGCACTGATCACCGCGGGGGCCGCGCTCGCCCCGGACCTCGACCACAAGTCCGCGACCATCTCGCGCGCCTTCGGGCCGGTCTCCCGGGGTCTCTGCGAGATCGTCGACAAGCTCTCGCACGCCGTCTACAAGGCGACCCGGTGTTCCGGCGACCCGCGCAGGAACGGCGGCCACCGGACTCTCACGCACACCTGGCTGTGGGCGGCCCTGATCGGTGCCGGGGCCTCCGCCGCGGCAGTCACCGGCGGCCGGTGGGCGGTCCTGGGAATCCTCTTCGTCCACCTGGTGCTGGCCGTCGAAGGACTGCTGTGGCGGGCCGCCCGGATGTCCAGCGACGTCCTGGTGTGGCTGCTCGGTGCGACCAGCGCCTGGACACTCGCGGGCATCCTGGACCAGCCGGGGCACGGATCGAACTGGCTGTTCACCGATCCCGGACAGGAATACCTGTGGCTCGGGCTGCCGATCGTGCTCGGCGCCCTCGTCCACGACATCGGCGACGCGCTGACCGTCTCCGGCTGCCCGATCCTGTGGCCGATACCGGTGGGCCGCAAGCGCTGGTACCCGATCGGGCCGCCGAAGGCCATGCGGTTCCGGGCCGGCAGCTGGGTGGAGCTGAAGGTGCTGATGCCCGCCTTCATGGTGCTCGGCGGCCTGGGCGGGGTGGTGGCGCTGAACGTCCACTGACCCCGGCGCCCGGTGACGGCCGCGGGGACCGCCCGTCCGCGCCCCGAGCCGCCTCCCGAGGCGCCCGGTCACCCGCGCCGCACCCACCGGCACCGCGGGGTCGGCCCGCCCGCCGTCCGCCGAGGGCGGGCCGACGGGCGGGGAGCCGCACGGCACCCGCGGCACGATCGCTGCTCAGCCGTGCCAGGACCGCCACAGCGCCGCGTACGCGCCGTCCGCGGCCACCAACTCGTCGTGGCTGCCGAGTTCGCTGATCCGGCCGCCTTCCACCACCGCGATCACATCCGCGTCGTGGGCGGTGTGCAACCGGTGGGCGATCGCCACGACCGTTCGGCCGTCCAGCACCCGGGCCAGCGACCGCTCCAGGTGCCTGGCGGCCCGCGGATCCAGCAGCGACGTCGCCTCGTCCAGGACCAGCGTGTGCGGATCGGCGAGGACCAGCCGGGCCAGGGCGATCTGCTGCGCCTGGGCCGGAGTCAGCGCCAGACCACCGGAACCGACCTCGGTGTCCAGCCCCTCCTCCAGGCCCCTCGCCCAGCCGTCCGCGTCGACCGCCGCGAGGGACGCCCACAGCTCGGCGTCCTGGGCGGTCGTCCTGGCGAGCAGGAGGTTGTCCCGCAGCGACCCGACGAACACGTGGTGCTCCTGGTTGACCAGCGCCACGTGCGTCCGCACGTCCTCGGCCCTCATCCGCGACAGCTCCGCGCCACCGAGCGTGACCTCACCCATGCGCGGGGCGTAGATCCCCGCCAGCAACCGGCCCAGCGTGGACTTGCCCGCCCCGGACGGCCCGACCAGCGCGAGACGCGTGCCGGGTGCGACGTCCAACGACACCTCGTGCAGGACGTCCAGCCCGGCACGGTAGCCGAAGCGCACCTCGTCGGCACGCACGTCCCGACCGTTTGGGACGATCCGCGCATCGCCCGCGTCCGGCTCGATGTCCCGCACGCCGACCAGCCGGGCCAGCGACACCTGCGCCACCTGCAACTCGTCGTACCAGCGCAGGATCAGGCCGATCGGATCGACCATCATCTGTGCCAGCAACGCGCCGGTCGTCAGCTGCCCGACCGTCAGCCAGCCCTCGATGACGAACCAGCCGCCGAACATCAGGACCGCGCCGAGGATCACCACATAGGTGGTGTTGATGACGGGGAAGAGCACGGAACGCAGGAACAGCGTGTACCGCTCCCACGCGGTCCACTCCTTGATCCGCCGGTCCGACAGCGCGATCCGGCGCGCGCCCAGGCGGTGCGCCTCGATCGTCCGCCCGGCGTCCACGGTCTCCGCCAGCGTCGCCGCCACCGCCGCGTACCCCGCGGCCTCCGAACGGTACGCGGACGGTGCCCGTCGGAAGTACCAACGGCACCCCAGAATCAGGACGGGCAGGGCGATCAGGACCGCGAGGGCCAGCGGCGGGGCCGTCGCGGTGAGCGCGGCGAGCAGCAGCCCGGCCCACACCACGCCGATCGCCAGCTGCGGAACGGCCTCGCGCATCGCATTGGCCAGCCGGTCGATGTCCGTGGTCATCCGCGACAGCAGGTCACCGGTCCCGGCCCGCTCCAGCACGCCCGGCGGCAAC
The DNA here is from genome assembly GCF_042266885.1 of Streptomyces sp. NPDC056061. Lineage (NCBI taxonomy): Bacteria > Bacillati > Actinomycetota > Actinomycetes > Kitasatosporales > Streptomycetaceae > Streptomyces > Streptomyces sp. NPDC056061. The sequence goes on along the minus strand of NZ_JBHJWQ010000020.1, from coordinate 96,187 downwards.
GCGACCGACCGCACGAGGAAGTCCTCGCGCAGATCCGCCAGCATCTCCTCACCGAGCATCGCGCTGCGCAGCCGCATCATCCGGGTGAACACGGTCTGCACGACCAGCGCCAGCGAGAACACGACGGCGGTGCGTCCCAGATGGAGGTCCTCGACACCGGCGGAGAGGTCCTCGACCAGCCCGCCCAGCAGGTACGGGCCGACGATCGACGCGATCACGGCGACGGCGTTGAACGCGATCAGTACGGCGAACGGTCCGCGGTGACGCCGCAGCAGCCCCCGCACATAGCTCCGCACGGTGACGGGGGTGCCCACCGGCAGGGTCGTCGCCGACTCCGGTGCCGCGGGGTCGTACGTCGGTTCCGCGACGCCGATCATGCCCGTTCCTCGACTTTCTCGATCGTCCTGGGTGCGTTCCCGCCGATCGGGTTCGCGATCTCTTCTTCCGTCTCGCGCGTCACGACCGCCCGGTAGCGCGGTTCCACGCGCAGCAGTTCCCGGTGCGTTCCGACCGCGACGACCGTGCCCCGGTGCATCAGCGCCACCCGGTCCGCCAGGTCGAGCAGCAACGGCGACGAGGCGAACACCACGGTGGTGCGGCCCTGGCGAAGCTCCTTGATGCCGGCGGCGACCCGCGCCTCCGTGTGCGAGTCGACGGCCGAGGTCGGCTCGTCGAGAACCAGCGCTTCCGGGTCGGTCACCAGCGAGCGGGCCAGTGCGAGCCGCTGTCGCTGACCGCCGGAGAGCGAGCGGCCGCGCTCGGTGATGCGCGTCGACATCGGGTCCCCGTCCGTGGCGGCGGACGCCTGTGCCAACGCGTCCAGCACATCCCCGCACCGGGCGGCGGACAGCGCCTCCTCGGCGGACACCCGGCCGGACGACGGCACGTCCAGCAGGCCGCGCAGGGTGCCCGAGAGCAGTACCGGGTCCTTGTCCTGCACCAGGACGGCGGTGCGGGCGGAGTCCAGCGGGAGTTCGTCCAGCGGCACGTCGCCGAGCAGCACGGACGGCGGTCCGTGCCCCGTCCGGCCGTCGGCCGGACCGTTCTCCGCCGTGCCGCTGCCGTCCTTGTCGGCCTCGGGGTTTTTGCCGGCGGGGGTGTCGGGGCCCGTGTGCGGGGCCGTGTCGTTGTGCGCGTGTCCGCCGAGGCGTTCGGCAAGTCGGCCCGCTTCGTCCGGATCGCCGCAGACCACCGCGGTGAACAGGCCCGCCGGGGCGAGCAGCCCGGTGGCCGGGTCGTACAGATCGCCGGTCGGCGCGGCGTCGATGGTCGAGGGCCGGTCGGCGCGGCGCAGCGACAGCACCCGGACCGCGCGCCGGGCGGAGGGCCGGGAGAAGGAGTACGCCATCGCGATCTCCTCGACGTGGCGCAGGGGGAACAGCAGCAGCGTCGCCGCGCTGTAGACCGTGACCAGTTGACCGACCCCGATCCGGCCGTCGCGGGCCAGCACCGCCCCGTACACGACCAGTGAGATCAGCAGCAGGCCCGGCAGCAGCACCTGGATCGCCGAGATCAGCGACCACATCCGTGCGCTGTGCACCGCAGCGGTGCGGACCTCCTGCGAGGCACGCCGGTAGCGGTCGAGGAACAGCCGCTCGCCGCCGATCCCGCGCAGCACGCGCAGTCCGGCGACGGTGTCCGAAGCCAGTTCGGCGGCCCTGCCCGCCTTGTCGCGCTGCAGGTCGGCGCGCCGGGTGGCCCGGGGGAGCAGGGGCAGTACGGCGAGGGCCAGCACGGGCACGGCGAGCGCCACCAGGATGCCCAGCGAGGGAAGGTAGAGGACGAGCCCGACACAGATCAGTACGAGGGCGGCGGCCGCCGCGGCGAAGCGGGAGAGGGCCTCGACGAACCAGCCGATTTTCTCGACGTCACCGGTGGACACGGCGACGACCTCGCCCGCGGCGACCCGGTGGGTCAGCGCCGAACCGAGTTCGGCGGTCTTGCGCGCCAGCAGCTGCTGGACGCGTGCGGCGGCGGTGATCCAGTTGGTGATGGCGGCCCGGTGGAGCATGGTGTCGCCGACCGCCATCAGGACGCCCAGGACGGCGATGAGACCGCCCGCCCACGCGAGCCGACTGCCGGAGCGGTCGACGACGGCCTGTACGGCGAGGCCGACGGCGGGGGGAAGGCCTGCCAGGGAACACTGGTGCAACAGACCCCACAAGACGGCCCTGAGCTGGCCGCCGAGCTGATTGCGGCCGAGCCAGAGCAGGAAATGGGGGCCCGACCGTACATCGGGATCACCGGGGTCCGAGTACGGAAGATCGCGAATTTGCATGACGTCCCATGGTTCGGTGTGCTGAATTGATCAGCGAATGTCGCAAACTGTCCAAGGCTCGCCCTAATGGGTTCACCCGGGCAATTGAATTTTTCCATGATGACGTTGAGCAGCAGCAGGATCCGGCCGCGGAACCCCTGCGTCCAGGAGTGGGTGCTCGCGGGGGAGCGCCCTGCCGGGGGCCTGCGGGGACCGGGCCGGCCCCGGCTCGGCGGAGCCTTTCCGCAGCCCGGTCCCCACAATCCCGTTCGCGGATCGGTCAGGACTTCTCCGGATCCTCCGAATCCATCCCGGAACGTGCCTTCTTCCACTCGCCGCGGGTAAAGTCCGGAATCTGCTGCGGCGCGCCCTGGGCCTTGATGGACAGATGGCTGAGCGGCACCGGCGCCGTCCACGTCGCCGCGTCGTACACGTCGAAGTCCGGCACGAGACCGAGCCGCATGCACTGCATCAGCCGGAATACCAGCATGTAGTCCATGCCGCCGTGCCCTCCCGGCGGGTTGGCGTGTTTCTTCCAGAGCCAATGGTCCCACCGGGCGTACGCGGAGAAGTCGCCCCAGCTGTCGTCGGTGTGGTCCGGCTCTAGGTAGATGCGCTCCGGATAGTCCTCGAAGACGCCCTTCGTCCCGCCGAGGCTGTTGATCCGGGAGTACGGGTGCGGGGTGGACACGTCGTGCTCCAGCCGGATGACCCGCCCCTTGGCGGTCCGGACGAGACTGATCGTCCGGTCGCTCTCGATGTAGGTCTCCTTCCAACTCGGGTCGTCGGCCGGCATGTTGTTCCTGCGGTACTCGGCGAGTCCCAGCGACGGCGATCCGGCACTGGTGATGCTGACCGCGCGGTCGCCGCGATTGATGTCCATGTAGTTGGCGACCGGGCCGAAACCGTGGTTGGGGTAGAGGTCACCGCGCAGCCGGGTGTGCCACAGCCTGCGCCAGGGGCCCTCGTAGTAGTCAGGGTCGAACATCAGGCCGCGCAGATCATGGTTGTACGCGCCCGCACCGTGCAACAGGTCACCGAAGAGCCCGGCGTGCGCCATCCGCAGCACCCGCATCTCGTTCCGTCCGTAGCAGCAGTTCTCCAACTGCATGCAGTGACGCCTGGTGCGCTCGGAGAGGTCGACCAACTCCCACAGCTGGTCGAGCCGGAGGGCGATCGGGCACTCCACGCCGACGTGCTTGCCGTTCAGCAGGGCGGTCTTCGCCATCTCGAAGTGGAAGTCCCAGGGCGTCGCCACGTAGACGAAGTCGATGTCCCCGCGCTTGCAGAGATTCTCGTAGTCGTCCTCGCCACTGGCGTAGACGGCCGGCGTGGGCTGCCCCGCCGCGGTCACCTTCGCCGCCGCCCGTTCCGCCTTGGCCCGGACCGGGTCGCACACCGCGACGACCCGGACGCCGCCGACGGCGAGGAAGAGATCGATCATGCTGCCACCGCGATTGCCCAGGCCGACGAGACCGACCCGAACGGTGGAGCGCCGGTCGAACGGCACCCCGACCATGGTCCGTCCCCGGCGCTTCGGAGCGGACGACCGGTCCGAAGCGGCGGCGTCCGGGCTCCGGGCGGGTCCGGCGGCGTACGCGCTCCCGCCGCCGAGGCCGCCGAGGCCGAGCCCGGCCCCCGCCACCCCGGCAGTCGTCCACAGGACCGAGCGACGGCTCATCGAACCCTCGTCGTCCTCCCGCATACCGCCGTCCTGCTGTGCTGCGTCGTTCATCGATCCTCCAGAAGGGGGGGGTCTGACGTGCGCGGCCGGTGAATGAACCTCGTGCAGGACCTTGGTGGTCGAGGCCGCTGATGCGCAAGGGGAGCGATTGGACTCCCGGGCCGAAACCATGGACTTTTGTGGGCGTACGAAAGCCCGGCGGCTCGGAGACGACCGAACCGCCGGGCTCATCTCGTGCCTGCCGCGGCACGAGGACATCAACGGGAAAGCCGGGGCCGTTGGACGACCGGGACGGGCCGGGGCGTCGGACGGCCTGCGGCGATCACCGCGCCACGGGCCCCGGCCGCGTCGCCCGCTCCAGCTCCATCAGCACGGAGTAGTACGAGTGTCCCGTGGCCCGGTCCATGCCGATCTCGCACATGCGGTTGGCGGAGAGGTGGGCGTCGTACTCCCGCGTGTTCACCTCCGCGGCCTCCTTCGCCGTGGCGGACGCGGTCAACTCCTTGTGCAGCATGCCGCGGTCGCCCGCGAAGGCGCAGCATCCGGCGTCGTCGGGAACGACCACCTCGTGCGCGCACGCCTCCGCGACCGTGCGCAGCTGGTCCACATCGCCCAGATGCTGCATGGAGCACGTCGGATGCAGCACCGCCGAATCGATTTTCCGGAGCACGGTCAGTTCGGGGAGCAGCTCGTCGGCCGCCCAGACCAGGGAGTCGACGATGGTCAGCTCCCGGTGCAACTCCTTGTTGTCGTCGGTGAGATAGGGCACCACCTCGTGGGCGATGCCCAGGGTGCACGACGACGCGTCGACGACCAGGGGCAGCCTTCCGCCCGCCGTCCAGCCCCAGGCTGCTTCCACGATGCGGTTGGCCATCAGGGTGTTGCCCTCGTCGTACCCCTTCGAGTGCCAGATCGTCGCGCAGCAGGTACCCGCGACGTCGTCCGGAATCCACACCGGCTTCCCGGCGCGGGCGGACACGGCGACGACGGCCTGCGGCAGCGACGGGCCGCGATGGCCCTCGGGGCCGCCGAAGATGCGGTTCACGCACGCCGGGTAGTAGACGGCGCTCGCCCCGGCACGGGAGGTGCGGGGCAGCTTCCGTGCGGCGGCGCCGGGGATCTCGGGCAGCCACTCGGGCACCAGATCGGGGCGAACGGCCTTGCGGGCGAGCCCGGTGATGGTCTCCAGCGGGCCGTCGCCGAGCCGGTCCTCGATCCGCCCGGCCGCCGCGACCGCGAGTCGTGCCGCCGCCTCCACAGCCTTGAAGTTCTTCGCGGTGAGCGCCGCGACCCGCTCCTCGCGGGCGGAGTGCCGCCGGTGGCGGAAGTCCTTCATCATGGCGCCCGTGTCGATGCCGACGGGACAGGCCAGCTTGCAGGTCGAGTCGCCCGCGCAGGTGTCGACGGCGTCGTAGCCGTACGCCTCCAGCAGGCGCGATTCGACCGGTGCGCCGCCCGGCTGCCGCATCATCTCCCGGCGCAGCACGATGCGCTGGCGGGGCGAGGTGGTGAGGTCGTGGCTGGGGCAGGTGGGTTCGCAGAAGCCGCACTCGATGCAGGGGTCCGCGATCAGTTCGACCTTCGGGATCGTCTTGAGCCCGCGCAGATGGGCCTTCGGGTCGCGGTCGAGCACGATGCGCGGGGCCAGCACCCCGTCGGGGTCGATGACCTGCTTGGTGCGCCACATCAGCTCGGTCGCCCTCGGGCCCCACTCCAGCTCCAGGAACGGGGCGATGTTGCGGCCGGTGGCGTGTTCCGCCTTCAGGGAGCCGTCGAAGCGTTCCACGGTAAGTCGGCAGAAGTCGTCCATGAACGCGGCGTACCGGTCGACGTCGGACGGCTTCGCCGCGTCGAAGGCGAGCAGGAAGTGGAGGTTGCCGTGCGCCGCGTGCCCGGCGACGGCGGCGTCGAAGCCGTGCTCCGCCTGGAGCGCGAGCAGCTCCTCGCAGGCGTCGGCGAGCCGTGACGGCGGCACCGCGAAGTCCTCCGTGATCAGCGTCGTCCCCGAGGGGCGGGAGCCGCCGACAGCGGTGACGAACGCCTTGCGGGCCTTCCAGTAGCCCGCGATGACCTTGGCATCGCGGGTGAACTCGTTGCTTACCGAGGCCACGGGCGCGACCAGGTCGAGCCCCTCGACGACGGCGGCCGCGGCCCGCTCGTACGTCTCCTGGCCCGCTTCGTCCGGGGCCCGGAACTCCACCAGCAGCGCCGTGGTCTCCTTGGGCAGCTCGGCCCAGTCCGCGGGCACGCCCTGGACGCTCACCGACGCGCGCAGGGTGTTGCCGTCCATCAGTTCGACGGCGATCGCCCCGGCCTCGTTGAAGCGGGGCACCGCGGCCGCTGCCGCGGTCAGCGAGGGGAAGAACAACAGGGCGGTGGACACGCGCCGGTCCAACGGGAGCGTGTCGAACACGACTTCGGAGATGAAGCCGAAGGTGCCTTCCGAACCGACCATCAGACCTCGGAGGATCTCCACCGGCGTCGAGCCGTCCAGGAAGGCGTCGAGCCGGTAGCCGTTGGTGTTCTTGATCTCGTACTTGGCGCGGATTCGTGCCGTGAGCGCGGCATCCGCCTCGATGTCCGCCTTGAGCGCCATCAGTTCCTCGCAGAGCCGGGGCTCGGCCCGGGCCAGGTCCTCGTCCGCCGCGGGATCGCCGGTGTCGACGACCGTGCCGCTCGGCAGCACGAAGGTGAGGGAGGAGACGGTGCGGTACGAATTGCGGGTGGTGCCCGCGGTCATGCCGGAGGCGTTGTTGGCGACGACTCCGCCGATCGTGCAGGCGATGGCACTGGCCGGGTCCGGGCCGAGCAGGCGGCCGTACCGGGCGAGTGCCGCGTTGGCCCGCACGACGGTCGTGCCCGGCCGGATGCGGGCCCGCGCGCCGTCCTCCAGCACCTCGATGCCCGCCCAGTGGTGGCGCACGTCGACCAGGATGTCCTCGCCCTGGGCCTGGCCGTTCAGGCTGGTGCCGGCCGCCCGGAACACGACCTCGCGCCCCTTGCCATGCGCGTACGACAGGATTGCCGAGATGTCGTCGATGTCCTCCGGGACCACGACGACCCGGGGGACGAACCGGTACGGGCTGGCGTCGGAGGCGTACTTCACCAGGTCGGAGACCTTCCACAGCACCTTCTCCGGCCCCAGCAGGCGGATCAGGTCGCCGCGCAGTGGTTCGGGCGTACCCGTGGCTCGCCCGTCGGGGACCCGGTCCGGGGACGGCGTGCGCACGGTTCCGGGGCGGAGTGCTTCCGGCTTGGGCTCCAGCAGTGGCATGGCGGGCTCTCCTCGGCGGTTCTGTTTGGTGCGGTGCGGTGCGGTGCGGTACGTCGCGACGGTGTCGCAGGGGCACCGCCGGGCGCACATCTGTGCCCACAGGTTTGGGGCGTGTATCGAAAGTAGCGTCGTCCGCCCGGAGGGCGGGGCCGGGGACGTCCGGTGCGTGCGATCGCAAGGCGGAGGGAGGAGAGTGCAGCGGGCTGCGCCGACGACCGACAACGCGACGAGCGCGCGTGCCAGACGCCCCGGCCGGGCGGGACTCTCGACACACGCCCTAGCAGCGGTGCTCCGGCATGCCGTTGACCAGGGCGGACAACAGGCCGCCGAGCACCTCGCGCTGATCGGTGGTCAACGGGGCCAGGATCTCCTCCGCGGCGGCACGGCGCGCGTCGCGCAGCGACCGGAGGGTGGCGATCCCCTCCTCGGTGATCTCGATCCGGACCACCCTGCGGTTGTCCGGATCGGGCGCGCGGCGCACCCGCCCGCTCGCCTCCAGGCCGTCGACCAGACTCGTCACCGCGCGCGGGACGACATCCAGCCGCCGGGCCAGATCCGCCATCCGGGGCGGCCCGTCGTAGTGCGCCACGATGCGGAGCAGCCGGAACTGCGCGGGGGTGATCCCGATCGGTTCCAGTTGGCGGCCCTGGATCCGCTGGAGCCTGCGGGTCACCCGCAACAACTGCTCGGCGAGCACGCCGTCTGCGTCGGAGGATTCCATGCGGGAACAATATCAGGATGATGTTCATTGTGAGTATAGGTAACAATGAGCTATGCTCTCGAAAGCCCGGAGCTCCCGGACCGCGCGACCCCCGAACCCGCCTGCCCGCGGACCGGCCTGTTCGCGCATGGGGAGACCCGCGTTCCGGGACCCAGGACGTGGGGTCCGGGCCGGTCCGGGGCCGAGCGGGCACGCGGCCGTACGCCGCCGGTTTTGGGGCGGCCCGAATCCGCCCGCCGCACACCTGTCGAAGGAGCCCATGAAACCCGACGAAATCACCTGGACGCCGCCGCCCCGGGACGGGAACCAGCCGCCCGCAGAGGTCCGCCGCATCCTGCGCCTGTTCCGTCCCTACCGAGGCCGGCTCGCCCTGGTGGGGCTGCTCGTCGGCGCCTCGTCCCTGGTGTCGGTCGCCTCGCCGTTCCTGCTGCGCGAGATCCTGGACACGGCAATTCCGCAGGGGCGCACCGGACTCCTGTCGGTGCTGGCCCTCGGCATGATCCTCACGGCCGTGACGACCGGCGTCTTCGGCGTTCTGCAGACCCTCATCTCCACCACGGTCGGCCAGCGCGTCATGCATGATCTGCGCACCGCGGTCTACGCGCAGTTGCAGCGGATGCCGCTCGCCTTCTTCACCCGGACGCGGACCGGCGAGGTCCAGTCCCGCATCGCCAACGACATCGGGGGCATGCAGGCGACCGTCACCTCGACCGCGACGTCACTGGTCTCCAACCTCACCGCGGTCGTCGCGACGGTCGTCGCGATGCTGGCGCTCGACTGGCGGCTCACGCTCGTCTCGCTCCTCCTGCTCCCCGTCTTCGTCTGGATCAGCCGCCGGGTCGGCCGCGAGCGAAAGAAGATCACCACCCGGCGCCAGAAGCAGATGGCCGCCATGGCGGCCACGGTCACCGAGTCGCTCTCCGTCAGCGGCATCCTGCTCGGCCGGACGATGGGCCGGGCGGACTCCCTCACCCAGGGCTTCGCCGAGGAGTCGGAGAAGCTTGTCGATCTTGAAGTCCGCTCCAGCATGGCCGGGCGGTGGCGGATGTCGACGATCGGCATCGTGATGGCCGCCATGCCCGCCGTCATCTACTGGGCGGCGGGCATGGCGCTCCGGGCGGACGGCCCGGCCGTCTCCCTCGGCACGCTCGTCGCGTTCGTCTCGCTCCAGCAGGCGCTCTTCCGGCCCGCGGTGAGCCTGCTCTCCACCGGGGTGCAGATGCAGACGTCCCTCGCGCTCTTCCAGCGGATCTTCGAATACCTCGATCTCGACGTGGACATCACCGAGCCCGAGAACCCGGTGCGGCTGGAGCGGATCCGCGGCGAGATCCGCTTCGAGCACGTCGACTTCAGCTACGACGGGACGAGTGGTCCGACGCTCAGCGGTATCGACGTGACCGTGCCGGCCGGCGGCAGTCTGGCGGTCGTCGGCCCCACCGGGTCCGGCAAGTCCACCCTCAGCTATCTGGTGCCGCGGCTCTACGACGTCACCGGCGGCAGGGTCACGCTCGACGGTGTCGACGTACGCGATCTGGACTTCGACACCCTGGCGAGGGCCGTCGGCGTGGTCTCCCAGGAGACCTATCTCTTCCATGCCTCGGTCGCCGACAACCTGCGCTTCGCCAAGCCGGACGCGACCGACGCCGAGATCGAGGCGGCCGCCCGCGCGGCACAGATCCACGACCACATCGCCGCACTGCCCGACGGCTACGACACCCTGGTCGGCGAACGCGGCTACCGGTTCTCGGGCGGTGAGAAGCAGCGCCTCGCCATCGCTCGTACGATCTTGCGCGATCCGCCCGTGCTGGTGCTCGACGAGGCGACCAGCGCTCTCGACACGCGCACCGAGTTCGCCGTGCAGGAGGCGATCGACGCCCTCTCCGCCGGGCGCACCACCATCACCATCGCGCACCGGCTCTCCACCGTCCGCGATGCCGACCAGATCGTCGTCCTGGACGGCGGCCGGACGGCGGAGTGCGGTACCCATGACGAACTCCTCCGCCAGGACGGCCGCTATGCCGCGCTCGTCCGCCGGGACACCCCACTGGAGCCGGCGGCGAGCTGATCGGCGTCGTGGGCGGGATCCCCGAGGATCGGACCGTACACGCGGCGGCGCCGCCGCTCCCGTGGGACGGGGAGCGACGGCGCCGGGTGGAGCAACGGTCAGATGAGCCAACCCACGAAGTGGACGATGCCGGCGAGCAGGTTGGTGATGACGTTCATTCGGTGTTTCTCCTTGAGCATGATGCTTTTGTGGGACAGCGCAGTCGCGGTCTGCAGCCCGTCGCTTGCGCCCTGTAATCATCAACCGCCGCAGGGCGGTTGAGCAACGAATGGCGAAACGATCACGCGTTCCAGCGAACATCCGATCCTCTGTTCGTGTGTTCTGGTCACGTCGTGCGGTTCGGGCGGGGCGCCAGGGTGGACGGGGCGGGAGGTCCGGCCCCGTATTGCCGTTCACCGGCAACGGGCATCCGGCGAGCGGGCCGGGGCGGCGGTGACCGCCCCCGGGGGCCTCGTTCATGCCCCCGCTCCCACCGTCTCCCCGGTCTCCGCGCGGGCTTCGGTCCCGTTCAGCAGCCGCGTGATCGCGTGCACCGCGGCACGCCCCGCACGGTTGGCACCGATGGTGCTGGCGGACGGCCCGTACCCGACGAGGTGGACACGCGCGTCCCGCACCGCCCGTGTCCCCTCGACCCGGATGCCGCCGCCCGGCTCGCGCAGTCCCAGTGGCGCGAGATGATCGAGGGCGGCCCGGAATCCGGTGGCCCAGAGGATGACATCCGCCTCGATCTCGCGGCCGTCGTCCCAGGCGACTCCGCTCGGGGTGATCCGGTCGAACATCGGCAGCCGGTCGAGCACTCCCTGCTCACGGGCGTGCCGTACCGCGTCGGTGAGGGGGAGTCCGGTCACGCTCACGACGCTCCGCGGCGGCAGGCCCTGCCGCACGCGTTCCTCGACCATGGCCACGGCCGTCCGCCCCCGGTCCGCGTCGAACGGGCCCTCCCGGAAGACCGGTGGCCGACGCGTCACCCAGTACGTCTCCGCCGCCACCTCGGCGATCTCCATCAGGTGCTGCGTACCGGAGGCGCCGCCGCCGACCACCACCACGCGCAGACCGGCGAACCCCGCGGGCCCCGGATAGTCCGCGGTGTGCAGTTGCCGCCCCCGGAAGGTCTCCCGCCCCGGGTAGTACGGCCAGAACGGTTTGTCCCACGTGCCGGTCGCGTTGATCAGGGCGCGGGTGGCGTACGCGCCCTCGGACGTCTCGACGAGCAGCCGCCCGCCGTCGCCCTCGCGCACGGCGCTCACCTCGACCGGCCGGTGGACCCGCAGATCGAAGGCGCGCTCGTAGGCGTCGAAGTACGCGCCGATCACCTCGGAGGAGGGGCGGTCGTCGTCGGCGCCGGTCAGCTCCATGCCGGGCAGCGCGTGCATGCCGTGCACCGTGCCGTACGTCAGCGAGGGCCAGCGGAACTGCCAGGCGCCGCCGGGGCGCGGGGCACGGTCGAGCACGACGAAGTCCCGGTCGGGCTCCAGACCGACGCGCCGCAGATGGTGGGCGCCGGACAGGCCCGCCTGTCCGGCGCCCACCACGACGACATCGACCGTGTGCGCCGCACCCGCCCCAGATTTGTTCATGCTTCTACTAACTTCTCCGCCCGTGCGGATCTTCCCGGGCGCGATCGTGAAGCGGAGCGCGGCCGCTCGGCCGCCCGGGGCATGCGGCCCGGCGGGCCCGCAGTCCCTCACCGGGGCCACGGAAGCCACCCGCGCCGGGTCGACGCGACCGCGCGGAGTGAGCACAGTTGAACGGAACACGATGCCGAACGCGACGATCCGCGGCCGCGACGGGTGGCAGGGCCCGTGCACGCGCGGTCTCGCGGCCGGAACGAGAGGATGGAGCCATGCCCCACGCCTTCACCACCAGCGTTCTGCACATCGCCACCGGAGTGGCGGAGTCCGTCACCGATCTGACGCACCAGTGCGCGATGTTCCTGGACCGGACGGCCCGCGGCGGGGACGGGCTGCTGAATGTCTTCGTGCCGCACGCCACCGCGGGCATCGCCATCCTCGAAACCGGCTCGGGCAGCGACGACGACCTCCTGGCCGCCCTCCACGCCCTGCTCCCCGCCGACGACCGCTGGCAGCACCGCCACGGCAGCCCCGGTCACGGCCGCGATCACGTACTCCCCGCCCTCGTCCCGCCGCACGCGACACTCCCGGTGATCGGGGGTCGGTTGGCGCTGGGGACGTGGCAGTCGGTGTGCCTGGTCGACACGAACAAGGACAACCCGGAGCGGCAGGTGCGGCTGAGCTTCCTCGGCTGACCGATATCGTTCCTGAGTCGTGCCGCCGACGCTCCGCACCATGCGTGCGCGAACGGCGAGAATCCTGCTCGGTACGGCCCGACACGGGACCGAACGTTCCTGCGGCGGATCCGGTGAACGCCTGCTCGGAGTGCGGTGCCTGTCGCACGTGGAGCCGGCGACGTCGTCCCCTGGCGTCGGCGGGAGAACGTGCTCGCCGCCGCGTCCGTGGGTGCGCAGCTCGGTGGCGGCGACGTTCTGCTCGTCGAGCGACTGGGGATTGCGGTGCGGGGACGAGGGGATCCTGCCTCGATCGAAGAGGCGAAGAGGCGAAGAGGCGAAGAGGCGCGGATGCCGCCGAAGACCTTCACCGGCTCTCGGCTCCGCGCGGGCATCGACGACCGGGCCTGCGAGGATGACGGCCGCGTCGCCGCCCGGTGCTGTTCCCTGCCGGACCCCTCGACGTTCGCGGGTGTTCCGGGCAGGTGGGACAGCCTGCCGGTGAGCTTCCCGGCGGCCTCCTCGTCGTCGTCCGGCGGCGAACCCACGCCGACCGAACGCACCGCCGGCCGGGCTCGGCCGAGGCCCGAGGACACGTCGAACGCGACGTCGCCCGGCGGAAGACCCGGCGCGTCTTCCGCCGGGTGCACTGCTGTCCGAACCGAATGACGTCCATGGGCCGAGCCGTCCTCACCCGGGAGCGGCACCACTCAAATGGGCCGGTACGGCGGTCTGTTCCGCCGTTTATATTGCGCCGGTCGTCGTTCTGGTGAAGTCGGTTTGAATTACCGCGGTGGCAGACCTGTTCGACGCAATCGATTCCACGGCCGACCTCCGGGGTGGCAATCCAGATCCAGCGGCTCGCCCATGCCGGGCGAGCAGGGTGAGCCCCTGGAATAATGGCCTAGACCATCTATGGGTGTCAAGGCCCCCACCTGGGATCGTGCCGCCGAACATCCCATGGGTGCAGGCAAGTTGATGCTGATGTCCGGCGATCCGGTAACGGTTGACAGTGGCGGTGTGCGCGCGCCACGATGCGTCGCATTGCTCCACGAATTCGCTTAGCCTTGCCAGCCGAACCGAGGAGAGAGATGTCCCCCAGGACGAGCCGCAAGCTCACCGCAAAAGAATTCGCGGACATCAAGCATACGGTCGCAATTCGCTCTGAATCTCGGGCCGGGTTACGCGCCGACCGCGCCTATGCGGCAGACGTGCCGCGTGAGGTCAGCCTGCAGCTCACCTACAAGTGCAACCTTCGCTGCACGCACTGCTATCAGTGGAATGAGCAGGGGTTCTTTCGGGACTGGGGAATCGACAAGCAGCGGCAGGAACTCGACCCGAAACTGATCGAGAACATACTGCAGGCGACGTCGGGGGTGCCCGGACGTCTGTACATCTGGGGCGGCGAGCCCTTGATGCACAGTCGCTTCGACGAGGTGTCACGCCTGATCGAACGCCATCCGCGCACCGTGACCATGTGCACCAACGGCCTGCTTTTCCGGCGCAACATGGATGATCTGCTGCGTATGGGCGAACACCTCAATCTTCTCGTGAGCCTGGACGGACTCGACTCCGACCACGACGAACTGCGCGGCCGCGGCACGTTCAAACGGACGATGAAGAACATGGAAGCCATGCTCGACCTGCAACGAAAAGGCGAGTACCGCGGCCAGGTATCGGTCGGATGCATGGTTTCTCATGTCACCGTGCATCGCATGTACGAGTTCATGGAGTGGGCGGAGGAAGTCGGAGTCAACACCGTCTACTTCCAGTTCCCCTGGTACATCGGCCCGCAGGTCGCCGAGGCGATGGACGAGGTCTACCGCGAGCACTTCGCCTGGCTGGAGCCCGATACCGGCACGGCCCGGCCCACCTGGCACTCCTACACGTACCGGCTTCCCGAGGAACTGCTGCCGGTGCTGCGGGAGTCCATGGCGCGGCTGGCCTCGCGCACCTGGTCGCCGCGGATTCGCTACCAGCCGGAACTGGCGGACGACGAGGTCGAGTCGTTCATCCTGGGCACCTCGCAGCCGGCGCAGCGGCGCACCCGCTGCCTGGCCGTCACCAACCGCATGGAGGTGCATGCGGACGGCAATGTGAGTTCGTGCAAGTTCTTCCCGGAGTTCGTCGTCGGGAATCTGTACGAGACGCCGACGCTGCAACTGTGGCAGAGCGAACGGTTCCGCCGCGTCCGGACGATCCTGGCGGAGACGGGAATGATGCCGGTCTGCTCGAAGTGCATTCTTCTCTACATGAACGGGGTGTGAACGGTGCACGAGATGAACGACACCGAGACACGCGTGATGAAGGTGCTGGCCAACGTGCTCAGCCGCAGAATCGAACCCGATCAGATCTCACCCGACGCCGATATGGTGACTGTGCTCGGTCTGGATTCGCTGGAGGCCATTGAATTCCTGCTGCAGATCGAGGATGAATTCGACATCGAGCTGGACTTCGAGAACCTGAGCCTGCAGCACCTCACTTCGGTCCGTACGTTCGGCGCGGAGGTCATCGCACGCCGGGAACCCTCCCGGTGACGGTCGGCACCGGCCCGCTGCGGCCCCGGGGTACCGCTCGCTTCGGTACCTTCGATGCGGAGCGGCTCTGGCGCCCCGCCTCCCTCGCCAGGTTACCGAGCCTGGTGGGCACCGAGGCCCACACGGTGGTCGCCGGCCTGGACGAGACGCTCGCCGCAGCCTGTCGGCCGGACGACCTGCTGGTCACCCGCGGCACCTTGGCCCCGGCCCAGCTCGAAGCCCTCGGTGCGGCAGGTCTCACCTTTCGGTCCGTCGCTGCCGGGCCGACCGCGACGGGCGACCCCGGCGCAGCTGTGGAAGAGGCGATCGCCGGTGATCCCGCACTGTGCCGTGCGGTGGCCACGGCCGCGGACGTCCAGCCGTACGCGGTGCTCCCGGCGACCGCACAGCTGCTGCGACAACATCCCGACACGGCCGATGAGTTGCCGCACCCCTCCGCGGTGCAGCAGGTGAATGGCAAGGCGTGGTCATCGGAGCTGGCGGCCGCGCTCGAACTGCCCGGGTCGGGCACTGTGGTCCGTTCCGCGGACGAACTGGCTGCCGCCGTGCGGCGGTTGCCGGGCACGGTCCTGGTGAAGGACCCCTACGGGGTGGCCGGCCGCGGCACCGTCGAGGTCACCGGGCCGGGGGCACTGCGTCGCCTGGTGCGCAGACTGCAGACCCAGGAGGACGAGGGCCTGCGCACCGAACTCGTGGTGCAGCGCCGCTACGAGCGGGCCCAGGACTTCTCCGCCCACTTGGAGGTGTGCCGTGACGGCACCTGGTCCCTGCGCGGCCTGCAGGGCATGACCAACGGCGGCTACCGGCACGCGGTCTCCCACCCGGTGCCGCGGGACCTGCCGGCCGAGCTCGACCGGCGTGGCTATCCGGCCGTACTGGAGCAGGTGGCCCGTGCCCTGGCGGCGGCGGGCTACTTCGGTCCTGCCGGAATCGACTCCATGCTGCTGGCCGACGGCGGCTGGCTGCCCGTCCTGGAGATCAACGCGCGGATGTCGATGGGGTTGTTGACGCTGGAGCTCGACGAACGCGTCCGGGCATACGGCCTGCGGGCGCATCTGTGGCAACAGGACATGTCTGTGGAGCACGGAACCGACGTGACATCACTGCTGTCCGCGCTGCGTGCGGCGGGACTGCTGTACGGCGGCGGCGCACGGCCCGGGGTGCTGCCACTGTCCGGCGGCAGTCTGTGTGCCCCGCGGGGTCGCCTCGTCTGCGCCGCATTCTGCGCACCGGGTGGCTTCCCGGCGCTGCGTGCCCGCACCGAGAACTGCGCGGCGACCGCCGGGATCAGCACGACACGCACGGAGGTGCCCACAAGGTGATCGCCGTCCTCACCTCCGGGGTGGCGCTCGGCGCCCATGTGCCAGGTCTGCGCCTTGCCCAGCGGCTGCGGGAGCGCGGCGCGGACGTCATGGTCGACGTACTGGAACGCCGACTGCCCGGCGACCGGCTGGCGGCCGTGGTGGAGTCCCGCCGGTGCTTCCAGCGGGATCTGCGCTTCGCGGTGGCCGCCCAGCGCCTGGCGACCGACCCGGTCGACGACTTCACGCCACAGGCCGTGGGAGCGCTGGAGAAGCACTGGGAGGAGCGGAGGGTGGAGACCTTCGTGGTGTTCTCCGGCTTCTGGCTGCGCCTCCTCGACAGCTACCTCGGCCGTCGGCCGACGCGCACCGTGGCCTGCCATGTCGATGCCGTGGTCTCACCGTCGTACCGCCGTGCGGGCCGCTACGCACCCGAGGCCGAGCACGTGTGGCTGGCCCGCGAAGACGGCACCCTGCCCTGGACCATCCCCGTCGACACGCGTCCGCCGATTCCCTGGTCCGCACGCGCGGGGCGGTTGCTGGTGCACGGCGGTGGCTGGGCCATCGGCAGCTACCGGGACCGGGCGCGGGAGCTGGCGGGGGCCGGCCTGCCGATCGATCTGATCGTGCCGGAGGCGCCCGCGGCCGTCGACTGGGCCCGTTGCTTCACTCTCGACCCCGACTGGCACCCCTGGCACGACGACGGCCTGCCGCCGCTGCTCGAAGTCCCCGCGGCCCCCGAAGGACAGGGGCGGCAACTGTCGTACGAGCTCGCCCGGTCGGCGAGTGCCATCGTCAGCAAGCCGGGCGGAGGCACCTTGCTCGACAGCCTCTGGACGGCCACCCCGCTGATCCTGCTGGAGCCGGCGGGCAGCCACGAGGCCGCCAACGGACGGCTGTGGCAGCAACTCGGCTTTGCTCTGTCCTACGACGACTGGAGGGCCTGCGGCTTCGCCCCTGAACGCCTGGAGCCCCTGCACCGGGCACTGCTCGGCGCCGCCGCCCGGCCGCGAAATCTGCTCGACGGCCTGCTGACCCCGCGAACCTGAGGCGAAGGTGGAACACCCATGACCATCACCATCCATGACCAGGATCTGCACGCCGCGCAGCAGATGTGGGACTACCTGCTCCTGAACCGCCCGTTCCGCCCCTGTTCGGTTGCGATCGGACTCGGCAGCCATGATCTCGGAGTCGCGACGACCGCGGTCGGCCACTACCACGCCGGGCTCTTTCCGACTCTCGTGTTCACCGGCGGCAACAGCCCCACCACCAAGGACCGTTTTCCGCGCGGCGAAGCGGTGCACTACCGGGAGCACGCGATCGCTCTCGGTGTGCCCGAGGACGCCGTGCTGGTCGAGCCGCGTGCCGCCAACACCGGGCAGAACATCACCTACACCCGAACGCTGCTGGACCGGCGGGGCCTTGCCGTCGACTCCGTCATGCTCATCTGCAAGCCGTACATGGAGCGGCGGGCCTACGCCACCTGCCGCAAGGTGTGGCCGGAGGTCGCTGTGCAGTGTGCGTCCGAACGCATCGGCCTGGAGGACTACCTGGTGGCCATCGGAGATCGCAAACTCGTCATCGACATGCTGGTAGGAGAGCTGCAGCGGATACAGGAGTATCCACGGCTCGGTTTCGCGACGGAGCAGCGGGTACCTGCCCCGGTGCGCGGGGCCTACGACCATCTGGTGCGGGCCGGCTTCGACAGCCGCCTGGTCAAGTCGTAGTCGGGCAGCCGGAGCGCGGCCCGCCTCGGTCCCGACCGTCGACCCGCCGCAGCCGTCGGATCGCCGGCACGCTCAGCAGCGCCGCCGAAACGATCATGGTGCTCACCGCACCGGCCAGCAGCATGGTGTGTCGGCCGAACAGCTCCGCGGCGGGCCCGGCCAGTGCTTCGCCGACCGGCAGAAAGGCGATCGAGCCGGCGATGTCATAGGCGTACACGCGGTTGAGTACCTCGTGCGGGACCTGGGTCTGGATGCTGGTCGCCCACATCACCCCCCAGAACGCCATCCCCAGACCTCCGACGACCGCGCCCGTTGCGATCACCGGTACCGGCAGCCCGCTGCCCACCGCGAACGGGAAGACGGCGAACAGTGCAACGCCCACGGCTCCGGCCCGCAGCTGGAAGGTGGGCCGGAGCCGCATGGCGAGGATGCCGCCGACGACGGTGCCGCAGCCGAGCGCCGAGTTGACGAGGCCGTAGTCGGTCACGCCGTGCTGCTGGACCATCTCCGTCGCGATCAGTGGGGTGGTGGGGCCACGTGCTGTGAGCGCGAAGAAGCTCCACAGGGCCAGCACACCCCACAGCCACGGCCGCGCCCGGACCGCCCGCCGGCCCTCTCTCAGGCCCTGGCGCATGCCACCGGTCGCGGACGGCGTCGTACCCGTCTCCTCGGCGCGCGTTCCCGACGACGCCGTCCGGTCCGGCAGCCGCATCGCCCACAGGCACAGGGCGCTGGCCGCGTACGTACCGGCGTGCACGGCGAAGACGCTGCCTGCCGACGCCGCGGCGACCAGAAGCCCGGCGGCCGCCGGGCCGACGAGCGACATCACCGCCTCGACGGTGCGGATCGCCCCATTGCCCTGTTGCGCATCCGCGGACAACTGGCGCACCGTGCCGGCCACTCCGGGCTGGAAGACCGCCGAGGCGCCACCGTTGACGAGACCGATCACCAGGACCTGCCAGAGTGCCACGTGGCCGGAGAAGAAGATGCCGGCCGCGAAGGACTGACTGACCAGCCGGAGCAGGTCCGCCCCGATCATCAGTCGCCGCGGATCCACACGGTCGGCGATCACCCCTGCGAAGATGACCAGCGCGGCCCAGGACACCGTGGGCACCGCCATGGCCACACCGACCGACGTGGTGCTGTGGCCCTGCTGCAGCAGCCCTGCGGCCAGCGCCACCGGTAGCATCGTGTCACCGAGCCGGGCCACGGCACGGGAGAGAAAGAACAGACCGAAGTCCCGGGACCACAGCCGCCGTTCACGCTGTTTCGCCGCTGCGGCACCGCCGTACCCGCAGCGCGCCCGCGCTCTCACCGCGGCAACGAGCTCTCGACCAGGGCCGCGACCGTGCCATCCGCGTTGTGCGGCACACCGGCCAGCAGTGCGAGTACGTCGTCGGCGAGGCTCTCGGCCACGGCCAGCCCGCCGGGAGGGCCCCCGCAGAAGGCCCGCGCGGTCGTTGCCTCGGGGGTGAACTCGAAGCGCAGAGTGGTGACACTCAAGTCCAGGGCCGGACGGAAGGGCCCCAGATCACGGGGCTCGCGTTCGTCCGGCGTCGGCACCGGACCGGTGGTGTCGGCGGCGGAACGCGTAGCGGCCGGGGGGCCGGCTGCGGCCTCGGCCGGCATCCCGACGTGCAGTTGCACGTAGTCGATGCCGTCGGAAAGCAGCGCCGCACCCAACGGCGGTACGGCGCAGGCAAGATCCGCCACGCTCAGCGCGGAGAAGCGGAGGGCGGCCAGATTCTGGCCCATGACGGACTTGAAGCAGTCCGACAGGGCCTGGGCGGGATCGATGTGGCAGACCACCGGACGGTCGTGTACGAAGCAGCCGGCCGCAACGCCGAATCCGGACCGTTGCCGAGTCGAGACCGGCGTGAACAGCGCGAGCGTACGGGGCCCGCCACGATGCCAGATCGCCGCCGCGGTCAGCGCCGCCAACACCGAAAAAGCGGTGGCCCCTCGGGCTCGGCAGACAGCCCCGACCAGTGTGTGCAGAGCCGGTCCGCGATAGAGCTTCTGCACCTGGCCCAGTAACAGTTCGCCTGCCCGCCCGGCGGCCGATCCGCCGGGCCGGGGGATCAGTCCCGAAACCGGTTCGAGGCGGTCCAGGGAGCGGGACCAGTACTGTGTCTCGCGCTCGGCACACGCTGCGGCGTCGACCCGCTGCTCGCACAACTCCCGGTACCTCACCGGATGTTCGCCGGAATCGCTCCCGCGCCGTCCGAGCGAGTCCTCCAGCAGGGTCGTCAGCTCGGCTGTCAGGACTCGCTCGGCATGCCCGTCGCAGACGAGGTGGTCCAGAGTCACCAGCAGGAATCGCTCCCGCCCTGCCGAGTCCTCGATCAGCTCGTACGCCGCGCGACCGGGGATTTCGCGCACCTGCTCCGATCCCAGGCAAGCCGCCTTCCTGGAGGCCAGCAGGTCTCCCGCACTCTCGCCGGGGCGCGCGACGACGGTGCGCAGCCGAGGGTCGACGGCCTCGATCCGCTGCAGGTAGGGCGCACGTCCGACCAAGGCGCTGCGCAGCGCCTCCTGCCGGTGCTGCAGATACGTGATCGCGGACTGGACCCGGGCCCCGGTCACCTCTGGGCGGAGCGGGAGGGAGATGAGTGTGTTGCGGAAGATCCCGGGGCCGAAGAGGCCCTCCAGGAAGAGCATGCTCCGTTGTTCCGGAGCGAGCGGGAACGGGGGCAACAAGATTCTCCCGACGTGGTGTTCAGCCTCGAACCAGACTGGACTGGACCAATTTTGTCGATCGAGAGGGGATGCTAGGTCCTCGCCGATATCACGGCAAGAGTCACTGGCCGTACCGGGCGACTCCCGAAGGACCGGAGGCGGCCCGTTCCGTCGCCGGAGATCGTCCGTACGACCCTGTCGCTGTGCGACGCACCTCTCTCGTACGGCGAGCCCCGAGGCCGGAGGGTCGTCCTGCTCCCGGACGTCGTGCGGCGCACTGCCGGACGCCTCGCCATCGCCCCGACGCGGCGAAGCCGTCCGAGCCGTGGCGCGAGCCGGGAGCGGGACGGTCCGACACCGAGATGCCGGGGGCCGGGATTGCGGAATTCTCCCGTGATCGTTTTTGTGCAGGGATTACCGGGCTTCGGAGGCATCCGGTTCGAGACCGCTCCGGCTATCCGAAAAGCGGTGGGGCGCCATGATTCACCGTGAACCCGGTGACCTGCCGCTTCGGCCGGCCGGACCGGGAGTCCAACGGATTTCGGTCAGCTCCGCCGCTTATCACCGGCGGACGGGAATCCCGCGTGACGCATGTCGCGCGGGCACACCCCGAAGCGCCGCCGGAACGCCGTGCTGAGCGCGCTGGAGGAGGAGAATCCCGACGCATATGCCAGCTCGGTAATGCTCATGTGCCGGTACGCGGGCGCCCGCAGCCGGTCCCGTACCAATTGCAGCCGCTCCTCGCGGATCAGTGCGCGGGGGGTCGTCCCCGCTCGTTGCAGAGCCAACTGCACCTGGCGCAGCGACCAGCCCAGGGCTCGTGCCATGGTGGCGCCGGTCAGGTGGGGGTCGGCAGCGTGTTCGCGGGCGTACCGGCGGACCACGGTCTCCACCTCCGGGAGGTGGCCGGGCGCGGTGGGGCGGTCGTCCCCTGCGGCGAGCAGGCACAACAGCTCGACCAGGCGTTCCGACACCGCGTCGAACTGGCCGCTGGTCAGGGCGTCGCGCTCCTCGTGCAGGCCGGTCAGCATGTCGCCCACCACCCGGCCCAGGCCGGAGCGGAAGTCGAGGCCCAGGGCGAGCGGCGACGACCGGTTCAACCGCCCGTTCACCTCCTGGGCGGGGATCGACATGATGAACGCCCGCGCCGAGGCGGCCTGCAGGACCTCGAACGGCGCACCGAAGGTGAGCAGGCACCCGGCGTCCGGCACCAGCCGCAGCTCCTGGTCGTTCTGGCGCAGCAGCAGCTCTCCGGCGACCGGCAGCAGCAAGCGGTAGTCCTCGTCCGGGTTGTGCCGTACCTGGCTCGTGGTCCGGGTGTACTTGATCGTGTCCGACCACCACTGGACAAGCTGATAGGCGGCGGTGCGCTGGCGGATCGTCCCCGCCCGGAAGTCGTCGGTGCGCGGGTATCCGTAGCCCATCCGGCTTTGATACGACGTCACGTGCTCGCCCCAGAATTCGGCGCGCTCACGCGACGTCACGTCCCGGGTCGTGCATGAACTCACCGTGTAGGTTTCCAAGGCCATCGAAACACCTTTCACCACGGCCTTCTCACAGTGCGCACAACCGAATTCGGCTCTCGCGCCCATGGTATGAGGGCCCGGTAGTGCCGCAACAGTGTAGTGGACGGCGGTGCGATCCAGGAGGTTCTCGGAGACGGCTCGATGCGCACATGCGTGCGTGGAGATCGTTGTGTTGCGCGTGGTGTCAACTTTCCTGCGCGCACGCGCAATTCCGGGCGTGCGATCCAGTCCTATGGTTGGTCGCGGGATCCGACTGCGTGCTCGCGCGCGGCGGGTCCTCGCCGACGGAGATGGGGCGTCCCGTGATCGTTCCACCCGGTGGAGGAATCCGTGTGCCTCGTGTCGGAGGCCCGAGTACCTGGCTGAGGAACAAGATGGCGAACGTCGAACCGATCCAGAACCCGTGTGAGCATCGAGCGGCGTCCCGCTCCGTTCTGAGAGGTCCGGTGGCCCGTGGGGCCTGGGGACTTGTGGTGACCGCAGGGGTCGTGGGCACGAGCGGGGGAGTCTTCGGAGTCGTACCAGCGGCCGCGGAGCCGGTGTCGCGCACACTGCGGTACACCTGCTCGGCCCCGATGGCCGACGAGCTGCGAGGCACCGTGAGGATCGACTCGGACGTCCCGAAGTCGGCGGCGATCGGCAAGCCCACACCGAAGTTCGTCATCCGGGCGACGGTGCCGGTCAACGAGGCCGACGCACGAAAGCTGCGGGAGGCGCGCATCAAGACCATCACGGGCACGGTGGACGCGAAGGTGCATGTGACGGCGCCGGGCGTCGAGACCGGCCTCGGCGTGCCGTTCCAGGTGGCCAGGACCAGCGTTCCGGCGTCCGGACCGTTCCAGATCGAGGCGACCGGTGTCGCACCGACGCGCACCTTCACCCGACCGGGCGGGGCGCGTATCACCGTCGGCGACCTCACCGCGCACATCACCGCGAGGGGCGCCATCGTGACCGTCACGCTCGACGTGTCGTGCGGGCTGGATCCCGGGCAGGACAACGTCGTGGCGTCGTTCGATGTCGCCGGGGCGGGAACGACGACCGGTCCGGCCCCGTCCGGAACGGCTGATACGGCCACCTCGGGCACTTCCGGGTCACGGAAACCGAGCGACGACACGAGGACGGACACGGCCCAGGAAGGCTCGGCCGACCCCTCCGGCGCCATGGCCGAGACCGGCAGCCGGGGCACCAGGAGTCTGGTTCCGCTGGCCGCGGGGTCCGTCGTCCTGGGCGCGGTCGCGGTGGCCGCCGCCTTCCGCTTCCGTTCACGCAGCAGGTGACGAGGGGAATCTCCGACACCGTACGCCCCACGTGGTGGGGCTGGTCGGCGCTGACGGTGTCGGCGCTGGTGGTGTCGGTCGCCATGGCCGTCCGGGCGGGAACCGGGGACGTGGACCCGGGCGGGTTGGTGATCGGGATCGTCGGCCTGATGCTGACGGCAGCGGGCCTGGGCCAGGCCAGGTCCGCCCAGGCCCGGGAGGACACCGACGCCGCCTGGCTCGCCGACCGCCTCGCCGTCGACATCAGGAAACGCGAGGAGGAAGCCCGCCGGAGACTTCTCGGCGGCAGCGACCGCACCATCGACATCGAGTTCGACCACCTGCCCTCCCGCGCCCACCGGGCCGCGAACGCGGCACCCCACGGCACATTGGGAGAAATCGCCGCCTACTACCGCGCTCTCGAGTCCGGCCGACTCGTCATCACCGGCGCGCCCGGAGCCGGTAAGACCGTGCTCGCCCTCCACCTCATGCTGCTTCTGCTCGCCGACCGGACGCCGGGCGGCGCCGTTCCCGTACGGCTGTCGTTGTCCACCTTCGACCCCGGCCGGGCCAAGCTCGACGACTGGCTGGTCGACCAGCTCAGCCGCGTACACCGGCTGCGCCCGGCCGCGGCAGCGGCCCTCGTCGGAGCCCGGCTCGTCCTTCCGGTGCTCGACGGCCTCGACGAGATGGACGCCGGGGAGGCTCCCGGGCTCGGCTCCCGCGCCGCGGCCGCCCTGGAGGCCGTGAACAGCTACCTCCACGGCGTCGTCAAGGGCCATCTCGTCCTCACCTGCCGCAGCACCCCGTACACCGCTCTCGAACGCGTGGGCGTGCGGGCGCAGGACGCCTCCCGCATCGACATCGCCCCCGTCGACCCGGCCGCGGCCGAGGCGTTCGTCACCGCCCGGGCCATCGACCCGGACCGCTGGGCACCCGTCCTGGGCGCACTCCGCGCAGCCCCGGACAGCCCGCTGGCGCGGGGCCTGTCCACCCCCTGGCGGCTGACCCTGGCGCTCGCCGTCTACGACGAACGCGACCCCGAGCACGGCTGGGTCCGTGACCCCGCGGAGCTCCGCCGATGCGGCCTGCGAACCCCCGAGCAGATCCGGGACCACCTGCTGGACCTGTACATCCGCGGCGCCTCCCCGACGGACGACACCGCCACCCCCTACACACGGCAGCAGGTGCGCATCTGGCTGACGGTCCTCGCCCGCCACCTGCGTACCAACACCGGTGCCCGCGAGGTGGCGGGACGTCGTCTGTCGAACACCGACCTCGTGCTCCACGAACTGTGGCCGCTCGCCGGCGCCCGTCGCGCCCGTACCGTCCACGTCCTCCTGACCATCGCGGTGTGGGCCGTTGCCGACCTGCCCGCGGGGCTGCTCGACGCGTGGAGCGTGTACGCGAGGAACGTGATGCTCATGGTGGCGGGCAGCCTTCTCGTGGGAATCCCTCCCTGGCCGGCCCCGTCCCGGCTGGAACGCATCGCGGTCGGCACGCGCGTCGGACGACGCCAGCTCGTGAACGGGCTCGTGGGCGGGCTCTTCTGGGGAGGGCTCGTCGTCGTGCTCGACATCGGGAACGTCGTCGGACTGGCGGTCGGACTCGTGTACGGATCGGTGGTGGGACTCGCCGGAGGGGCGACCGTCGGGGCCGGACTGGCGGGCGTGCTCTCGGACGCACCCGAGATCCGCAGGCCGCACCGGCGCGCGTCGCCGCGCCACATGGTGCGGGACGACCTGGTGACCGGGCTCGTCACCGGCCTCGTGGTCGGGCTCGGGTTCGTCCCCTTCTACTGGTTCGCCCTGAGCCCCGTCCTCGCGTTCGGGGCGGTGCTCATCTACATGGCCCTGTTCGGCCTCGGCGGCGGGCGGGTGCTCGCGCTGGTCTACAACCGCTTGTTCAGATGCGGCTACCGGGGCGCGTTCGACGCGCTGTTCAGGCCCTGGCGCGCGTTCGGACCGCTGTTCAGGACAGGCGCCGGCCCGGCCCTCGGAGCCGCCGGGGCCCGCTACGCGGCTCTCCTGCTCTGTACGCGCCGCTGGTGGTCCGACCAGCCACTGCCCTGGCGCCTCGGCCGCTTCCTCGACTGGTGCTGCGACGCGGGTCTGATGCGGACGGCGGGGATCGCCTACCAGTTCCGTCACCGCGAGCTCCAGGACTTCCTCGCCCGCGGCGACATCCGCCACGACCCGCCGGGCGGTCCCGCATCCGCGTGAGGCCACGAGGACGCGGTTCGGTGGAATCCGACCCGGAACAGGAAATCTCTCGACCTGGAGACAGGAGAGCCCCAACATGCGGGAGTACGTGCTGCGCCCGTGCGGCACGGCCCTGGGCGTCGCCGGGGAGGAGAGCCCCGGCGAGCTCTCCGTACTCGACCTCCCCTTCGCCGACCTGGGTGCCCTCCTGCGCGGACTCCCCTCCGGAATGCGCACGTCGGCGGGGTGGGGCCGGGTTGTCCTCGCGGAGGCCGGCGGACGCGAACAAGGACGTCCCGGCCGTCGGGTGCGTCCGGGCTTCGTCGGTCAGCCGATCGCCCCGGCCGGGCCGGGGCGGGGACATCCGGCCGCACCGCATGAGCCGCGCGTCGCCGTCGCATGGCGGGCGAAAGTGTCCGGCAGGCCCTTCGTTCCCTGCCGGTGGGCGACCTCGGACTCTTTCGACCTGCGGCGAGGCGTGGAATTGCCCGTGGTGCTGCCGATCCGGTCCGGTCCCGGACGGCCCTGGGCCCCCTGTTCGTCACCCGCTTCGATCTGCCGTACTGCCCTGCGGCTAGTTTGTGTGCAGGACAGGTACGCAGGCCCGTGATGGCAGAGGTGCACGGGGGACAGGAGGTCGGGAAGAGTGTCGCTGCGCGGAGGTGATCCAGTCGAGATCGGCGGCTATCCGCTCGAGGAACGGCTCGGCTCGGGTGGCATGGGCACGGTCTTTCTGGCCCGTACGAGTTCGGGGCGACCTGTCGCGATCAAACTGATCCACCAGCAGTTCGCGGGGGACGACGAGTTCCGCATCCGTTTCCGGCAGGAGGTGGCGGCGGCGAGGCGGGTGAGCGGCGCGTTCACCGCCGCCGTGGTCGACGCCGCCCCCGAGGCCGAGCAGCCGTGGATGGCGACGACCTACATCGAAGGGCCCACGCTCGCCCAGCGCATCGCCTCGAAGGGCCCGCTGAACGGGGCGGAGCTGAGGAGGCTCGCCATCGGGCTGGCGGAGGCGCTGCGCGACATCCACCGGGTGGGAGTCGTCCACCGCGACCTGAAGCCCTCGAACGTCGTGCTCTCGCCCGAGGGCCCGCGCGTCATCGACTTCGGCATTTCGCGCGCCGTGGACCAGCAGACGCTGACGATGACCGGGCGGGTCATCGGCACGCCGCCCTTCATGTCGCCGGAGCAGTTGCAGGCACCGCGTGGTGTGGGGCCGCGGTCCGACGTCTTCTCGCTGGGGACACTGCTGGTGTACTCGGCGACGGGCCGCGGCCCCTTCGACGCGGACAGCCCGTACATGACGGCGTATCAGGTGGTGCACGAGGAACCGTCGCTGGATGCCGTGCCGGTGGCCTTGCGCGCGGTCGTCGAGCCGTGCCTGGACAAGGAGCCCGGGAGTCGCCCCTCGGCGGACGAACTCCTCGTGCTCCTCCGGGACCTGCCGGCCGATCTCGGTGGGACCGCCGCGGACGGGGCCGCCGACGGGGCCGGCGCGGGCTGCACCCGCGACGTGAACACCGAGCATCACCTCGCGATCCGGGCCACCCCGGCGCCGGCTTCGCCGACCACTGCCCCGGCCGATCCCGATGCGGGGAGCACCGGCACCCACATCGGTCGACGGCTGCGTCGCCGATGGCGTCCTGTGCTCGCAGCCGCGGTCGCGGTGGCAGCGATCGGTGGGGGAGTCGCCGCACTGACGGCGGGCGGCCTCGGGGGGAACGGCGGCGACGGGGACAACGGGGGCAACGGCGTCGCGGTGCCGGGTGCCGCGCTTCCGGAGGGCTTCAAGCCGTGGCGCGGGACCGTGCAGGGCGGTCGCGAGGACATTCCCGACGAGCTGCGGTGCGTCACGCACCGCGACGCGCTGTTCTGCGGGGGCGGCGGTGTCGTCGCGACCCGTATCAGCGCCCTGGACGGCTCTGCGGTGTGGACGGTGAAGAGCCCGGGCGTCCCCGTCCAGGGCATGCACCTGGTGGGTGCCACCGACGACACGGTGCTCGGCTACCGCTTCGCCGCCGAGGACGCCCCGCAGGACCCTCCCGGCGAGGTGGTGGCCATCGACGCGAACAACGGCCGGGAGCTGTGGTCCGTGCCGTCCGGCGCCCAGTCGCAGGCCGTCACGGGGCGGACTCAGGACGCCCTCGTGGTCGGTTCCGCCGTCGTGACGGTCGACGCCTCCGACTCCCTCTTCGAGGCCCGGGACGCGCACAGCGGTGAGGTCGCCTGGACGGCGTCGTTCCCCGAGGGGGAGCAGTGCGCTCCCGTCCCGGTGGGACCGCAGCTCCTCGCGATGTGCGCGGCACGTGCGGAGGTGGACGCCCTGGAGGTGCGGCATCACACCCTCTACACGGTGGACCGCGCCTCGGGGACGCTGGGCGAGCCCATCGAGGTCAAGGGCCCCGCCGTGCCCATGGGCGTCGCCGACGGCAGTCTCGTACTCCTCCAGGGACGCAGGGAGGGACCGGCGCTGGTCGGCTACGACGGGGTGGCGCGGGTCGACCCGGCCTCGCGGAAGGTCAGGTACTCCCGATTGGCCGAGACCTACGCGGGGACGCCCGGCATGGCGGACGGCACGGTCTACATGAGCGGGCAGACCGGTCTCGTCACGGCGCTCGACCCTGCGACCGGCCGGAAGAAGTGGTCGCGGCAGACCGGCGTGGAGGGTGCGTCGGGTCCTGCCGCGGGGGCCGACGCGCTGTACTTCAGCTCGGCCACCGGCCGGGTGGTCGCGCTGTCGCCGGACGACGGCAAACCGCTGTGGACGACGGACCCGCAGGCCGATGGGCTGACGGGCGAGCAGGGCGCGAGCCCGCGCGTGACCGTTGCGGGGCGTGTGGTGATCGTGGCCGCCGCCAAGAACACCCTCTTCGCCTTCGACGCGCAGAAGCCGCCGAAGGCGGGCTGACCCGGGTGGCACCGGCTGTCGGCCGCCCCGCTCGCCGTGCGGACATCTCGGCGGTCCCTCGTCGCGGCGCTGTCGGCGACGAGGAACCCTTCCGCCTTCCACGGACCCACCCGGACGAGACCGGTGTCGGGAATCGCCCCGGGCGGCCGGACCACGCGGCGGGCGACCCGCTCGGGGAAGCCGGCGGCGACGGCCCGTCCGGTGAGGACGCGAAGCCCTTCCGCCCCGGGACGTCCGGGCGTACATGGGCGTCGCCCTCGGCCCGGTGGCATCTCAACGCCCGCGAACGGTGTCCTCCCCGCCCGGTTTGCGCCACACGGAGATGTGTTTCGTGGAGTTCTCGGTGAACGGCGCCCCGTCCCAGTCCGCGACGCGCCGTTCCCGTTCGAGTCCCGCGATCCGTGCCATCAGGTCGAGCTCGGAAGGCCACACGTACCGGTGCCGGGAGCTACCGCGGCGGTAGCGGCCGTCCGTGCCGTCGAGCGTGAAATGGTGCGAGACGAGAGTCTGTTCGGCCAGGTCGAAGGTGTCGAAGCCGAGGTGGCGCCGGGAGACGTCGAACGGCACGGCCACCTGCCCGGGCGGCAGGAACCGCAGCGGGGGCACCTCCACCTCGACGACGAACCGGCCGCCGGGCGCCAGATGGCGTGCGGCGTTGCGGAAGCACTCGACCTGCTCGTCCTGCGTGAGCAGGTTCGAGATGGTGTTGTAGACGAGGTAGACCAGGGTGAACTCACCGGGGACGGCGGCGGTGGCCATGTCCCCGAGCGCGACCGGCAGCGTCGCCTCGTCGACCTTGCTCCGCAGCACCGCGGCCATGTGCTCGGACAGTTCGATGCCCACGACCGGCACTCCGCGTTCGCGGAGCGGCACCCCCACCCGTCCGGTTCCGATGGCGAACTCAAGTGCCCTGCCGTCCCCGGCGAGGTCGGCGAGAAAGGCGAGAGTCGGTGCGAGGAAGGCGGCCGAGGACCTCTCGCTCTCCTCGGCGTCGTAGCGGTCGGCGGTCGCGCGGGTCCACAGCTCACTGCTTGTCACGGACGGTCACTCTGCTGGGCCCGGTGACGTGCTGTCGACCGGTTTTCCGGCCGTCGGCTCCGGCCTTGCGGGCGGCACCTCAAGGACCGTCGCACGCCACGGGCGTCCGAGCAGTTCTTCGGCGCCCTTGAGATCACCGGCCGCCAGCCGGCTGCGAATCAGCGTGGAGGAGCAGGTCCGGCCGTCGTGGGAGACGAGCGGAACGGCGTCCACGGTGAATCCGAGCCTCCTTCCCGCGTGGCCGAGCAGGGCGGTGTCCCCGCCGCCGCCCCGGCCGAAGCGGAAGTTCTCGCCCACCACCACGGCGCGGGCCCCGAGCGTGTGGCCGAGGACCCGATCGGCGAACTCGGCGGCCGCCATGCCGGCCAGCACCGGCGTGAACGGCAGTACGAGGACGACGTCGATGCCGAGGCCGTGGGCGGAGCGGACCCGTTCATCGAGGGACGCCAGGCGCCTGGGCGCGCGCTCCGGGCAGGTCACCGCGAGAGGGTGCGGGTCGAAGGTCAGCAGCACGGACGGCAGCCCGTGCCGGGCCGCCCGCTCGCGCACCCGCCGGACCAGCGCGGCATGTCCGCGGTGGAACCCGTCGAAGACGCCCATGGTCACGGCGCAGCCCCGCCAGTCGGAGGGCACCTCGTGCAGCCCCGTCCACACGGTGCCGCGCTGCCGGACCGGTGACATGGACTCCGGCCGGATCGGGGAAGATCGTGCTGTCACGTCCGCGTCCTCAATCTCAGGCCCGTTCGAGGACGAAGCCGTACCGCTGCACGAGGCCGTCCTCTCCGTCCGCCACGGGGCGCAGGATCAATTCGGGCCCGGTCGCCCGGGCGACGTCGTCGGCCACCCACTCGTCGACCTCCATCAGCCGGTTCCTGGCCGCCTGGAACTCGGGACACTGGGACTTGGGATAGGTGACCTCGTGGTCGGAGACGACTCGGTGCACCGCGTCGAGCAGGGCCCTCGGGATCGCGTCGGTGCGTTCGGCGGAGGCCGCCGCCGTGCCGCGGCCCTGCCCGTGGGCCCAAAACGCGGCGCCGGCCGCGGCGGTGGGAGGTGTCGGCGTACGGGTGCTGTTCATCGTGCGGCTCCAAGGTGGGCCGGGGCGGCGGCGGGCCGCCCCGGCGGAAGGGGTCAGCGGCGGTGGATGCTCACGTCGTCCGGGTTGATCAGGTCCGGCACGGTCCAGCCGTTCAGGTCGTACTCGGCCATGCACTGCTCCGCGAAGCCCTTCATGGCGTCGGCGGCGCCGGAGGCCTGAGCGGTGAAGAGCATCTCCGCGCGCACCTGCTCGTGGTTGCCCGAGTAGTTGCGCTCGTACAGTTCGTGACGGCCGCCGAACTCGCTGCCGATCGAGTCCCAGATCAGCTTCATCAGCTTGACCCGCTCGACGGAGTCGTAACCGTTGGACCCGCGCACGTACTTGTCCAGGTAGGGGCGGATCTCCGGGACGGAGAAGTCCTTGGCGTTGGAGTTGAGGTAGATCAGTCCGCTGCCCAGGTCCTGCATGATGATTTCCTTGATCCGCGGGTAGCCCAGGGTCATGAACCAGCGGTAGGCCAGGCCGTAGTCGAGCTTCGGCAG
The DNA here is from genome assembly GCF_042266885.1 of Streptomyces sp. NPDC056061. Taxonomy (NCBI): domain Bacteria; kingdom Bacillati; phylum Actinomycetota; class Actinomycetes; order Kitasatosporales; family Streptomycetaceae; genus Streptomyces; species Streptomyces sp. NPDC056061. Next base: position 65,187 of record NZ_JBHJWQ010000020.1, on the reverse strand, counting down.
GAGGGCGTCGTCCTTCCAGGAGTCCGGGTTGTTGGCCATGGCGTCGGTCAGGCCCCAGAACAGGTTGCGCCAGGCGATGACCTCGCCCACGCGGGTCTGGATGCCGCGGAAGTCCTTGGTGCCGGTGACCTCCACGCCCTTCATCAGCAGACCCGCGATGAAGTCGAGCTTGACGGCGAGGCGCGTACAGCCGTGGAAGGTGAAGCGGTGCAGGAAGCCCGAGCCGGGGAAGAACGTGCTGGCCTTCTCGGCGTCGCCGTAGATGAAGACGTTCTCCCAGGGGATCTTCACCTTGTCGAGGATGAAGATGGTGTCGTTCTCGTCGAAGCGGCTGGACAGCGGGTAGTCGAAGGGGCTGCCCATGACGTCGGCGTTCATCGCGTAGGAGTGCCGGCTGATCAGCTTCATGCCGGGCGTGCCCATCGGGACGGTGCAGACCAGCGCGAACTCCTTCTTCTTGATCGGCAGGCCGTAGTGGGCGATGAAGTTGTAGTGAGTGATGGCCGAGCCGGTGGCCACCACCTTGGCGCCGCTGATCACCAGGCCGTCGTCGCGCTCCTCGTCGACGTGGACGAAGATGTCCTTGACCTCGTCGGGGTTGCGGTCGCGGTCGACCGGCGGGTTGATGATGGCGTGGTTCCAGTAGAGGACCTTCTCCTGGGACTCGGTGTACCAGCGCCGGGCGTTGTCGCCGAAGGGCTGGTAGAAGTCGCTGTTCGCGCCGAGGGTACCGAGGAAGGCCGCCTTGTAGTCGGGGCTGCGGCCCATCCAGCCGTAGGTCATCCGCGCCCACTCGGCGATCGCGTCGCGGTCGGCGACCAGGTCCTCGCGGCTGCGCGGCGTGCGGAAGAACGGGTGGGTGAAGCCGTCGCTTCCGGTGTCGGTCGGCACGGTGAGCACCGACTGCTTGTCCGGGTCGTGCAGGGCGTCGTACAGCCGCGCGGTCATGCGCACCGAGTTGCGGAAGGCGGGGTGCTCGGTGACATCCTTGACCTTCTCGCCGTAGACCCATACCTCCCGTCCGTCGCGAATGGACTCGATGTATTCGTCGCCCGTCAGCGGGCGGGTCCTGCGCACGTCCTCCGCGGGCGGGGCGGCCGGGGAGCGGGTGTCTTCCTGAGTCATGTCCGTCCTAGCTGGTCTCGAAGGTGGGTGAAGCCGCGTGATCGGGGATCACGAGGCGTGGCGCGCGACGTGCTCCGCGTGCATCGCGGTGAAGGCGGGCGCGCCGGTGAACCATCCGCTCTCGGGGCTGTCCAGGCAGGCGCCCCAGTGGACGCCCGCGTCCTGGCGGCCCAGGTGGCGGAAGGTCCCGGCGTGGAACAGCAGCGGCTCCAGGTCGGTGATGTCGGCCGCGACCACCTCGCCGATGACGATCAGGTGGTCGCCGCCGTCGTAGGTGCGCCAGGGGCGGCACGAGATCGTGGCGGCCGCTCCCGTGAGCACGGGGCCGAGCGGACCGTCGGACCACTGCGGTTCCGGATCCACCGGCCGGCCGGCGAAGTGCCAGGCGGCGTCGGTCTGGTCGGCCGCCAGGATGTTGACCGCGAAGGGGGTGTCCTTCAGATACCGGCACGCCTTGGACTGGCGGGTGAGGGTCACCTGGCACAGGGCCGGTTCCAGGGAGACGGCGGTGAAGGCGTTGACCGTGGCGCCGTGGCGTCCGCCGTCGGAGGTGGCGCAGGTGACGACCGTGACACCGGTGGCGAAGCGGCCGAAGGCGTTCCTGAGGTGACGCTGGTTCATGTGGCCCGCCCCGGAGAGCCGACGGACGCGAGGTGCTCGCTCGTCCCGCGTCCGGCGCCGGACGTCCGATCCCGGGCGCACCCCGATGGGGGTGTCCCGGTGTGCGTCCTGTGCACCGCGCGAAGTCCGGCGAAACCCGCGCCGGCGATCACCGTGCCGGACGTCCTTCCGGGTTCCCGCACCGGGCGGCTCGTACTCGTGGGTGACATTGCCCCGCTCCTGTCTGTCGGAGGTGTGGCACGCGGCCGATGCCGTGCCCGCCACGGCCCCGGCTCTCGTCGTGGTGACAGAAGACTCGGCGCGGGCGCGTCCGCGGTCTCGGGTGAGACGACCCCCTTGGGTACCCCCTCCACCTCTGCGGGTACCCCTTGCTTCGAACCTGCGATCGGATTGAGTCGTGGGCGATATGAGCCCCGGCCGCGCACCTATGGATCAGGGTCCTGACCGGGGGAGACGTGTCCTTCTTCGTGTGCGTGTCCTTGGCATGGCGTGTCCTTCGGCATAGCGTCAGTGGCAGTGGAACGGCCGAGGCGAGGACATCGAGGACCATGTACGACGACAGTGGACGCGGTTGTCTGGTCGGCTCCGGCGGCCTCACCAGCTTCGTGGGGCGCCGGCAGGAGATCGCCGACGTACGCAGGAACCTGTCGGCCTCCCGGCTCGTCACGCTCACCGGCCCCGGCGGCATCGGCAAGACGCGGCTCGCCCTGGTGGTCGCGGACCGGGTCCGCAGAGCGTTCCGGGACGGCACGCAGGTCGTCCAGCTGGCCAGCCTCGACGACGTGCGCGAGGTGGCCTCCGCGTTCACCTCGGCGCTCGCCGTCCTGGACCAGTCGAACCGCTCCGCGACCCAGCAACTGGTCGATCACCTGGGAACCCAGCAGGTGCTGCTGGTCGTGGACAACTGCGAGCACGTGCTGACCGCCACCACCGAACTGCTGGCCGAACTCCTCGAAGCGGCCCCGGGCCTGCGTGTCCTCGCCACCAGCCGCGAACCGCTCGGCATCGCGGGCGAGCTGGTCAAGGTGATCCCGCCCCTGTCGGTGCCGACGGCCGAGCAGGTGCACGACGCCGCGGGCGTCGACCACAGCGAAGCCGTTCAGCTGCTGGTCGACCGGGCGCGGAGCGTCGCCCCCGACTTCGCCGTCACCGATGCCAGCCGCCCCGCCGTCCAACAGCTGTGCGAACGGCTCGACGGGATGCCACTCGCCATCGAACTCGCCGCCATCCGGCTGCGCACGTTGTCCGTCGGCCAGGTCGTCGAGCGTCTGGACCATCGATTCGAACTGCTCACCGGCGGCAGCCGGGTGGCTCGCCCGCGACAGCAGACCCTCCGCGCGCTGATCGACTGGAGCCACGAACTGTGCTCCGACGACGAACGCCTGCTGTGGGCACGGCTGTCGGTGTTCCCGGGCGGATGCGACCTGAAGGCGGTCGAGGACGTCTGCGGGTTCGGTGACCTCGCCCGCGAGCGCGTCGTCGACGTTCTCGACCGGCTCGTCGCCAAGTCGATCGTGATAGCCGAGCACACAGGTGAACAGGTCCGCTACCGACAGCTGATGACCGTACGCGAATACGGCGCCGAGCGGCTCGACGAACTCGGCGAACCGCCGGTGCTACGGCGCCGCATGCGCGATCACTACCTGTGCCGGGCCCGTGCCATGGGGGAGCGCTGGTGCGGGCCCGGACAGCACGAGATGCTCGCCGCCATGCGGCGCGACCACACCAACCTGCTCGCGGCCCTGGAATGGTCCCTCACCACACCCGGCGAACGTCCCGCAGGCGGGCGGCTCGCGTCCCTCCTGTGCTACCACTGGATCGCCGGCGGCTCGCTCAGCGAGGGAAGACGATGGCTGGACCGCATCCTCGGCGTGCTGGACGGCGACACCGCCGAACGGGGATCTGTGCTGTGGGTGGCCGCCTGGGCGACCCTGCTGCAGGGCGACCGCGAGGCCGCCGACGTCCGCCTGACGGAACTGGAGCACGTGGCGGCGGAACTGGACGACCCGGAGCTGGCCGCGCACGCCGCGAACTGGCGGGCCCTCCACCACCTCTTCAGCGGCGACCTGCCCGCGGCGATCGGCCTGTACCACCGGGCCGTACGGGGACACCGGGCGCTCGGCAACACCGGCGCGGTGCTCACCGCGCAGTTCCAATTGGCCATGGCGAGGAACTTCCAGGAGCCCGCGGGAAACGCTCTGGAGACCTGTCGGGACGTGCTCGCCGTGAGCGCCCGGCACGGAGAACGCTGGAACCATGCCTACGCCCTGTGGATCAGCGGCCTGCAGCACTGGCGCGCGGGCGACATGCCCGCGGCCAAGCAGGCCGCGACGGCGGCTCTGGAGATCCAGCGCGACTTCACGGACGGCGTCTGCACGGCCCTGGTTCTGGAGCTGATGTCCTGGATCGCCATGTCCGATCAGCAAGCGGACAACGCCGCCATGCTGGGAGCCGCCGCCCGAGCCGTGTGGCACCGGCTCGGCACCTCCATCGACGCCTTCGGCCCCCACATCACCGCCGACTCCCGGCGCATGGCCCAGCAGGTCGCCGAAGCGCTGGGCACGGAACGGGTGGAGCAGGTCACCCGACGTCTGGCCCGGCTGACCAAGGCCGAGGCGATCGGACTCGCACTGGAGACCGCCGCGGCCGGCAAGCCCACCGCCGCAACGCGTGTCGCCCGGAGCTGCCCGCTCACGGACCGGGAACTGGAGGTGGCCCGCCTGATCGCCGAGGGGCTGAGCAATCGCGCCATCGCCGAGAACCTGGTGATCTCCCCCCGCACCGTGGACGGCCACGTCGAGCGAATCCTGGGCAAGCTCGGCTTCGCCTCCCGCACCCGGGTCGCCTCCTGGATCGTGTCCCTCGACGAATCCGGCGACGAGGCCCGCGGCCCCCGGGCCGCGGCGCCCTGAACTCTCCGGCGCCGACCGCGACGGGCTGGGACGCCGACGCGGCCCGCAGGCCGGCCGGGCCTGTGGGCCGCGTAGGGCCCGAGCGCTTCGTGCGCCGTTCTTCGGGGAACTACGGGACAGCTCTCCGCTCGGAGGCGAGGCACGCGGACAGGTGAGCGGTCAGGGCGGTCTGCAGCGCTCGGGGTTCCTCGACGGCGAGGTGCCCGCAGCCGATGACCTTCAGGGCGGCCCGCGGGATGCCCGCGGCGAGCTCCTCGGCGTGCTCCGGGGAAGTGGCGGTGTCGTGGGACCCGCCGACCACGAGCGTGGGCGCGGTGATCCGTGCCAGGGCGGGGCGCAGATCCGCCGCGGCGAGGGCGTCGCAGCAGGCCGCGTACCCCGCCGGGTCGGCTTCGGCGAGGTTGCCGAGCAGCCTGCGTCCGAAGGGGGTGACCGCAAAGGCCGCCGTGGCGAACCAGCGGTCCGGGATGCCCGGCAGAAGGGCGGCGGTGCCCTCGTGCCGGACGAGTTCCGCCCTCCGGCGCCAGGTCTCGGGCGGCCCGAAGCGCGCGGAGGAACAGACCGCGGCCAGGGAGGCGACCCGCCCGGGGTGAAAGGCCGCGAGATGGGTCCCGATGGCTCCGCCGAGGGAGATGCCCGCGTAGTGAAAGGCGTCCCAGCCGTGGTGGTCCGCGAGATCGAGCACCAGGGACGCCAGGTCCTCCACCGTCGTGCGGCCCGGAGCGGGATCGCGCAGCAGCGCGGTGGGTGAGCCGCCGTGTCCGGGCAGGTCGAAACGGAGTACCCGGAAACGGCGGCTCAACGTGGGCAGGTGGGGTTCCCAGATCGCCCGGGAGGTGCCCAGGGACGGGCCGAGGACCAGGGGTGGAGCGTCGGTCGCGCCGACCAGGTGGTGGTGCAGCAGGTGGGGCGTGGACACCGTGCCTCCAAGGGCGGTTCAGCGTTCGAGGACGAGGGCCAGTCCCTGACCCACGCCGATGCAGAGGGCGGCCACGCCGACCCCGCCGCCCCTGCGGGCGAGTTGGTGGGCGACGGTGCCGGCGAGGCGGGCGCCGGAGGCGCCCAGGGGGTGGCCGAGCGCGATCGCCCCGCCCTGGGGGTTGAGCACGACGGGGTCGAACTCGGGCCATTCGGCGAGGCAGCCGAGGACCTGCGCGGCGAATGCCTCGTTCAGTTCGAGTACGTCCAGGTCGGCGAAGGACCGGCCGGCCCTGGCGAGTGCCCGGTTCACCGCTTCGACCGGGGCGAGTCCGAAGTACTGGGGGTCGAGGGCGGACACCCCGCTGGTCCGGATGCGGGCGAGCGGCTCCCGGCCGGTCGCCTTCAGCCCCTCCTCGTCGGTGAGGAGGAGCGCCGCGGCGCCGTCGTTGAGCGGGGAGGCGTTGCCCGCGGTCACCGTCCCGTTCTCGGTGCGGAAGGACGGCTTCAGCTTCGCCATGGCCTCCGGGGAGGCGTCCGGGCGGACGGACTCGTCGGCGGCGAGAGTGACCGCCCCGCCCTTGGGCCGGGGGACGGTCACCGGCGCGAGTTCGGCGTCGAAGTGCCCCTCGGCCCGGGCCCTGGCGGCCTTCCGGTGGCTGTGCAGGGCGAATTCGTCCTGCTGTTCGCGGCTGATCCGGTGCTTCTCGGCGATGAGTTCCGCGGACTCGCCCAGCGGGATGGTCCACTCGGGGTTCATCCCGGGGTTGACCATGCGCCAGCCGAGGGTGGTGGAGCAGAGCTCGGCGTGGCCGGCCGGGAACGGCCTGTCGCTCTTGGACAGCACATACGGCGCACGGGTCATCGACTCCACGCCGCCGGCCACGGCGACGGAGGCGTCGCCGACGGCGATGGCACGGGCGGCCTGGACGACCGCTTCCAGGCCCGAGGCACACAACCGGTTGACCGTCACGCCGGGCACGCCGGTGGGCAGACCGGCCAGCAGCGCGGCCATCCGGGCGACGTTGCGATTCTCCTCGCCCGCGCCGTTGGCATTGCCGAAGTAGACGTCCTCGATCCGGGACGGGTCCAACGCGGCTGTTCGGGCGAGGAGTTCGCGGATCGCGTGGGCGGCCAGGTCGTCCGGGCGCACGCCTGCGAGGGCGCCGTTGAAGCGGCCGATCGGCGTGCGCACCGCGTCGACGAGATAGACGTCTCTCACGACGGAACTCCTTCGGAGACGCGGAGACCGGCGCCGGTCCGGTCGATGATCTCCGCGGTGGTGACGCCGGGTGCGGTCTCCACCAGGACCAGACCGTCGTCGGCGACGTCGAGGACGCCCAGATCGGTGATGATCCGGTTCACGCACGCCCTGCCGGTCAGCGGCAGTGTGCACCGGGGGACGATCTTCGCCGAGCCGTCCTTCGCGGTGTGGGTCATCACCACGATCACCCGCCGGGCGCCGTGGACGAGGTCCATGGCGCCGCCGATCCCGGTCACCAGCTTGCCCGGAACGGCCCAGTTGGCCAGGTCTCCCCGCTCGGAGACCTGCATGGCGCCCAGCACGGCGACGTCGATGTGCCCGCCGCGGATCATGCCGAAGGACAGGGCGGAGTCGAAGAAGGACGCGCCCGGCAGAACGGTGACCGTCTCCTTTCCGGCGTTGATCAGGTCGGGATCGACCCGGTCCTCGGTGGGGTAGGGGCCGGTGCCCAGGATTCCGTTCTCCGATTCGAGGATCACCTCGACCCCCGGCGGCAGGTGGTTGGGGATGAGCGTGGGCAGGCCGATGCCGAGGTTGACGTACTGCCCGTCCTCCAGCTCACGTGCCGCACGGGCGGCCATTTCCTGTCGCGTCCAGGCCATCAGCTGCTCACCGTCCGCTGCTCGATCTTCTTGTCCGCGGCCTGCTCCGGGGTGAGCGCCACCACCCGTTGCACGAAGACGCCCGGCAGGTGGACCGCGTCCGGCTCGATGGCACCGGGCTCCACCAGTTCCTCCACTTCGGCGACGGTGACCCTGCCGGCCATGGCGGCGAGCGGGTTGAAGTTGCGGGAGGACTTGTTGAACACGAGGTTGCCGTGCCGGTCGCCCCGGGCCGCGCGGACCAGGGCGAAGTCGGTGCGGATGCCCCGCTCCAGCACGTATTCGGTGCCGTCGAACTCGCGCACCTCCTTCGGGGGCGAGGCCAGTGCCACCCCGCCGTAGCCGTCATGACGCCACGGCAGCCCGCCGTCGGCGACCTGGGTGCCGACCCCGGCCGGGGTGTAGAAGGCGGGGATCCCGGCGCCGCCGGCGCGCAGCCGCTCGGCGAGGGTGCCCTGCGGGATCAGTTCCACCTCCAGTTCCCCGGCCAGGTACTGGCGCGCGAACTCCTTGTTGGCGCCGATGTAGGAGCCCGTCACCCGAGCGATCCGCCCGGCCGCCAGCAGGACCGCGAGGCCGGAATCCATCGCCCCGCAGTTGTTGGAGATCACGCTCAGACCGCTGACCTCCCGTTCGTACAGCGCCTGGATCAGTACGTTCGGCACACCGCTCAGCCCGAACCCGCCGACGGCGAGCGAGGCGCCCTCCGGCACATCGGCCACCGCTTCCGCGGCGGTGGCAACCACCTTGTCCATCACGCCACGACCTCGTCGGCGGCCAGGTCGGACGGGTGCTGGGCCAGGGGGGTGACCTCGATCGTCATGTAGGGGAAGAGCGGCAGGCCCCACAGGATGCGGTGCAGTGCCTCGTTGTCGGCGACATCGAAGACGCTGATGTTGGCGTACTGCCCGACACAGCGCCAGATGTGGACCCATTCCCCCGACTTCTGCAGTTCCCGGCAGTACGCCTTCTCGCGCGCCACCAGGTCCCCGCGGACCTCGGGGGCGAGGTCGCGCGGGATGTCGACGTCCATGCGTACGGCGAAGAGCATGGCCGATCACGCCTTGTCGAGAACGAAGTCGTAGGTGACCTCGCGCCCCGTGCCGTCGGCGACCGGGGTGGGGTCGAGGATGAGTTCGGGCTTGACCGCGGAGGCGATGTCGTCGGTGACGTACTCGCCGCCCCGGAAGTACAGCTGGGTGGTGATGAGCCGGTGCCCGGGCGCGGAGACCTTCAGGTGCAGGTGGGCCGGGCGCCAGGGGTGCCAGCCCGCTGCCTGGATGAGGCTGCCGCAGGCGCCGTCGGTGGGGATCTGGTACGGCGCGGGCTGAATCGTGTGGATCTTGAAGTGGCCCGTCTCGCCGGCGATCACGGTTCCCCGCAGGTTCCACTCGGGCAGGTTCGGTGCGAACTGGGAGTAGTAGCCCTCGGCGTCCGCCTGCCAGATCTCCACCGTGGCGTTCGGCAGCGGTGTTCCGTCCACGCCGGTGACCTGGCCCTGGAAGAGCAGCGGAGCCCCCGCCTCGTCCTCCCGCATCGGCAGGGCCGCCTCGGCGGGCAGCGCGGGTGCGTCCGGCACGTAGTACGGACCCTCGATGGTGCCCTTGGTCCCCTCGCGGTTCTCGTTGGCGACCTCCTCGACGACGTGCTCGACCCACACGTCCAGGAAGAGCGGCCACTCGCCGTCCTCGCCGACCCGGATGAGCCACGCCTTGAGGGCGTCGTACTCGGCGTAGGTCAACCCGTGGCGGCGGATGATGTCGTGGGCGGAGGTCAGCAGTTCGGTGACCAGCGTGTCGACGCGCTCGGTGGCGACGGCGGCCGCTTCCTGGCGCTGCTTGTTGCGGAACTGCTCGGTGGCGGCGGCTCCGGAGGCGGCGGCGGTGGCCTGCTCGGTGAGGTTGTCGGTCATGATCGTCCCGTCTTCTGAGAGTGGGTCAGCGGTCCTGGCGGTAGCGCGCCAGCTTGTCGGGGTCGATGTCGATGCCGAGGCCGGCACCCTGGCGTACGCGCAGGGTGCCGGCCTCGATGGTCAGCGGTTCGGTGAGGAGGTCGTCCGTCATGTCGAGGAAGTTGGACAGTTCGCCGGCATGGCGTGAGCTGGAGCGGTGGGCGGCGCCGAACGCGACCGAGCACAACGTGCCGATCTGGCCGTCGACCTGGTTGCCCATCACCACCTCGACCCCCAGGCCCTCGCACTCGTGCAGGACGCGTTGGGAGGCGGTGAAGCCCGTGCGGGCGGTCTTGATGCTGATGGCGGTGGCGGAGCCGCCGAGGAGTTCGCGGGTCACCTCGCCGGTACGGGTGGCGCTCTCGTCGGCGATGAACAGCACCGGGCTCTGTGCGACCAGCCAGCGGCGGCCCAGCACGTCGTCGGCGGGGCAGAGCTCCTCGGCGAAGGTCAGGCCGAGGTCGGCCATCTCGTGCAGGGCGCGGGCCGACTCGGACACCGTCCAGCCGCGGTTGCCGTCGACGTAGAGCTCGACGTCCGGGCCGAGTGCCTCGCGCAGGGCCCGGACGGCCGCGACGTCGTCGCGGTACGGGCGGCGTCCGACCTTCACCTTGAACGTGGTGACGCCGTGGGCCGACCGGACGCGTTCGGCCTCGGCGACCATCTCCCGGGCCGGTGCGAAGCCGACCATGTGGCTGACCCGCATGCGGTCGGTGTAGCCACCGAGCAGTCCGGAGACCGGCAGGCCGGCGGCCCGGCCGAGGATGTCCCACAGCGCCATGTCGACGGCGGCCTTGGCGGCCGGATTGCCGACGGTCCGGTCGAGGCGCTCGTGCACCGCCTCGCGTTCCAGGGCCGTCAGCCCGAGGATCTGCGGGGCGAAGATCTTTTCGATCACCGCGACGATCGACTCCTGCGTCTCGCCGTAGGTGTACGGCCTCGGCGGCGCCTCGGCGGTGCCGATCAGCCCCTCGTCGGTATGCACCCGGACCAGGACGTGATCGGCGGTGTGCACCTCGCCGCTCGCGAACTTCAGCGGCTTCGCGTAGGGAATGGCGAAGGGGATGGCCTCCACCTGGACGATCTTCATGCCGGTCCTTCGAGAAACATGTCGTTCTGCTCCAGCACCTCGAGAAGGTTGCGCAGCAGAGGGGATTCGTCGTCCTCGCGCCAGGCCAGGGACAGGGGAATGGACAGGGCGTCCTCGATGTCCCTGCACAGCACGCCCTCACGGGGCGCGGAGCGGATCGAGTCGGGCAGGACGGCGATGCCCAGTCCGGCGGCGACCAGCGCCAGCGCGGCGGAGGTCTCGGTGACCTCGTAGGCGCGTTTCGGGTAGAACCCGGCGGCCAGGCAGCTGCGGACGACGGCGTCGTCGACGACGGAGCCGAGTGTGGCGCCGTACATGACGAAGTCCTCGTGCCGGAGCTGCTCGACCCGGACGGTATCCGCCCCGGCCAGCCAGTGGCGTTCGGGGACCGCGACGACCAGGGTCTCGGCCGCCAAGGAGCGGTGGGCGATGCCCTCCTGACGGATCGGCGGCCTGAGGACGCCGATGTCGAGGCGGCGCTCGATCAGCCCGGCCTCCTGAGCGGGTGTGAGCATCTCGGTGTGCACCTCCAGTATCACTTGGGGCATCTCGCGCTTCACCAGCCGTGCGAGAGACGGAAGTTGTCGGTACGAAGCGGATCCGGTCAGACCGATCCGCAGCACCCCCTCCGCCCCCGAGGCGAAGCGCCCCACCCGCTCGACCGCCTCGTCGACGGCCTTGAGGATGCGCTCCGCATCGGTACGGAAGACCTCGCCGGCCCCTGTCAGGGAGACCTGCCGGGTCGTCCGGCGCAGCAGTTCCACTCCCAGCTCGTTCTCCAGCCGACGGATCGCCTGGGAGAGGGGAGGCTGGGCCATGTGCAGCTGTTCCGCGGCCTTGCCGAAGTGACGTGTCTCGGCGACGGCCACGAAATACCGGAGGTGCCTGAGCTCCATCGGACAGCCCCTTTCTTGTTGCCGGGGCCCTCGAATACGCCTCAGCGTAGGAGTGGCTCCCATACGACACAAATACCTAGTTACAGGCTATTGAGATGTCGTGGATATCAATGATGTCCGGGCCGGCCTCGGAGGGGACGGCCCGGACGCGGCTCGGGGGTGAGCGGCAGCGGGCCCGGCCGGGGCGCGGAAGCGGGAGGTCTCTCGCGGACTCGGCAGCGCTGCGGCGCTTCGCCCCACATCCCGCGTGGTGCGAAGCGCCGCCCGTACGGCCCGTGCGCGTGCCTCGATCAGCCCCGGTCGACGCCTGCGACCGACGCTTCGCGCCCGCTTCGCGTCCGGGGCGTGGTCGGGCGGGTCAGGTCACGGCCGCGGGTCTCCTTGATCACGGCGACCGTGATGGTGGTGATCACCGCGGCGGCGCAGAGGTACAGGGCGATCGGTGTCCCGGAGCCGTAGTCCTTCAGCAGTTCGACGGCGATGATCGGCGCGAGCGCGCCCGCGACGATCGAGGCGAGCTGCGATCCCATGGAGGCGCCCGAGTAGCGGACCCGGGTGTCGAACATCTCGGAGATGAAGGCGGCTTGGGGCCCGTACATGGCGCCGTGCAGGAGCAGCCCGACGGTGACCGCCGCGGTGATCACGGCGAACGACTCCGAGTCGACGAGGGCGAAGAACGCGAAGGCCCACAGGGCCATGCCGGTCGAGCCGATCAGGGTGACGGGCTTGCGGCCCAGCCGGTCGGAGAGCGCGCCCCACAGCGGGATGGTGACGAAGTGGACCGCCGAGCCGATCAGCACGGCGTTCAGGGCGGTGCTCTTGGGCAGTTCCAGGTGAGTGGTGACGTAGACCAGGATGAAGGAGGTGAGGATGTAGTAGGAGACGTTCTCGCCGAACCGGGTACCGATGGCGCCGAGCACCTCGCGCCAGCTGTGCCGGAACACCTCGACGACCGGCGGCTTCCCCTCGGCCCCTTGCGCGGTGTCCGCCCCGGACTCGGCCTGCGCGGCGAGGAAGACCGGGGATTCGGACACCGAGATGCGGATCCACAGCCCGATCACGACCAGGACGCCGGAGAGCAGGAAGGGAACGCGCCAGCCCCATGCCTGGAACGTGTCCTCGGACTGTACGGCGGCCAGCAGCGCGAGGACACCCGTGGCAAGCAGGTTGCCGCCCGGTGCGCCGGCCTGCGGCCAGGAGGCCCAGAAGCCGCGGTGCTTGTCACCGCCGTGCTCGGAGACGATGAGCACGGCGCCGCCCCACTCGCCACCCAGCGCGAAACCCTGGACCAGGCGCAACACGGTGAGCAGGATCGGGGCGCCGATGCCGACGGTGTCGTACGTGGGCAGCAGCCCCATGGCGCAGGTGGCGCCGCCCATCATCAGCAGACTGACCACGAGCAGCTTCTTGCGGCCCACCTTGTCGCCGAAGTGTCCGAAGACCACGCCACCGAGCGGCCGGGCGGCGAACCCGATCGCATACGTGACGAAGGCGATCAGGGTTCCCACCAGCGGGTCGCCGGACGGGAAGAACAAGGTGTTGAACACCAATGCGGCAGCGGAGCCGTAGAGGAAGAAGTCGTACCACTCGATGGTGGTGCCGATCAGACTCGCACTGACGATCCGGGCGATGCCGCCGGAACGGGGCGCGCCGGACGGGGCGGGGGTGGTCTCGGTCATCGGGTCAGTCACCGGCTTCTCGTGTGTGTACGGGAAATGGGGTGAGGTGCGGTACAGAAACGATCAGTTGGCTCTGCGGCCGCCGTTCCGGGGCAGCGGGCGCCGTGGTGCGAATCGCGTGGTCCGGGTACAACCGTCCGACGGCCACGGCGGCGACCCCGCTCAGCCCCTCCAGGGCGTGCCCGGCGACGACGCGGGCGGTCTTGCACGGGCCGGCCCGCGGCCCGTGCACGGGAGATGCCGAGCGCGGCACGGTCGGCCGGATCGGTCATCCGCGCCCCGCCACCGGGCCCGGCCGCGACCGCCTCGGCCGCGATCGGTGCCGTCGTCCCGGCCCACGACGTGCACGTCGGCACCGGCCGTCGCCACGACGCACACCATGCCGACACCGCTGTCACCACCGGCGACCAGGGCGGAACGGGACGTCAGGTCCCCGCTTTCCACCGCCACCCGGCGGGATCGGAAGGGAAACTCGCTCGTCATGGCCGGAAACAGTAGGGACCCGACACTGTCGCACCTATGTATGCGGCAGCCATAAAGAGCGCCGGCCCCATTGTGAAGGCGACTACGTGACCAACCGTGTTCCGCCGGCGCCGAGAGGCCCTCCTCGCAGGGCTCCGCGGCACGAACGCCGTGGACTTCTCCCGGGCGGCCGTCGACGGCCCCACATCCGGGGAGATGGGTGACTTTGGGGTCTCGCGCTCGGCGCGCTGGGCGAGAGGGCGCCGGATGCACAGCGGACGGGCCGGGGCGGCCGGCGAACCCTGCCGACCGGCCCCGGTCCGTTGTCCGGTGCCGACATGCGGCGCACTCCGGGCCGGATCGACGGGAACCGGCGTGTTGTCAGCGCTGGGTCAAGGCGGAGTAGTCCGGTCGCCGCCGCGATGGCCGTCACCGCGGTGCTCCAAGTGGTCGGAGACAGCCCGCGGCAGCGGTCGGTGTACTCGGTGCGCAGTTCCTCGGCGTGCGCGACGACGCGATTCGGCGGGTGGCGGGTGAGCCGGTCACGTTCCTCCAGGTGGGGGGCTGCCCCGTAACGCCTGACGGGCCACGGATCGCGGGACGGCCCTCAGTGGATGAACCGCGGCAGCCATCTGGCCCGGTAGTCGGGATGGCCGGCGTGTTCCGCGGCCATCTGCCGTACGGCGAAGCCGAGTCCGACGGCGCGGCCGGACACGAAGTCGGAATCGGGGCGGTCGGTGTCCTTGTCCGCGATCTCCGCGTACTCGTTGAGGAGCACCCGGCTCGTCTCGATGCGGCGGCAGGTGCGCGCGGGGTCCTGGAAGGCGATGTACTGGTCGAAGCCGTGACCCCGGATGGTGAACGCGATGGCGCCGGACCGGTCGTGGATCTCGCCGGGCACCCCGTCGGGGCACCGCCAGTTGTCCCCGCCCGCAGCGTGGGCGATCCGCTCCTCCTCGGCGAGACGCGCCCGGACAAAATCAATCATGTCGGAGTTGTCTGTCATCGGGGTTCCGCATCCTTACACCGTCTTGTTTCCCTGCCGGGGCCGCACCCGCCACCCCCGCCCGCGAGCTGTTCGTGCACCGAGGCCGCCGCACGACGATACCGAGTGGACGGACCGGCATATCGTTCATCACGCGGTCGTCGTCGCCCGTGCCGGTCCGGACGGCGCCCGCACGCCCCCCGACCCGCCATTCACCGCGACATTCACCACCGCCGGTCCACCGCCGCGAGCCGCTCCCGTCCGGGCGCGGAAGGACCGCGGACGAGAGAAGGGAACCGCCCATGACCGCCGTGCACGGAACGTCCGTGGACATCAGCACGCAGGACGGCGTCGCCGACGCCTACCTGGTCCATCCGGACGACGGGGAGCCGCACCCCGCGGTCCTCCTCTACATGGACGCCTTCGGACTGCGCCCGCAGCTGCGAAGGACGGCCGACCGGCTCGCCGGAGCCGGTTACACCGTCCTGGTCCCCAACGTCTTCCACCGCCACGGCCGGGCGCCGGTCGTGGAACTGCCCGATTTCATCGATCCGGCCCGGCGCCCGGAGATCTTCGAACGCCTCGGCCCGATCCTGCGGTCGCTGACCCCCGAAGCGGCGATGAGCGACGCCGACGCGTACCTGAACTGGCTGGCGAAGTGCCCGGTGGCCACCGACGGGCCGGTCGGTCTCACCGGCTACTGCATGGGCGCCGGCCTCGCCCTGCGCACCGCCGGAACGTACCCGGACCGGGTCGCGGCGGCGGCCGGTTTCCACGGCGCACGGCTGGCCACCGAAGCCGACGACAGCCCGCACCTGCTCGCCGACCGGATCACCGCGGAGCTGTACTTCGGCCATGCCGACCAGGACCCCGCGCTGCCCCCGGACCAGATCGCCCACCTCGACGAGGCCCTCACCGCTGCGGGGGTACGCCATCGAGGCGAGGTCTACGCCGGGGCGCACCACGGATTCACCCAGGCGGACACCGCCGCCTACGACCGCACCGCGGACGAACGCCACTGGACGGCGCTGCTGGCACTCCTGGACCGCACCCTCGGAGCGGCACGCGCCTGAATCGCGGCCCCCGCGCCGTCGGCATACGGTCGGCGAGGGGCACGGCACCGTGCCCCCGCCCCAGCACCCCCCGGACAGCCGCGGCGCGGGCCGACGGCCGGCCCGCACGGGTGTCGAGGGCGAGGCCCGGCCCGGGAACACCGGTGGCCCGGACGAGAGGAGGCCGCGATGACGGCCGAGAACACCCACGCCGTCGTGCTCGGGCCGGACAGCGGTCTGGACGAGGTAGGCGAACTGGCCCAGCAACTGCGCGTGGACTCCGTCCGGGCCAGTACCGCCGTCGGTTCCGGCCATCCGACCTCCAGCCTGTCCGCGGCCGATCTGATGGCCGTCCTCATGACCCGCCATCTGCGCTACGACTGGCAGGACCCCGGAAATCCCGCCAACGACCACCTGGTCTTCTCCAAGGGACACGCCTCCCCGCTGCTCTACGCGATGTTCCTCGCCGCGGGCGCGATCGGCGAGGAGGAGCTGATGACCACCTACCGGCGTGCCGGAGCCCGCCTCCAGGGCCACCCCACCCCGGTGCTGCCCTGGGTGGACGTCGCCACCGGCTCGCTGGGCCAGGGCATCGCGTACGGGGTCGGCATCGCGCTCGCCGGACGCGATCTGGAGCGTCGTCCGTACCGTGTGTGGGTGCTGTGCGGCGACAGCGAGACGACCGAGGGGTCCGTGTGGGAGGCCCTGGACAAGGCGGGCCGTCACCGGCTGGCGAACTTCGTCGCGATCATCGACGTCAACCGCCTCGGCCAGCGCGGCCCCACCGAACTGGGCTGGGACACCGATGCCTACGCCCGCCGGGCCGAGGCGTTCGGCTGCCGGGCCGTCGTCGCCGACGGCCACGACCTCGCGGACATCGAACGGGCGCTGTCCGTCGCGGCCGACGGACAGGCCCCCACCGTCGTCGTCGCCCGGACCGTCAAGGGCCGGGGCGTCTCCGAGGTCGCGGACGCCGAGGGATGGCACGGCAAGGCACTGCCCGACGAGCTCGCCGCACGCGCCGTCGCCGAACTGGGCGGCGTACGCCACCTCACCGTCCGCGGCCCCCTGCCGCCCGCGGCCCCCGCCGCCGCCCCGGCCGTCCCCGTGCGGGTCGAGCTGCCGCGGTTCCGGCCCGGCGAGGTCGTCGCCACCCGCGTGGCGTTCGGCAAGGCGCTCGCCGCCATCGGTGCCAGGCCCGACATCGTCGCCCTGGACGCCGAGGTGGGCAACTCCACCCACGCGGAGGACTTCGGCAAGGCTCACCCCGAGCGGTACTTCCAGACCTACATCGCCGAGCAGCAGATGATCGCCACCGCGGTCGGCATGGCCGCACGCGGCTACCGCCCCTACGCCACCACCTTCGCGGCCTTTCTCACCCGGGCCCACGACTTCATCCGGATGGCGGCGGTCTCCGACATCTCCATGAGCCTGTGCGGAACCCACTGCGGTGTCGAGATCGGCGCGGACGGACCCTCCCAGATGGGTGTGGAGGACCTCGCCATGATGAGGGCCGTGCACGGTTCCACCGTCCTCTACCCCTGCGACGCCACATCGACCGCGGCCCTGACCGCCTCCATGGCCTATCTGGACGGCATTTCCTACCTGCGCACCACCCGGGGCGCCTATCCCGTCCTCTACGACCCCGACGAGACCTTCCCCGTCGGCGGCTCCAAGACCCTGCGCACGAGCGGCGCCGACCGGGTCACCCTGGTCGGCGCCGGGGTCACCCTCCACGAATGCCTCGCCGCCGCCGAACTGCTGGCCGCCGATGGCATCGCCGCACGCGTCGTCGACCTGTACTCCGTCAAACCCCTGGACCTCGACGTACTGGCGCTCGCCGTCCGGGAGACCGGCGCGCTGGTCGTCGTGGAGGACCACCACCCCGAGGGAGGCGTCGGGGAGGCCGTGCTGTCCGCACTGGCCGCGCAGCGGCTCGCCCCCGCTCTCGTCCACCTCGCCGTGCGCAACATGCCGGGGTCCGGGACCACCGCCGAACTCCTCGACGCCGCGGGCATCTCCCGCGCCCACATCGTGCGGGCCGCCCGGGACCTCGTCGACGGCTGAACGCAGCGCCCGGCGAACCTCCGACCCGTCCCGCCCGATGCCCGGGACATCGCGCCGGGCGCCGTTCAGGAATCCGTTTCCGTCCGGGAGCGAGGCCTGGCACGCACATGCATCCGCTCGCCCTGGCGGCCGAACAGATTGAGGACCTCCACCGGCGACTCGCCCGCGGCACCGAACCAGTGCGGCAGCCGGGT
Source organism: Streptomyces sp. NPDC056061 (assembly GCF_042266885.1). NCBI lineage: Bacteria > Bacillati > Actinomycetota > Actinomycetes > Kitasatosporales > Streptomycetaceae > Streptomyces > Streptomyces sp. NPDC056061. Next base: position 47,369 of record NZ_JBHJWQ010000020.1, on the reverse strand, counting down.
GTCGAACTCGGCGGCCTCGCCCGGCTCCAGGACCAGATCGCGGTCGCCCACGACCAGCCGCAGCCGCCCGGACAGGACGTACAGCCACTCGTAACCTTCGTGCGCGCACGGTTCGGGCCGGTTCTGCTCGGCCGGGATGACCGACTTCCACGCCTGCAGCGGGCCGGGTCGGGCGGTCAGGGGAACCACCGTGCGCCCCTTGTGCACGCGGGGCCTCGGCCGGATCCGCGGATCACCCGCCTCCGGCGCACCGACGAGTTCGTCCAGCGGCAGCCGATGGGCTCGGGCGATCGGCAGCAGCAGCTCCAGACTCGGGCGGCGCTGCCCCGACTCCAGCCGCGAGAGCGTGCTCTTCGAGATGCCCGTGGTCTCGGCCAGTGCCGTCAGGGTCAGGCCGCGCCGGGTGCGGATGTGTCTCAGGCGGGGACCGACCCGGGCCAGCGTGTCGGCGATGGGGGAGACCTCGTCGGTCGGGGGGCGCGCGTCCATGCCCCCATCCCACATCCTCCGTCCCGGTGCCGGCAACACATGTCACCGATTCCGCAACGGATGGCGCGGGGCGCGAGGATGTGCCACGCGTCTCCGGAGGGCGGACGGACGCCCTGGAATCGCGCCACCGAACCCCAAGTCCCCCACCGGGCACCGCGCGTGGACCGTGCGATCGACCGAACAGGTATCGTCCGTGACGCTGACCACGCACGGAGACCGACAACGATTCAGGCGGTGGAGTATGAACCAGCAGGAGGCCGAACGGGTCGGCAGCCGGGCCCATTCGGCACGCGTGTACGACTGCATCCTGGGTGGCAAGGACCACTACGAGGTGGATCGCCGGGCGGCCGAGGCGTCACTCCGGGCCTGGCCGGGGCTGCGGACGAGCATGCTGGCGAACCGCGCGGCGATGCGCCGCATGGCCCGCTGGCTGGCCGCGGAGGCCGGAATGCGCCAGTTCCTCGACATAGGCACCGGCATTCCGACCGAACCCAATCTGCACCAGGTCGTGCAGGCCGTGGCCCCCGAGGCCCGGATCGTGTACGTCGACAACGACCCGGTCGTCCTGGCGCACGCCGACGCGCTGATGCGGAGCACTCCCGAGGGCCGGACCGCCTACATCCAGAGCGACATGAACACCCCGGACGCCCTCCTCTCCGATCCCACCCTGCACCGGGCGCTCGACCTGGACCGGCCCGTCGCCGTGACGGTCATCGCCATGCTGCAGTTCGTCGCGGACGCGCAGGGCCTGATCGAGACGCTGATGGAGCCGCTCGCCCCCGGCAGCCACGTGGCGGTCACTCTGGCCACGGCCGACCTGGCGCCGGGCTCAAAGGCCCTGGCACGCGAGTACACCGAGCGGGGCATCCCCATGTACCTGCGCGACCACGCGGAGGTCGAGAGGCTGTTCACGGGCATGGAACTGCTGGAACCCGGCATCGTCCCGATGACGTCCTGGCGGCCCCCGGCCGGCGAGGAACTGCCCGACACCACGACGAACATGTACGCCGGGGTGGCGCGCAAGCCCTGACTCCTCCGGACGCCCGCCGGAGTCCCGCACGAGTCGAACGCCCGCGGGCCGGAACCGCCTTGGGGCCGCGTCCCCGATGCCGCGGAGACCGTCGGTGCGGAGACCGGGGGCCGCGCGCACACCGCCGTGCGCGGCGGCCCGCCGACGAACCGCGGGCCGCCGAAGTCCCGGAGCCCGCGGAGCACGTTCCGGGAACCGACGTCGGGGCGTCGGTCTCAGACCTGGAGTTCGCCGTCCCGGACGACGATCCGGCCGCCGGAGACCACCAGCTGCCGTCGCGGGGTGCGCACGAGGGCGTCCTGGACGTTCTCGGCGTCCACCAGGACGATGTCGGCGGGTGCTCCCGCCGCGATGCCGTGGACCTCGCGGTGCACGAAGCCGGCGGCGCGGGTGGAGGCCAGCTCCACCGCGTGGGCCAGTTCCTCATCGGTGCGCAGCCCGTGCAGGCGTGCGAAACCGAGTGCGACGCGCAGCAGGTCGCCGTCGCCGAACGGCGACCACAGATCGCGGATTCCGTCGGTTCCGAGACCGATCGGCACGCCGCGGTCCCGCATCCCGCGCCAGGGGAGCGGGGCGGTACGGGGCGGTGCCACGGTCGTCCAGGCGATGCCGGCCTCCGCGCAACCGTCGAGCAGTTCCTGCTGCCGGTTCGCCGGGAGTTCCCCGAGAGCGAAGCCGTGGGAGATCGTCACCCTGCCGTGCAGGCCGGAACGCCGGGTGCGGTCGATGATGAGCTCGAACTGGAAGGCCCCGAGTTCCCCGCCGTCGTGCAGGTGGATGTCGAGCCCCACCCCGCGACGCTCGGCGACGGCGAACAGGCCGTCGAGCTGGGCGACCGGATCACGGTCGATGGACGCCGGGTCGATTCCGCCGATGCTCGTCGCCCCCGCCCCGGCCGCCCGGTCGAGCAGGTCCAGCACGCCCGGGCGGCGCACCACGCCGTCCTGCGGGAACGCGACGATCTCCACCTCGATCGCACCGTCGAGGGCGTCCACCGCTTCACGGACGGTCTCGATGCCCCGGAGCCCGACACCGAGGTCGACGTCCACGTGCGTGCGCACCGCCGTCGTTCCGTGCCGGAGGAACTCGCGGAGCACCGCGGTGGTCGATTCCGCATTCGGGATACCGAGACCGTCCCGCATGGCGCGTTCATGTGCGATGCGGCCCTGCGTGGTGGCCTCGCCGGCGTAGGAGACCCACGGCTTTCCCCACCAGCTCTTGTCCACGTGGGCATGGGCGTTGACGAGGCCGGGCAGTGCCAGGAACCCGCTGCCGTCGACACGCTCACCGTCGTCGCTCGCGCGGCCGGCAGGGACGACGGCGACGATCTCGGCGCCGGACATCACGATGTCCGCGGGTTCCGCACCCCAGGGGCGGACGTTCGTCAGAGTCACATGGGTCATGACGAAATGGTATTCCAAATGGGTGATCGTGCCGAGGGCGGACGGCGACCGGGGCGCGGGAGGGTGTCGGGGCGCACGAGAAGTCGTCCCCGGCGGGGTGCGGCGCCCGGCGCGACGGCATCGGGGCCGCCCGGTCGGGCCGTGAGCGATAACCGTGCCGCCCGGCACACGGGCGACGGGCCGCCGGAACGACACCCCGGCTCCAACCGGCCGCCGGACCACGGCTACGGGCCCGACGACAAAACCGCCCCGGCGTGGGCGCCGGGGCGGGTGGAGGCACATGCCCGGTGGGGGAGGACCGGGAGGAGACGGAAGAGGTCAGGCGCGCGACTCGCGGGTCTCGCCACCGCGGTCCGCTTCCTTGGCCTTCTGGGCCTGCTTCTCCTTGATGCGCACCGCCTCCTTCCGGACCTCCGCCTGCGTGGCGCGCTCCCGCAGGAGCCATTCGGGGCTCTCCTGCTTCAGCGCCTCGATCTGCACCGTGGTCAGGGCATCGGTGATCCCGCCCCGGGCGAGGCCCGAGATGGAGACGCCCAGCTTCGCCGCGACCACGGGCCGGGGGTGCGGTCCGTCGCGTCGCAGTTCGCGCAGCCACTCGGGCGGATCGGACTGCAGCGCGTCGAGCTCGGTGCGCGAGACGACACCCTCCCGGAACTCCGCGGGGGTGGCCTCTAGGTACACACCCAGCTTCTTCGCCGCGGTCGCGGGCTTCATCGTCTGGGCGGTCTTGTGCGACGTCATGGCGTCAAGGGTATCGAGCATGTGCACCACCTCTGACCAGGGCCGGTAACCTGGCCGGGTGACCAGCTCGGAAGAATCCCCCTCGTTCCGGCTCGCGTACGTCCCAGGGGTGACGCCCGCCAAGTGGGTGCGGATCTGGAACGAGCGGCAGCCCGATGTCCCGCTCGCCCTCGTCGGTGTGCCCGCCGCGGAGGCGGCCGACACGCTGCGCGACGGCGGGGCCGACGCCGGCCTGTTGCGGCTGCCGACCGACCGGGCGGGCCTGAGCGCGATCCCGCTCTACACGGAGACGACGGTCGTGGTGGTCCCGAAGGACCACGTCGTCGCCACGGTGGACGAGGTGTCCGTCGAGGAGCTCGCCGACGACATCGTGCTGCACCCGCTCGATGACACCCTCGTATGGGAACGGCTGCCGGGGCGGCCCGCGATCGAGCGTCCCGCCACCACGGCGGACGCCGTCGAGCTGGTGGCGGCGGGGGTGGGGCTCCTCGTGGTTCCGCAGTCGCTCGCACGCCTGCACCACCGCAAGGACCTCACCTACCGGACGGTGTCCGACGCCCCCCAGTCGCGCGTCGCGCTGTCGTGGCCGGAGGAGGAGACCACCGACCTGGTGGAGGACTTCATCGGGATCGTCCGCGGGCGGACCGTCAACAGCACCCGGGGGCGTCCCAGGCCCTCGGCACAGTCGAAGGACAAGCAGCAGAAGGGCAGGCAGTCGAAGGACAAGCAGCAGAAGGGCAGGCAGCCGGGCTCGGGCACCGCGCGACGCAAGCCCGCCGCGGGCGGGTCGGGCGGCCGGAGCGCACGCGGCGCATCCGGCGGCGCCGGGCGCGGAAAACCCCGCCGCCGGTCCTGAGGGCCGGTCCGCCGTCCGCGGTGGACCGGCGCGCGGCGTCGGGCAGGGGCCGCGGGGGAGTGCGGCGCCGCCCGGAGGACTTCAGCGCACCCGCCGTACCTGCGGTTCCGGTACGACACGCATCACGCCGTTGAGCAGGTGGTCGGTCAGATCGCGCGAGGGCCGGTCCGTGAGGTTGGTCAGCAGCCGGGCCAGGGCGTTGAGCAGGAACGGCGACCCCATGACGTAGCGGTTGAGCACCGGCTGGAACCCGGACCGGCCGAAGACGAGATCGGCCGCCGTGTTGCCGAGGCGGTAGTAGCGCCCCCAGCGGCGGTTCATCTCGACGGGATAGCCGTGCAGCACCCGCTCCCTCCCGGGCCCGCGGGGAAGCGCGAGCGCGAGCGTGGCGGTCTCGGCCGCGACCTCGCCGGCCTCCATGGCCTGACCGATGCCCTCGCCGTTCCACGGACTGATCATGCCGCCGGAATCGCCGACGAGGAGAAGCCCGCGGGTGTAGAGCGGGTGACGGTTGAACCCCAGCGGAAGTGCCGCGCTCCGGACGGGACCCTCGGCGTTCTCCTCGCGCAGCCCCCACGCGTGCGGGGTGCGGGACAGCCACCGGTCCAGGGCCGCGCGCAGATCGGCCTTGCCGTGCCGCCGGTGCGGCAGCGCACCGAGACCGACGTTGACCCGCCCGTCGCCCATGGGGAAGATCCAGCCGTATCCGGGCAGATAGTGATCGCTGTCAGGAAAGCGGAGGTCGGCCCACAGCTCCAGGTACTCCTCCCGGGAACGATCCGGGCTGCGGTAGTAGCGGCGGGCGGCGGTCGCGATCTGCCGACGGCTGTCGCGTTGCAGGCCCAGGGCGAGGGCGAGACGGGCCGAGGCGCCGTCGGCCGCGACGACGAGCGGTGCGCGGAACGTCAGGGACTCCTTCGTCCCGGTCGTGGCGGTGACGCCGGTGACCCGGCCGGACCGGTCGGTCAGCGGACCGGTCACCTTGACCTCGGTGCGCAGGCGGGCACCGGCGGCCACGGCGTGCCGGGCCAGGATGTCGTCGAAGTCGTGCCGGCTGCGCGAGAGTCCGAAGTCCGGGTAGCGGCCGAGCGAGGGCCAGTCGATGTGCACCCGGTGATCCCCGGCGATCCAGCGCATCCCGCGCGAGCGGGTCCACCCCGGCGCCGAGATGTCGACGCCCATCCTGATGAGCTGGTACACCGCCCGCGGCGTCAGACCGTCCCCGCACACCTTCTCCCGGGGGAAGCGCGACTTCTCCAGGAGAAGCACGTCGACCCCCGCCCTGGCGAGATGGAAGGCCGCGGCCGAGCCCGCCGGTCCCGCCCCCACCACGATCACCTGGGCCTCCTCGCCCCGGCCGGGAACGGCGCGTTCGTCCGGCCCGGACCGGTCCGGCGTCGTTTCGCTCATCGGGAACCCCTCTTCCTGATCCTGGGACGGCCGGTGCCGTCCCGAGGACGGCGGGCCCTGGACATCATCATCGATCAGGGGAGGCCGCTGCGGAACGGGGCCCGCCGCCCGACGACCTGCCGACGTGGCGTCAACCGCCGTACGGGGAGGTCGTGGACGCCGCCCTTCCGCCGTGCCCACGACTCCGGATTCCGCAGGACCGCCGGCACTCGCCTGCCGTATCCGGTGGTGCGCGTCAGGCCGAGTTCGTCGAGGACGGAGTCGAGATGCTTCTCGACCGAACCGACCGAGAGGTGCAGGTGCTGAGCGATGGCCGCGTCGGTGCGTCCGAGGAGGAGTCCGATCCGGTGGAGGGCCACCGCGCCCACCGCCGATCCGAGTGTGGTCCAGGTGAGTGCCGAGGCCGGCCCGACGCCCCCCTGACCCGCCGCGATTCCGGTCGGCGGAAGGATGACCTCGCTGGGCAGCGGCGGGAAGAGGTTCTCCGGGGCGATGGCGAGTCCGGCGCCCGGACCCCCATGGTGTCGACGAGATCGGCTGCCCGGCCCGCGATGCCGCCCGCGGGTTCCTGGGGAAGACCCAGCAGTACGAAATCCATGAACGTGCTCCCGGCCGGTCGGGGGCGGGCGCGAGAAGTCCTTCACGCCCCACCGGCTACGCCAGAAAGCGCCGACCGGGGCCGGTACGCGAAATCCCACCGGGAACGGTCCGGTCGAGCGCACCCTCCACGCCGCGGTTTTCCTCGGGGTACGGATGCGCGAACGGGCCGACGCCGTGCGCCGCGGGCGACCGCGACGCGGTCAGTACGGCAGCGGGCGCCCGGACGGGGTCCGGAGGTCGAGCGGGTGCGGCCTCGACGGCGACTGCGGACGTCGGACGATCCTGATGCGGCCCATTGCCACCACCTCCACTCGGGTACCGTCCCTATGCCCGGCGAGCTGCCCTTTCATGCGACGCAGGGCGCTTCAACCCCCGATTTTCACAAGGGAGTTGTGCGGACGGGGTGCGTGTGCGGGCCGTCTTCGACCGGAACGAGCCGACCGGGGGCGGCGTGCGATGCCCCGCAACCGGCCGCCGGGACGCCGCGGTTCACGGCGGGGCGCGTCGCACCGGGAGCGCGAAGGCGTCATGTTCCCGCCGCAACGGGGACAACGCGCGCACGTGCTCGCTATCCTCCCGCCATGAGCCATGAACATGGCACGGGAGGGGCGTCCCGCGCGGTCCTGCGGAGTTCCGGGTGACCGAAGGCGTGGGCGCCGCACCGGACGCCCGTACCGCGGAGGTGTGGAGGGCCTTCGGAACCCGGCTGCGTCGGTGGCGCAGGCGTGCCGGGCTCACCCAGGCCCAGGTGGGTGCCCGTGTCGGCTACGACCACACCGCCATCAGCAAGCTGGAGCACGGCACTCGCAAGACGCCGCTGCCGCTCGCCCGCCGACTGGACGACCTGCTCACGGCCGGCGGCGACCTCCTCGACGCCTGCGAGGCGGCGGAGGCCGAGGCGCCGGGCGGGGCGAGGGACGGCGGGACCGCGCGCGGCGCCACGGTTCCCGGGCGCACCGGGCCCCTGCCCGGAGAACCGATGGGCGGCGATCTGCTCTCCCCGCTGCCGTCGGACATCGTCCCGCCCACCGGACTGCCCTCGTACGGGCTGGTGTGCCCGGTCCACGGCCGTGACGGCTGTGCCGTGCCCGCGCTCGCCGATGTCGTCGCGCTGCACTCGGCGTTCTGCGAACTGGACCCGGCCGCCGTCCCGTACCCGCCGCTGGACGTCGACACCGTGCACGCCCTGACGGTGCTCCTCGCCGTGTGCCTGCGCGCCGACGAGGAACGGGCCTGGCCCGGGGCGACCGCGGTGGTCGAACGCACGCTGCACGCCATGCTGCGCTGGATGGCCCTCCCCGCCGCGCCGTACCACCGCCAACTCGCGCCGCTGGCCGCCGAGTACGCGCAGTCGGCGGGCTGCCTGCGGCTCCAGTGGGGCCGCAACGCCACGGCGATGGCCTGGCTCGACCGGTCGTTGGTCTGGGCGGGCCTGGCCGGTCACGTCGGAACGGAGGTGGCCGCGCTCAGCGACATGAGCACCCTGGCACGGCTGGAGGGCGACGGCCCCTCCGCACTCTCCTACGGAGGAGCGATCCGGCAGGCCGCCGCGGGGCGGTACTGGGCGGGGGCACTGAGCGATCTGTACCTGGCGCGCGGGCACGCGGTGCGGGGCGACGCACGCCAGACCCTGCGGCACGTCGAGCGCGCCTGGTCGCAGATGGACCGGGTGGGCGAGCGGGACGAGGCGGAGGCGCCCTGGCTGTCCGTGGCCTCGGTGCGCCTGCGGGTGGAGTCCGGTGCCGCGGGCGCGTTGCGGGACCTCGCGGCCGCGACCGGGGACCGTCGGCTGGCCCTGCGCGCGGCCGCGGCGGCCCGCAGCGCGCTGGAACTGCTCCCGCCCGGGATGCATTCGGCGCGGACGCTGTTCACGGTACGGATGGCCGACGCCCACGCCTGCGCCAGGGACCCGCAGACGGCACTCGCCATCGCCGGACCCGTGCTGGACACCACCGAGGTGTCCGCCGCGACGCTGCTCGGCCGGGAACTGCGCGGCCTGCACAGCAGGCTGGCCGTCGGACGCGGGGCCGGCCCGGAGGCCGACGCGTTCCTGCGCAGGCTGGCGGCCGTCGTCCGCTGAACGGCCCGGGGCGGGGCATGTACGCACACGCCCCGCCCCGGCCGGTCATTGACGCACGGTCAGCTCGCGTTCAGCGTCACGTCGTCGACGACGAAACTGGTCTGCAGGTAGGCGTCCTCGCTGCTGGTGAACCCGAGGGCGACCGTCTGCCCGGCGAACGCGCCGACGTCGAAGGTCTTCTGGACGTAGGAGCTCATGGCGTCCACGTTGGAGTACGTGGCGAGCGTCTGAGAACCGAGCTTGACGGTGAGCGTGTCGTACGCCGGGTCGCCCGCCGCCTCGTCGGTGTCGGTGCGCAGGTAGAACGACAGCTTGTACGTCGAGCAGCCCGACGGCACGGTCAGGGACTGCGAGACGGTGTCGGAGTGCGTGGAGCCCCAGCCGCCGAGCCAGGCCATGTACGCCCCGCCGTGCGCCGGCTTCTCCGACGTCCGGTTGTTGATCACACCGTCCGTCTGGGTCCAGGGCGCGACACCCTCCTCGAAGCCGCCGTTGGCGACGGCCTGACGCGCCTGGCAGGTGCCGCCGCCACCGACGACGAGCGAGTACGTGGTGCTGTGGGCGGCCGTACCGGTGCCGGTCACCGTGAGGGTGTACGTGCCCGCCGCGGTCTGGGCGCCGACGGAGACGGTCATGGCCGAGGACGTACCCGACTGCACGGAGGCCGGGGCGAACGAGACGGTGACGCCGCTCGGCGCGCCCGAGGCGGTCAGCTTCACCGGCTGGGCGGAGCCCGTGGTGGTCGCGGTCGACACGGTCGTGGTGGTCGAGCCGCCCGGCTGGACGTTGCCCGAGACCGGGTTCACCGAGACCGAGAAGTCGTCGGCCGGGGCAGTGCTGCCGACGGAGGTCTTCCACACCGTGTACGCGACGCCGTCGGCACTGCGGTCGAGCGCCGTCGCGTTGATGTTGGCCGTGGTGTCACAGGCCGAGTGGTAGCAGGAGTCGTAGGAACGGCCCGCTGTGCCACCCCACTTGGCGGCCTGCGCGGCCGTCTTGGTGTCGCCGGCCCCCGTCGCGTAGCCCGAGGTGGCGATGCCGCCCTGCTGGAAGGAGTAGTCGTCGGACCGGCCCTGTCCCTCGACGTTCTCCTCCGGGGCCAGGTTCAGGGAGTCCCAGTACGCCTTCATCGGCGCCGAGGCGGCCGAGTTGACATTGTTGATGAAGTAGCCGGCATTGGTCGAGGCGACCATGTCGAAGTTGTAGTACGCCTTGATGGCACTGCGCTGGGCGGCGGTGAGCTGTTGGACGTAGTACTTCGACCCCTGGAGTCCCTGTTCCTCGCCGTTCCACCAGGCGAAGCGGACGTGCTTGGTCATCGTCGGGTTCGCCTTGGCCAGGGCGAGCGCGTTCTCCAGCAGGACGGCGGAGCCCGAGCCGTTGTCGTTGATGCCGGGCCCGGCCGAGACGCCGTCCAGGTGGGCGCCGAACATGGTCGTCTGGTCGGACGGGCCGCCCGGCCAGTCGGCGATCAGGTTGTTGCCCTGATACGTGCAGCTGGTGCAGGTCTGCTCGGAGACGGTGTAACCGGCCGCCTCCAGCTTGCCCTTCACATAGGCGACCGAGGCGGTGTAACCGGCGCTGCCGGCCCGGCGGTTGCCGCCGTTCTGCGAGGCGATGGTGTTCAGCTGCGTCAGGTGGGCCTGCACGGCGGCGACATCGATGTCCGGCGCGCTGCCGCCGGGGGTGCCGCCGCCGTCGTTCACCGTCAGGGTGTACTGCGCGGTGTGGCTCTGGGCGCCGTCACCCTTCACCGTGAAGGTGTAGGAGCCGGGCGCGGCGGCGGACGTCGCGGACACGGTCATCGTCGAGGACGCCCCGGACTGCACGGAGGCGGGGCTGAAGGAGGCGGTGACACCGTTGGGCAGTCCGCTCGCCGACAGTTGCACCGCCTGCGCGTTCCCCGAGCTGACCGTGGTGCGCACCGTCGCCGTCACCGAACCGCCCGGCTTCAGGGAACCGGACGACGGGTCCAGGGACAGCGTGAAGTCGTTGTTGCCGCTGCTCGTGCAGGTCGGGTCACCACTCTGGGCGGGGATGCCGACGGCATCCCAGGCCGCTTTGGTGCGGTCGAACAGGGCGCAGCTCGCGTCGAGGCTCTTGGCTGCGGTCAGCGTGGTGGTGCGGTAGCGCTTGTAGGTCATGCCGCTCGTCTTGAGCAGCATGCCGCCGTAGAACACCTTGCCCGCGCTCTGGATGCCGACTCCGGTGACCGCGGAGTTGTTGCACGTCGGGCTGGACGGCTTGCCGCCGCCCGGGTTGGAGCCCTCGGCCAGCAGGTAGAACCAGTGGTTCAGCGGTCCGGCGGCGGCGTGCTCCTCGGTGTTGGGTATCGAGGAGCTGTAGCAGTTCGGGTCGCCGGTCTGCGACGGGTTGTACATCACCCGGATCGGACCGTTGCCGACCAGGTTGATCTTCTCGCCGACGGTGTAGTCGGGGTCGTCGTACGGGGCAGGCTCGTTGGCGTACGCCTCGGTCAGCGCTCCCATGATGTCGCCGGTGGCCTCGCCGAGACCGGATTCGTGGTTGGCGCCGCCGGGCGTGTACTGGTCGATGCCGTGGCCGAACTCGTGGCCCACCACGTCCATCGCGCCGATCCACTGGTTGGCGTTGTTGTGGCCGATGGAGACCGAGGTGCCGTCCCAGTAGGCGTTGACGTCGTTCAGGCCGACCTTGACCGGCCAGCTGCGGCCGTTGCCGTCGTGCCCGTTGCGGCCGAGCCAGTCCTTGAGCATGTTCCACTCGTGCTGGGCCGCCCACATGACGTCGACGCAGCCGGTCTCCTTGCTGGAGGCGTTTCCGGTGCCCCAGGAGTCGCTCGACTTGGTGAAGACGCCACCGGTGCCGTAGTCGGCGCAGCTCAGTCCGGGCCGGTTCGGGTCGCGCAGCGAGTAGCTGCCGCCCGACGCGGTGGTGTCGATGGTCAGCGGGTTCGGGCCGTTCCACTGGCTGTTGCCGGTACCGGCCCTGACGTCGTCGTAGCTGTCGAGCACCTTGCCGGTGCCCGCGTCGACGAAGACGTGCAGGCGGCTGGGGGCCTTGGCGGTGCGTCCGGCGAGCACCGTCTCCCAGGCCAGGCGCGGGGTTCGGCCCGAGGCGCGCACCACCAGGCGGTGCGATTCCACCCGCTCGACGGTGGCGAGTCGTTTCCGCGAGACGGCTTCGGCCTTCGCGGCGGAGACGGTGGGGGTGGTCGGTACGTTGATCTGCCGGGGGAGGGCCGACTGGGTGCCGCGCACCCGGCCGCGGGAGTCGGCCATCACGACGGCGTCCCCGCCGACGACCGGCAGGCCGCGATAGGTGCGCTGGTACGCGACCGAGTACATGCCCTTGACCCAGGGGGTCACCATCTGGCGCTCGTAGCGCTCGTCGGGACCCTTCGCCAGGGTGTCGAGGCCGCTGGCGGCGGCCCGGTCGGCCGCCGACACCGCGGCCTGGAGCGCGGTCGGTGCGGGTGGGGAGGGTTCGGCGGAAGCGGTCTGGCCGCCGGTGACGACCAGCATTCCGGCGAGGACGGCCAGGGTTGTCCCGGCCGTCAACGGTCTGCGTTTCATCGAGGCTCCTTGAGTCGGGGGCCTCGACCACGGGCAGCGGCGGACGGTGACGCCTCCGCTTGGACAGCCCGCGTAGCCGTCGCCCGTGATCGAGCGACCGAACACTCACATGTCGCCATGACCTCGTCAACGAACTGCGGTGCCCGCCGCGGGACTTGGCAAGTTTGGTCAAGCCCCGGTGGTGGGATCGCACAACTGCCGCGCCCGGGGCCCGACGTGAACGTCGGCCCCGGGCGGCGGGAAGCGGCTCAGTCCTGTTCGTCCTCGCCGTCGCCGTTCCCGCTGTCCGTCCCTGCGCCGTTCCCGCCGTCCGCCCCGGGTCCCGGCGGCGACGCGGGCCCGGTGTGCGTGGTGGGGCCGGTGTCCGGTGTGCCCGACGTGTCGGAGTCCGGGGCGAACAGGTTCATCCCCAGGTACACGGCGGCGAGGAAGGCGATCGTGCCGGCGATGGCGCTGGCCACCCGGGGCCGGCGTCTGATCGCCGCACGGGCACTGGTGCTCCGCCGGGCCGGCGCGGGCGCCGACCGCTTGCGGTGCCCGCCGGCCTGCGGCAGGCGGTACGTGGCCATGCCCCCGGCCTCCTGTCCCGCGCCGGGTGCCGGAGCGGGCGCCGACGGGTGGACGGCCGGCGGGGCGTAGGGGAGGCCGGTTGCCGCCGGAGCGGGCGGTTGGGCGTACATGGGCAGGGGCTCTGGCTGTCCCCGCCATGCGTCGCTCTGGAACCAGTCGGCGACCTGCTGGGCGCTCGGCCGTTCCTCGGGCTGCTTCGCGAGCAGCCCCAACAGGTAGGAGTCGAAGGCCGGCGGAAGGTCGACCCCGCGCTGCCTGAGCGGCACGGGCGCCGTGTCGACATGCTGATAGAGCGTCGCGGTCGCGGTGTCGGAGCGGAACGGCGGCTCGCCCAGCAGCAATTGGTAGATCACGCAGCCGAGGGAGTACATGTCGGACGCCGAGCCGGCCGTGCGGCCCAGCGCCCGCTCCGGGGCGAGATAGAGGCTGGTGCCGACGATCTGCCCCGTGGTGGTGAGTGCGGCGGAGGGGTCGTCGACGAACTGCGCGATGCCGAAGTCGCCGATCTTCACGGACCCCTCGGCGTCCAGCATCAGGTTCCCGGGTTTGATGTCCCGGTGCACGATGCCCTGCCGGTGGGCGGCGGCCAGTCCTGCGGCGGCCTGGCCGGCGATGCGGGCGACCCGCTCGACGCCGAGCCGCTCCTCGGTCGCGAGCACACTGCCCAGGCTGGTGCCCTCGACCAGTTCCATCACGAGGAAGAATCGGTTCTCCCAGGCCCCGAAGTCGAACACGGCCACGAGATGAGGGTGGCTCAGACGCGCCGCGGTCTGGGCCTCCAGCCGGAACCGCGCCGTGGACGACTCGTCGGCGTGGTCGCCCAGCAGCAGCTTCACGGCCACCGCGCGGCCGAGCACTTCGTCTTCGGCACGCCACACCTCGCCCATGCCGCCACGGCCGATGGGGGAGGTCAAGCGGTACCGACCAGCTACCAGCACCTGTGCACCAATCTCGAATTGTGGGCCGCTCGGACTGCCACGGCCGCGACCCGACCGGATCGGGACGAGGTGGGGGGCGCGCAGCGTGATCAGGATATCGGGCCGCCGGACCACGACGGCACGCCGCGCACCCCACTCGTGATCGGAGCGGTCCCGCGGGGCTCGCGCGGGACGTCGGCACACGGCCGCCGCGTCCGGCGCCGAGGTTCCCTCAGGCCGTCCGGTACGGACCGGACGACCCGGGCACGGGCGGGCGTCAGCGTCTTCTGGGCGCCTGCGCCGGTGCGGCGGCCCCGCTGTTCGCGGCCATGCCGCCCACCGATTCGACAAGCGGCAGCAACCGGTGCGGCACCCGCTCGCGCAGCGCCACCTCGGTGCGTGTCCGCACCACTCCGGGCAGTCGGATCAGTCGCTGGATGACATCCTCCAGATGCCCGTTGTCGCGGGCCACCACCCGCGCCAGCAGATCGCCGCCCCCGGTCGTCGAGAACGCCTCGACGATCTCCGGCACCGCGGCGAGCGCCTCACCGACCTCGTCCAGATGCCCCTGGGTGACCTCCAGGTGCACGAAGGCCAGCACCGGGTGACCCAGTGCGGCGGGGGACAGGACCGGTCCCGTGCCGGTGATCACCCCGTTGCGCTCCAGCCGGTCGATACGGGCCTGCAGGGTGCCCCGGGCGACGGAGAGGATGCGCGCGTACTCCCGGACGCTCGTGCGCGGCTGCTCGATGAGCAACCGCAGGATGCGGGTGTCGAGGGCGTCCACCGCCATGGCTCCGTCGGCCTCCTCCAGAACGATCCGGGCTGCGACTGTACCAATGCCCCGTCAGGGCCCTTGCCGGACAGGTCGGACAGCCCGGACGTGCCGGATCGTTCGGACAGTCCCGATGAGCCGGACGGTTCGGCGGGTCCGAACGGGACCGCGGCGAAGGCTCCTCTCATACCCGTAGTCCCCGGGAGCTACGGAAGAGTTTCACGCTCCGGTGGGACGCCGACTACGGGCACGCGTCCCTAGCTTCGGTACCCGATGGCACCACGGCCATCGGGTACGGAAGGAAGCACCGTCATGTCGTCCCCTCCGCGCGGTTCCCGCCTGCGCCGCGGTGTGCTCGCCGCGGCGGTCGCCGCCTCGGTGGCCGTGCCCGTGGTGGGAGCAGCCGGTCCGGCGGCCGTACCGGCTCCGGCTCCGGCCGTCCGGGGCCCGCTGCGCATCGCCGCGCCCGCGGCCCTCGCCGAGCGCTATGCCGCGACCCGGGCGGACATCCGGGCCGCCGAGCGGGTGGCCGCCGCCCACGGCGACCGCAGGCGGGCCGCCGCACTGGCGGCCATGGCGGAGCCGGGACGCCGTTTCCTCTCGTTCGACGGCCGCGACGGCGGCCGCGGCGCGGAAGTGTTCGGAGATCTGTCCCGCGCCGAACGGATCGCCGTGCTGGTGCCCGGCGCGGGCATCGACCTCGACCACTACTGGCGCCTGCGCAACGGCGCCGCCGCGCTCCGCGAGGAACTCGGCGACCGCTCGGCCGTCGTCGCCTGGCTCGGCTACCGGACACCGGCGACGGTGAGCCCGGCCGCGCTGACGCCGGGAAGGGCGTTTGAGGCCGCGCCCGCGCTGCGGCACTTCGTGGACGAACTGCGCGCACTGAGACCCGGGGCCAGGACCAGCCTCCTGTGCCACTCCTACGGCTCCGTCGCCTGCGCCCGGGCCGCGCACGGGCTGCGGGTCGCGGACATCGTGCTGTACGGAAGCCCCGGCACCGGATACCGGACCGCCGCCGGCCTGCGGGCGAGGGCCGTCGTCTGGGCCGGCCGCGGCGGCGACGACTGGATCGCCGACGTGCCGCACACGAAGCTCCGACTGCCCTTCACCGACATCGGATTCGGCGCCGATCCGGTCGCGCCGGCGTTCGGCGCCCGGGTCTTCGCCGCGGGCGACGGCGGCCACAGCGACTATCTGCTGCCCGGCTCCGTCCCACTGCGGAACATCGCCCGGATCGTGGCCGGAACCGGCCCGTCCGCGACAACCCCCGGAGACAGCCATGCGTGAACTCGTCCGGCGGATCGACTCCGCCACTCCCGCCGACCGAGACCGGGCCGTCGACGCCCTGCGCGCGCTCGCCATCGCCGGAGTGGTCCTCGGCCACTGGCTGGTGACCGCGATGGTGTCCGACAGCGGCACCCTGTACGGTGCGAGCCCATTGCGCCACATGCCGCAATTCGCCCCGGTCTCCTGGGTGTTCCAGACCCTTGCGGTCTTCTTCCTGGTCGGCGGACACGTCGGTGCCAGGAGCCATGCCTCCGCCCGCGCCCGCGGGGAAAGCTACGGCCGGTGGCTGCGTGCACGGCTGCTGCGGCTGCTGCGGCCGGTGGTCGTCGTGCTGCTCGTGTGGGCCCTGGCGGCGGGAGCGATGCTCGCCTCCGGCACGGATCCGGACACCGTGCGTGCGCTGTGCGGACTCGTATGGTCCCCGCTCTGGTTCCTGGTGGTCTTCGCGGCCCTGACGGCGACGACGCCGCTGGTGGCGGCACTGCATCCGCTGTGGCCGTTCGCCGTAGTGCTGGTCACGGACGTCTACCGGTTCGGCCTGGACGGATCCGCCGGCCTCGCCTGGATCAATGTTCCGGCGGGCTGGCTGGTTCCGTACTGCCTGGGGGCGGCCTGGGCACGGGGTGAACTGTGCGGCCGCAGGACCGGCTGGACCCTGTTGCTCGGCGGCACCGCCGCCACCGCCGGACTCGTCCTGTGGGCCGGTTACCCCGCCGCCATGGTCGGAGTGCCCGGCGAGAAGATCTCGAACCTCGACCCGCCGACCCTGGCCGCGGTCACCTTCGGCCTCGCCCAGTGCGGGGCGGCCCTGCTGCTCCTCGCCCCGTTGCGCCGACTCCTGCGCCGGCCAGTGCTCTGGGCACCGGTGGCGATGACGAACCTCTCCGCGATGACCGTGTTCCTGTGGCATCAGACCGCGCTGATCGCGGTCACCGCGGTCGGCCTGCTGCCGGGCGGGCCGCTGCCCGGCCTGCACACCGCCCCCGACACCCCCGGCTGGATACTCGCGCGCCTGGCCTGGCTGCCCGTCTTCGCCGCGGTGCTGCTGATCTGCTGGGCGGCGTTCCGCGGATACGAGCAGCGGCGACCGCCGCGCGGGGGCGCGGTCGTGCGGAAGGGACGTCCGGGCCCGCCGACGCCTCGACGCGTGGCGGACCGGCAGGCGCGAGAGGCGTCCGCGTCCCTGTCCGCCGTACGAGGCCCGGCCGAACGGCGTCAGGCCGGGGACGCTGCCTGAGGCGCACCTTGTGGAACGGGCCGATCCGGTGGGACGGCCGGGACGTCCGGGGACACCGGCTCCAGTCCGTTGGCCTACTCATGGCACACCATGACGCCTCTCGGATGGGCCAATGGCTCACTCAATCAACGGGCGGTTGAGCCACGGGCCGCGCGGGTGCTGTGATGTGTCCCGTCGATGGCGCTGCGGATCTCCGCGGCGCCTTTTTCATGCCGGTGTGTGTGGGGCCGGTGCGCAAACGGGAGCATGCGGTGCTGAAGAGGATGTTCGTTTCCCCGGATCCGGGGCGGCTGCGACTGCGCAGCGGTCTGCGGGCCGTCCTCGGCATCGGCCTGGCCGTCACCGTGTGCGGGCTGGCGGGCCATTCGCTCGTCGCGGCGATCACCGGCGGGCTCGCCGCGCTGCTCGCCCTGTTCACGGTGCTGGACCCGACGGTGCGGGGCCAGGCGGTCACCACGGTGCTGCTGCCCGTCGTCGGGTTCCCCGTGCTCGCCCTCGCCGCACTGCTGCACGACCGTCCGGTGGCGCGGAGCATGGTGTTCCTCGCCGTCATGGGGCTGGGGGTGTACGCGCGGCGGTGGGGGCCGCGAGGCCATTCGCTGGGCGTCTTCGCGTTCATGGCCTTCTTCACCACCCAGTTCCTCCACACAGTGCCGGCCCAGCTCCCCGAGCTGTACGCAGCCGTCGCCCTCTCCCTGCTCGCCTCGTCGACCGTCCGCTTCGGACTGTGGTGCTACGAGCGGGGGCGCCCTCCCGCCCTCGTGCCCGCTTCGGTGCCCGGCCGGGGACTGGCCCGGGTGACCACACGTCAGGCCGTCCAGGCGACGGCCGGCGGGGCCGTCGCCCTCGCGGCGGGGCTGCTCCTGTCCGAACAGCGCTGGTACTGGGCGGTGGGCGCGACGTGGTGGGCCTTCGTCAACACCACGTCGCGCGGCGAGACGCTGGTGCGCGGCTTCCGCAGGGTTCTCGGCACGCTGATCGGCGTTCCCGTCGGCCTGGCCGTCGTCGTGCCGCTGCACGGGGCGGCCGTACCGAGCGCGGTTCTCGTCGCACTCGGCGTCTTCGGGATCTTCTACACCGCCGCGGTCTCGTACACCTGGATGATGTTCTCCGTCACGGTGCTGGCCGGAGCGCTCTACGGGCTCCTCGGCGTGCTCGACCCGGCCCTGCTCCTGCTGCGACTCACGGAGACGGCCGCCGGGGCACTCGGTGCGGCCCTCGCCGTGCTCCTCGTGCTGCCGGTCACCACCCACGCCACGACCGATGCGTGGATCCAGCGGGCCCTGCGCTGCGTGCACGCCTGCATCGCGGAGGCGACGGCCCGCCTCGCGGGCACACCGCACGCCGACCCCGCGCCCCGCATCGCCGAACTGGAGGTGCTGCTCGGCCGGGTCCGGATGTCGCTGGCGCCGCTGGTGCACCCGCTGAGCCCGCTGCGAGCCCGCAGGGCCAGAGCCGAGCAGGTGCTCGCCCTCCTCGACGCGTGCGCGAACGAGGTGCGCGGACTGGCCTCCGTCGCCGCGGACCCGGAAGCGTCCCACGACGTCCGCCTCACTACCGCGTGCCGACGCGTCGAGACGTCCGTCGAGGCACTGACCGCCCCGGACCCGGAACGACGGGCGGACGTATCGGGCATCCCGCCGCGGAGTGCCGCGACGGAGCCCGCGCTCGCCCATCTCCACGGCCTCGAACGGGCGCTGGCCGAACTCGCGGCACCGCTGCGCAGCGCACCGGGAGCCCCGCTGATCGGTGCCTGAGCCGCTCCTGTCCCCGCGCCCGACGCATCGAAACCCTGGTCCAGACCTTGACCGGTCGACTGCTACCGTCGCCCCCAGGGAGACCGTGACGGCAAGCGGGCCGTGATTCGGTCGGCGGAAGGCCGGAAAGGGGCAGTGCGATGACACACGCTACGACGGACCGGGAAGACGGCACGGGGCGGGCATACATCGGGTCGTTCACCTCGGCGGGAGGGCGGGGAATCATCACCGCCACCGTGGACCGGGAGACCGGGGAACTGTCCGTCCTCGGCGCGACGGACATCGTGCCCGACCCGTCGTACCTGGCACTGGGGGACGGGCCGGAGCCGGGCGGCAAGGTGCTCTACGCGGTCAGCGAGACCGAGCACGGCGCCGCCGCGGCTCTCGACGTCACGGACGACGTGCCCCGGCTGATCGGCGGGACGCAGCCCGTGGACGGTGAGGGGCCGACCCACCTCGCACGCACGGGGGGCCACCTGCTCACCGCCAACTACGGCTCCGGCAGCGTCAGCGCCCTCGGCGTGCTGTCGGACGGCTCCGTCGGCCCCGTCGACTCCGTCCTCGCGCACGAGGGCAGCGGCCCGGTATCCGACCGCCAGCGCGCCCCGCACGCCCACCAGGTGCTGCCCGACCCCTCGGGCACCTGGGTGCTCAGTGTGGACCTCGGGACCGACTCCGTGAGGATCTGCGCCCTCGACGGCACCACCGGGGCGCTGCGCCTGCACGGCGAGACGTTCCTCCGGCCGGGCACCGGCCCGCGGCACCTGGCCTTCCACCCTGCGGGCGGCCACGCCTACGTCCTGAACGAACTCGAACCGACCGTCACCGTGTGCAGCTGGGACGCCGGTGCGGGAACCCTGGAGCCGATCGGCGAGACGGCCGTGCTGCCCGAGGGGACGGAGATCGGGGCGGACACGGTGACCTACCCGTCCGAAGTGGTCGTCTCGCACGACGGCCGCTTCCTGTGGACCGCGAACCGGGGACACGACAGCATCTCCGTCCTGGCCCTCGACGCGACCGGCGGGAGCGTGACCCCGGTCACGACCGTGGACTGCGGCGGACACTGGCCGCGCGATCTCGCGCTCGACCCCACCGGACGGTGGCTCTACGCGGCCAACGAGCGGTCCGGGGACGTCAGCTGGTTCGCCGTCGACCCGGAGACCGGCGTCCCGCGCCGAGCCGGATCACTCACCGCCCCCGCCGCGTCCTGCGTGGTCTTCGCCTGAGAACCTGTCACGCCCCGCACAGCGCGAACGCCGGACGGACCCGGTTCCTCCCGGTCCGTCCGGCGTTCGCACACGATCTGCGGCCGGGGCCCGCCCGGCATCCGGTTCAGCGTGCCTGAACACCCTGCGGCATGGCCGGCGTGATGCCGAGCGCCGTCATGTACATCGAGAGCACGAGCTTGCCGATCGCCGGATAGTCGCCGAGCGGCTGGGCAGTGGCGCAGTCCGCCTCCTTCGCCGCGGCGTCGAGCAGCCCCTCGGGCACTTCGGGGCCCACGAGGTACGGGGCCAGGGCGAGCTGCGCCGATCCCGATCCCGTCAGCTGCGCGGCCACCGAGGCGACGGAGCCCTCCACGTCGAGCGCCGCGGCCATCACCGGAACCGCCAGGCGGGCGGCGAGCAGCATGCCCGTGATCCCGGCCGCCTGCACGGCTTCCTCGCCACCCACCGTGGCCAGGATGATGCCGTCGGCGGCGGTCGCCACGGTGAAGAGCCGGGCGCGGTCGGCGCGGGCCAGACCCGCCTCGGAGAGGCGGACGTGAAGTGCCTCGGCCAGCAGCGGATGGGGGCCGAGCACGTCCGTCAGTTCCACCTGCGTACCGCTGTCCATCACGGCCTGCCGTATCCGCCGGATCAGGGCGCTGTCCGGCCCCGCGAGCAGCGGCACCACGACAGCGGACGGACCCTCGGGCTCGGCGACCTCGCGGCCCGCGGCCTGCGCCTGCTCGTAGCGCGCGATCCGCTCCGCGGCATTGTCGGCGAGCACGGCCGAGAGCGTGGGGAACTCGGCGTCGTCGCCGTCGAGGTAGCCGATCCGGGCGTTCAGCCCGGGCAGCTCGGAACGGGCGATGCTGATGACGTCCTCGGCCAGGCTCCGCGTGGCCGAGGTGGGGGTACCGGGAACGGCGAGAACGAGCGCGGCGGCGCCCTCGGGCGCGACCACGGGCTCCGGGCGGCGGTGCCGTCCGGACTGGCGAGGTCGCGGCATTCGTACAGGCAGGCCGGAAGCGGGCCCAGTGGGGGTGCTCATGGCGCCGCATGCTACTGGTTTTGAGTGCCCCTCCGTTCGGGGAGGGCCCAGTCGGGCGTCATCTGTCCCCTTTTATCCGATGGGAGGCTTTACGCCCGACTGTCCCGCTCTGTCGACGCCTGTCCGAGGTCACTGTGCAGGCCCGTCACCGAGTACGCACAGCAGTGCCGGATGGTGGGGCAGTCGCAGGTCCCCCTTGGCCAACGCGCGTGCGATGGACAGTGCGCCGTTCAACGGATCACCCGAACCGGGGACCAGCGGTGCCTGCGGGACCTGCCGGGACAGTTCCTCGCGCAGGGGGCCGAGCAGTGCCTCGCCCATGCGGAACAGGCCGCCCGCCAGGGCCACTTCGTACGGATCGTCGTCAAGTCCGGCCTTCGGGTGGACGGCCGCGGCCGCCGCCGCGATGTGCCCGGCGGCCTCCCGCAGAATGTCCGCGGCGACCGGATCCTGACCGGCACACGCCGCGACCTCGGGGGCGAACGACGCGAGTACGGCAGGCCGGTCGGTGCGCGGATACAGGAGCCCCGGCAGCTCCGGCGCCGGGCCGAACACCGCCTCCAGCCGGGCCAGCAGTGCGGGGGACCCGCCGCGCCGGCCGTCGTGGGCACGCATGGCCGCGTCGAGACCGGCCCGCCCGATCCAGGCTCCGCCGCCGCTGTCGCCCAGCAGGTGCCCCCAGCCGTCGGCGCGGCGCCAGTCCCTCAGATCCGTGCCCAGCGCGATCAGGCCCGTGCCGCCCGCCACGACCGCGCCCGGACGCTGTCCCATCGCACCGACGTACGCGGTCACCGCGTCGGCGGCGAGGGCGAGCTGCCGTACCCCGAGTTCCCGTTCCAGGGCCGCGGGCAGTTCGGTGCGCAACTGGCGGCCGAGCGTGGCCATCCCGGCGGCGCCGATCGCGACCGAGACGATCTCGGGTCCGTTCCCGGCGCCGTGCCGTTCCCTCATGCGGCGGACGGCGGGCAGCAGTTGCTCCAGCAGATGCCCGGCGTCGATCCCGGCCGGGCCGGTGCGCACCGGTTGGTCGCAGACCGCCGTGTCCACGGCCTCGTCCGTGTCCAGGGTGCCCAGTGCCACCCGCAGCCCGGAGCCCCCCGAGTCCACGCCGAGCACGAAGGACCTCGACCTGCCGCCGGACGCGGCGGACCCGGCTGTCACGAGCGCCGTCCCCGGGCGCGACGAGTGCCGCTGTGTTCCGGCGTGTGCCCGTGTGACCTCATGGAACGGCTCCTGTGCAAGGGGAGATGACGGCGGCAGCCTATCCCGAGCCCTTGGCGAAGGAACCGGCCGTACGCAAGATCGCCGGGAGCCGGGAGCCGGGAGCCGGGAGCCGGGAGCCGGGAGCCGGGAGCCGGGAGCCGGGAAATGGGAAGTGGGAGGAGGGAGGGGGCGGAGGGGGAAGGCGGCGGTGGGGGCGTCGGACCGGCGAGGATCGGCGTCCGGCGGGTGCCCGTTGGGCCGGTAGAGTGACGTTCCGTGGCACCACGACCCTTGAATGAAGTAGTCGAGTCCGGTTGGGCCGAGGCGTTGGCCCCCGTGGCGGGACGCATCGCGGCGATGGGCGATTTCCTCCGTGCGGAGGTCGCGGCCGGCCGCACGTATCTGCCGGCCGGTGCGAACGTCCTCCGGGCGTTCCAGCAGCCCTTCGACGAGGTACGTGTCCTGATCGTCGGTCAGGACCCCTACCCGACACCGGGGATGGCCATGGGGCTGAGCTTCTCCGTGGCTCCCGAAGTACGCCAGCTGCCGGGCAGCCTGGAGAACATCTTCCGGGAACTGCACACGGACCTGGGTCTTCCGCGGCCGTCCAACGGCGACCTGACACCCTGGACGCGCCAGGGCGTGCTGCTGCTGAACAGGGCGCTCACCACCGCACCCCGCAAGCCCGCCGCGCACCAGGGAAAGGGTTGGGAGGAAGTCACCGAGCAGGCGATCCGAGCCCTGGTGGCGCGCGAGAAGCCCCTGGTGTCCGTGTTGTGGGGACGGCACGCGCGCAATCTGCGACCGCACCTCGGCGACTACCCGGCGATCGAGTCCGCGCACCCCTCGCCCATGTCGGCGGACCGCGGCTTCTTCGGCTCGCGTCCCTTCAGCCGCACCAACGAACTCCTGCTCCGCCAGGGAGCCCAGCCGGTGGACTGGCAGCTGCCGTAGGCGACAGCCGCCGGGACCGTACGGCAGACCGTCCCGGCGGGCTCCTGGCGCGCGACGGCCGGCGGCCGATCGGCTCCCGGCCGTGTGATGAACCGGTCGGCAGCGGGGGACGTCGAAGCGGCCCCGGCCCGCCCGGCAGGAGCCGATCCGTGCAGGGCGAAACCGGGAGGGTCACCGACCGGCCGTCATCACCCCACCGTCGCCGCCCGGACGCAGAGCACGTCCGGCAGGTGGTGGGTGAGCTGCTGCCAGCTGTCCCCGTCGTCGGCGCTCGCGTACACCTCGCCGTTGCGGTTCCCGAAGTAGACCCCTGCCGGGTCGGCGTCGTCCGTGCAGAGCGCGTCCCGCAGCACCGTGCCGTAATGCGCGTCCGCGGGCAGCCCTGCCGACAGCGGCTCCCAGCTGTGGCCCGCGTCCTGGGTGCGGAACACCCGGCAACGGTGCCCGGCCGGTACCCGATCGGCATCGGCGTTGATGGGGAAGACGTAGGCGGTGTTCGCGCGGTGCGGGTGCGCGGCCATGGCGAAGCCGAAATCGGAGGGCAGGCCCCGGCCGATGTCCGTCCAGTTGTTCCCCGCGTCGTCGCTCCGGAACACGCCCCAGTGGTTCTGGAGGTAGAGCCGGTCGGGATCGACCGCGTCCCGCGCCACCTTGTGAACGCATTGGCCGAACTCCGGCTCCGGGTCGGGAAGGAAGACCGCCGACACGCCCTTGTTCGACGGCGTCCAACTTGCGCCGCCGTCCGCGGTGCGGAAGACCCCGGCCGCCGAGACGGCGACCGTCACGGCCATGGCGTCCCTCGGGTCCGTGAGGACGGTGTGCAGCCCTTCGCCGCCGCCGCCCGGAATCCAGGCCGAGCGCGTCGGATGTTCCCACAGGGGACGGATCAGCTCGAAGGAGATCCCGCCGTCCGAGGAGCGGAAGAGCGCGGCCGGTTCCGTTCCCGCGTACACGACATCGGGTGCCTCGGAACCCGCCGGATGCAGCTGCCAGACCCGTTCGAGCGATGCGCCGGTGAACTGCGGGAACTTCACCGCTGGTTGCTTGGGCTCGATCCAGGTGCGACCCAGGTCGTCGGAGTGGAAGACGGACGGCCCCCAGTGCGAACTGTCCCCGCCGGCCAGCAGCCGGGGGACCTTCCGGCGGGTGTCGATCGCGAGTGAGTAGATCGCCTGGGCGTTGAAGTGCGGGCCGTCGAACTCCCATGTGCCCCCATGGCGCCGGCCGATGAAGAGTCCCTTGCGGGTGCCCGCGGCGAGCAGTACGTCGGTCATGGCTGAAACCTCCCGAAACGCCGTTGTGTCGGATACGGGAAAGTCTGCACCTCGCCACTGACAGAGACCCGCAGGGCGGCGCCGGGTGATCCGCCCTGTTGTTCCCGGGGCCGCGGGGGTACGGTGCGGCAGGACAGAAAGCGCTTGCGCAACGAGGGCGCGACGACCGATCGACCGAGGAGCATCCGTGCCGACCTTCGAGGGACTGCCCGGCGGCGTCGCCGTCTCCCACCTGCGCGTCTACGACTGGCCCGCGGCGGACGGCCTGCGCGGCGGCACGCCCCATCTCCATCTCGCCTGTTCCGAGGCGTATGTGGTCGTCGGAGGCGCGGGTTCGGTGCAGACGCTCACCGCCTCGGGATTCCGGCAGACGCCGCTGACCCCGGGCGCCCTGGTCCGGTTCACGCCCGGCACGATCCACCGCCTCGTCAACGACGACGACCTGCGGATCGTCGTCCTCATGGAGAACAGCGGACTGCCCGAGGCGGGGGACGCCGTTCTCACGCTGCCGCCGCGCCACCTGGCGGACGCCGACCGCTACCGGGCCGTGACCGCTCTTCCCGCCGACGGCGACGAAGCGGAGCAGGAGCGGGCCGCTCGTGCCCGACGGGATCTGGCCGTCGAGGGTTTCCTCGAACTGCGCCGGGCCGCCGAGGCCGGTGATCCCGCACCGCTCGCGGCCTTCCACCGGGCCGCCGCCGCTCTGGTGCGCCCGAGGGTCGGGGAGTGGCGACAGCGCTGGCGTAGGGGTGCGGCTGCCGCCTCCGCGGCGACGGGCGGTCGGCTCGACGCCCTGGAGTGCGGCGACTGCGGACACCTCGCCGATGCCGTCGTCCATGCCGAACGCCCCTCCGCGTACGGCAGGTTCGGCATGTGTGGCCGGTTGGACGTCTACCGCGGCTGAACGGCCGCCCCCGGGCCGGTGCCGAGGGAGGTGTCGGAGGCGGGCCGGACCAGGACCCGGGTCGTGCTGCCGTCGTCCTCCGCCATGTCGCGCACGTGCCGGAAACCGATCCGGTCCAGCAGCGCCAGTGACGCCGTGTTCTCGGCGGCCACCGTCGCATGCACCTCGGACAGTCCGAGCACGTCGTACCCGTACGAGGTGAGGGTCCGGGCGATCTCGGTGCCGAAACCGCGCCCCCACGCGTCCGGAGCCAGGGCATACACGATCTCGTGACCGTCCACGTCCGAGGACGGTTTGATCTCCGCGTGCCCGATCAGACGGCCATCGTGCCGTACCGCCCACACGTCGAAGAGTTCCTGGGCGTACACCTTGCTGAAGACGCGTCCGAACAGGGCGCGGTCCTCGTCCTCCGTCTTCGGCCCGTCGCCTATCCACCGGGACACCCGGACATCCTGGAAGAGGCTCACGAAGGCGTTCTCGTCCGCGGGGGAGTAGGGCTCCAGGAGGAGCCGCTCGGTGCGCACAGTGGGGGTCGACATGTCATGGGACGGTAGATCGCACTACTCCGGCCTGCAACGGAATTGATCCGCCGGAAACCGGCAGCGGTGACGTGGCCCGGGCGGGCGGGGTGTGGACGGCCGATCCGGGGCGTCGGCGCGGCACATCGGATGCGCGGGGCCGGCGGGTGTGTGCTGGAATTCCGGGTGGCCGGTCCGGCTACGACGCGGCGCGGTGCCGGTCGATCGGCGTTGCCCGGCGCCGGAGTCGGGGACCGCGGGCAGGGCGCCGGGTGGCAGAGTGCGCCGGGCCGGGGCATGGGGACGCATCGGTGAGGAGCGCGGAGCGATGACGAGTGGTGTCGAGGACCGTGACGGACGTCCGGCGATGCTGGAGGTGGCCTCCGCCGGGCCGGGGGTCGAGGTCCGGGCGGCGGCGAGATCGGGGGAGCTGTCCCTGGTCTGCACTCCCGACCGGGCCCGGGAGCTGGCGACGGCCCTCGTCCGCGCGGCGGACGAGGCGGAGTGCGCGCACGCGTCGGGGCCGGTGACCGTCGCGGCGCGTGAGCTGCGCCGGGGGGACGTGCGGGACGACGACCGGGCGATGACGGTGCAGGGGGTGCGCGTCGACGGAGCCACCGCCCACATCACGTGGAGGTCCGGCGCCGGACGCAGTTGGACCCAGGCGTATGACGCGGACGCCGCCATCGCGCTCAGGAAGCGTGCTGCCTGAGCGCGAGCGACGGGCCGGAGGATGTGCGGGGCCGGTTGCCGGTCCGGCTTCCCGTCGGGGCCGGGGCCGGGGCCGGGGTCGGGGCCGGGGTCGGCTCTCTCGCATGTCCGCACCGGACGACCGCGTTTGCACCGGACGACCGCGTCCGCTCCTGACGTCGAGGCGCACGGTAATTTGACGAGTCTCGTAGTACGAGTTGTATCGTACTA
Source organism: Streptomyces sp. NPDC056061 (assembly GCF_042266885.1). NCBI lineage: Bacteria > Bacillati > Actinomycetota > Actinomycetes > Kitasatosporales > Streptomycetaceae > Streptomyces > Streptomyces sp. NPDC056061. The sequence continues at coordinate 20,630 of NZ_JBHJWQ010000020.1, read as the reverse complement.
GTGGTCTTTTCGCGCCTGCCGAAACGGAGTCCGACGTGAGTGCCCTCTTCGAGCCCTACACCCTGCGGTCGCTCGTCATTCCCAACCGGGTCTGGATGGCTCCGATGTGCCAGTACAGCGCCGAACCGGTGGGGCCGAACACGGGCGTCGCGACCGACTGGCACTTCGCCCACCTCGCGGCCCGAGCCGTCGGCGGGACCGGACTCGTCCTCACCGAGGCGACGGCCGTCGGTCCCGAGGGCCGGATCAGCCCCGCGGACCTCGGCATCTGGAACGACGTCCAGGTGGCGGGTCTCCGAAGGATCACGGACTTCCTCAAGAGCCAGGGCTCGGTTCCCGGCATTCAACTCGCCCACGCCGGGCGCAAGGGATCGACGGCGGCACCCTGGCTGGGCGGCGGCCCCGTCGGCCCGGACGAGCACGGCTGGACGCCCGTCGCCCCCAGCCCGCTGCCGTTCGACGACGGTTACCCCGTGCCGCACGAGCTGACCGCGGACGAGATCCAGGACATCGTCGGCGAGTTCCGCGAGGCCGCCCGTCGTGCGCTCGACGCGGGCTTCGAGGTGGCCGAGGTGCACGGAGCGCATGGCTATCTCATCGGCCAGTTCCTCTCCCCGCACAGCAACCGCCGCACGGACGAGTACGGCGGCTGCTTCGAGAACCGCATCCGTTTCGCGCTCCAGGTCGTCGACGCGGTTCGCGAGGTCTGGCCGGACGGGCTGCCCGTCTTCTTCCGGGTCTCCGCGACGGACTGGCTCACCGAGAACGACCAGGACGAGCGGGAGGGCTGGACCGTCGACGAGACCGTGCGGCTGGCGGTGGAGCTCCGGGCGCACGGCGTCGACCTGCTCGACGTGTCCAGTGGGGGAAACGCCCCTCGCGCCCGTATCGAGACCGCTCCGGGATACCAGGTCCCCTTCGCCGAACGCGTTCGGTCGCAGACCTCGCTCCCGGTGGCGGCCGTGGGTCTGATCACCGAGCCGCAGCAGGCCGAGAAGATCATCACCGAGGGCCGGGCGGATGCCGTCCTCCTCGGTCGCGAGCTGCTCCGCAACCCGTCGTGGGCCCAGTACGCGGCCCGTCGACTGGGTGCCGAGCTCCGCAGGCCGGAGCAGTACCTCCGCGCGGTCTGACAGCGGCGTGCCCTGCGGCTCCGGCCATGTCCGGAGTCGCAGGCCGAGCGCCGAACCGGTCGGGCGCGTCGTCCCGCTCGTGGAAGACCCGGAATTGCTCGGCGGCCGACCGGCCTTTTGCCGTCCGTGGCGTTGCGGCACGCGTGAGCCGCGGAGAGCGGCGGAGGCCGGGCCACCCGCGGATCATGTCCGGCACGTTGCACGCGACCGAGGACCTGCACGGGATGCGGCCCCCGCGGCGTTCCGGTGTCCGGCGCTGCGGCGCCCGCCGATGTGCGGCGGGCTCGTCGTACGGTGAACGTCATATTACGGTGGATCTCGTATCATGGCCGCCGGACCCGAGGCGGGGCCGGAGCGAGCCAGGGAGTGAAGTCGTCGTGACCCCAACAAGCATCCCCACCGCCGGTGCCGCGGTCGGCGGTCGCGTGCTCGATCACCCCGCACGGGACGAGATCCGTATCGAGGGCGTCCTTCACGCGCTCGCCGACCCCATGAGGCTGCGCGTGGTCCGCGAGCTGGCCGCGGCGGAATCCGAGCTGACCTGTTCCCACATCGATCTGCCGGTGTCCAAGTCCACGTCCACACACCACTTCCGCGTGCTGCGCGAAAGCGGCATCGTGCGGCAGTTCTACCGCGGCACGGCCAAGATGAACGGTCTGCGCCGCGACGATCTGGAGGCGTTGTTCCCGGGGCTTCTCGACAGCGTTCTCGACGCCGCGAACAGGCAGGCACACCGGGGCGACGGGACTCGGTAGTCCGCTGGTCCGCACCACGGGGAGCCGTCCGGACGATCATGCCATCGCCCTCGGACCGGCTCCGTCGGCTTCCGGACGTGTCGGCCGGGCCACAGGCCATGGAAGGATTTGATCATGGCTGATCGAGGCTGGTACGACGACAGTGACCACCACGACGCGGTCCGGCAGGCCGAACGAGCGACGCGGTTCGGCTGGGCGGCCATCGCCGGGATCGCGGGAGGGCTCGGCTGTGTGCTGATCGCCGCGGCCGTCATCTGTGCGGTCGCCGTGCTCGCCTGCCTCTACGTCGTGGTGGCGTCCCATTACTGATGGGCTGCCTCGTGAACGATCTCGGATGTGCTTGTCGGCCTGCTCCTTTCTGGTTGCCCAGGCGGGAGATGCCGAGCACGCGGTGGCGGACACCGTCGCCGGCCGCAACCGAGAGCATTTCCAGGGCGGCGTGGGCCGGCCGCGCCTACCGGGAGTCCGAGGCCGGGCCGGGCGTGCTCAGTCGGTCACATGCTGCTGCGACGAATGCGGCGGCGGCGGGCGTCGTCGGCCCTGCGTGTCCATCGCGTTGGTGAGCGACGGCCGCCGCGACGACTGCATCGTCACCGTGCCGGGTCAGGTACCAACGGCCGCCGTCGAGCTTGGAGCACAGCCGCCCGTCATCGGCGAATCGCAGCGCACGGCAGGCATTGAGCACCCCATACGTCGGGGTCGCGTGGTCCAGCGCCCACCGCAGCTCACCGACCATCGCGGCGCCGACTCGGTCGGCGGGAACCGGTCCGAAGACCGCAGGGGCCGGTGGACCGCAGACGGCGAGCGCGTGCTCCCGGCATACGGTGCTGTGCAGGACCAGGTCCGTGTCACCGGCATGGCCGGCCCCGGGAATGACGACGGTCTCGGCAGCGGTGGTGCGGATGTGTACCTCGAACGGGCAGGAACCGAGGTCGGCCGCGGTCGCCGCGGTGATGACGCTCATCTCCAGCCCCGTGCCGGGACACCGCGCCTCGACCTCTGTCACCGCCGCGCCCATGGCCTGCTGGTCGGCCTCGGTGCCCGGCTCGGCGACAACGGCCAGCACATCCACATCACTGCGGGCGCCGTGGAACCCCCCGAGTACGGCGGAGCCGTGCAAGTAGACACCGACCAGGTCGGGGCGTACTCCGGCAAGGGCAGCCGAGACCTCGGCGACGTATCGGACGATGTCGGTGGGTACAGGAGCATCGGTGGCCACGAAGCCGATCGTAGGGGCGGCTCACGAGACTCCGCCGGCAGCCCCGGGTTCGTGACTCCCATTACTGGACGCGCAGGTCCCAGGTCCGGGTTCGGGTGCAGGAGCGGGCGTGCTGGGGCTACGAGTGGCCCGGCGTGAAGGGCCAGACATCGTCCGGAAAGACCCGTGCGAACCAATGCGGCTGGACATCCCGCAGCCGCAGAGTGCGCCAACGGCGCGGATCCGCCGGTTCGGGCACCGCGACCTCCACGTCGGGGCCGTATGCGAACAACCGCTCCTGGCAGACGCCGCACGGGGCCAATACCCAGTACCCGCGATGGTCATCGACGGCAGTCACGCAGACCGACGCCACCACTCGACGCCCACGTTTGAACGCTTCGCATATCGCTCCCGTCTCGTGGCACAGGCTCACGACGGTGTTGGGCACGTACGGCGCCGTGCTGGTGATGACCGAGCCGTCGTCGAGACGGAGTGCTGCGGCCCCGGCCCCGTCCTGTCCCGGAAAGCGCGTGCGCGTCAGCTCAATCGCCGCATCCACAAGTTCTTGGTCAATGGCCATGTGCGGACGGTACTGCCCGACGGGACCGGGCACAGGACGGGCACGGACGGTCACCGGCCACGGCGGTCGAGTCCGATGCCGGGTTCGCGCCCCGGAAAGGAAGCGAGGGTCCCGACGATCCGCGTGCGACGACAGGTCTTGAGACCCTTTCGATGCACTCCGGGTGCAGATCGGCTACGGGATCACGGAAAAGCGGTGGGCGGGACGCCCGCCTCGGCGCAGCGACTCGGAACGCCACTGCCCGGCAGTCGCCCGGGCGCTGCTCGGGGCACCGGCACATGTCATGCGGCGGGCCGGGAACTCCCGCCGGTCGCCGCGGCCCACTCCACCAGCAGCCGCTGATACTGCTCCTCGTCCTCCGGGGACAGGCAGCCGCCCGAGCGCTGCCACAGCTCACGGATCTCTTTGTTCACCACGGCGGCGGTACGCGTGGCATCGGAGCGGCAAGGAGAACGGGACATGCATACAGGCTAAGGCCACGATGTGAAAATCCGACCCATTGTGTGTCAGGGACATCTCTCACATGTTCCTCAGGCAACGTCGGGCACCAGTCCGAGCATCCGCAGTCCATCGGGCCGCTCCGCCACAGGAAGATGGCGTACGAACCGCACGTCACAGCCCAGTGCGGCCGCCCCGCCGTCCGCGTGACGGTCGTCACCGACCATCACCACATCTGCCGGTTTCTGCCCCAGGAGTGTGCAGGCCGTGTGGAAGAGTCGTGCGTCCGGCTTCTGGATGCCGTGCTCGTACGACAGCACATAGGCGTCCACCAGGGAGTCCAAGCCGTGTGCACGGAAGACCGGGCGCAGGTCCCAGCCGATGTTGCTGACCACGGCGATGCGGGTGCCGGCCCCGCGCAGCGCGCTCAGCACCTCCGCCGCGTCCGGATACGGCTGCCAGGCATCGGGCGACATCTGCCGCTCGTACAGTGCGTCGTACAGCTCCGGATCCGGCAGCGACACCTGTCGGGCCAGTGCCGTGTACGCCTGCCGGTGGAGCTCCGCGCTCTCGTCCCGGGCGGCCCAGAGCGTGGCGAGCGAGGTGGGAACCTGCTGGGGGAGCGGGCCGCCCGGTAGGGCCCCGGCGGCCTCCAGCTCCCGCGCGCACCGTTCGAACTCGGCCTCGTCCATCATCGGCCCCCGCTCAGCGAGGACCGCGTGCAGCCAGGACCGGACCGATTCGATACGGAAGAGAGTTCCGGAAAAGTCGAAGAGCGCACCCTTGATCCGCATGACCGCGATCCTCCCCGGTTCAGGGGCGACGCGACAAGACCGCCCCCGCACGCCCCTCGTACCGGGCGTACCCGGCGGCGGCGAACCCGACCAGGGCTGCTCCCAGGAGCCAGCCCCCCAGGACGTCGCTCGGCCAGTGCACCCCGAGATACAGCCGGGTGACGCCGACCCCGACCACCGAGACTCCCGCCGCCACCAGCGCGGCCCGCCACACCACAGGGCTCGCGCCGTGCCGATGCAGCAGCCAGAGCAGCAGACCGCAGCTCACCATCGCGGTCATCGCGTGGCCCGAGGGGAACGCGGCGTAGTGGGCCGAATCCACCGGATCCGGCCAGCGAGGGCGCTCCCGGCCGACCGCGGACTTCAGGCCCTGCTGAAGAACGGCGGCAAGGACACCGGTCGCGGCGATCCATGCCGCGAGCATCCGGGCCCCACGGCAGCACAACGCCACCACGGCCGCCGCGACCAGCGCACGCATGGTCCACGGATCCCACACCCAGTCGGTCAGGATCCGGTTCGCGCGGACGAGACCGGGTTCCGCGACGGCGTTGCGGTGCAGACTCCGTGCCACCGAACGGTCCAGCGCCATCAGCGGCGACCAACGTGTGGTGACCAGGACAAGCAGCACGGTGAAGAGAACGGAGCAGACCACCGCCGTGCCGAACGGCGTCACGCGCGTGCTCGTACGGGGCGGCGGGGCGGATGACGAGGACGACATGAGGGGATCTTCGCGGAAGACCGCGGTCCCCGGCTATCGCAGAGCGCTGAGTCCCGGAAGGAAAGCCACGAGAAGCGGAATCACCGGCACCAGGGACGCCGCGGCGGTCAGCCGGAGCCGACGGCCCGCGGTGAGCCGTTCCGTCGGACTCAGAAGCCGGTTCACCCGCTGCGGCAACTGGGCATCGGGCGCCGGGCTGGGCCCGAACACTCCCCGGTCCTCGTTGAGTTCGACCAGGGCCAGCGCGGTCGTCAGCCGCCCGAACCGCTTCGACGCCATGTCGTCCGCTGCGAGTTCGACAAGTCGGTGCATCTCGTCGCGGAAGGCCGCGAACACCGGTACCTGCGGGAATCCGGTGGCGAGCGCGTCGGAACAGTGCAGCAGCCAATCGTGCCTGGCCTTCGCGTGCCCCTGCTCATGAGCGAGCACCGCATCCAGCTGACGGCCCTTCAACCGGCCGAGCGCCGCGGTGGTGATGACCAGTTGAGGTGCCGCACCCGGAAGCCACCAGGCGTCCGGACGCTCTCCCTCCAGCACCACCAGCCGTCCGCCGCCGGGCTCCTCCCCGGGCAGGAGCGGGGAACGCACCAGCAATTCGGTCCGGCGTCGCCTGCGACGTACCTGGGCGCGGTGGATCTCGCGGGCCAGCATCGCCACCGTCCACACCCCGCCGAGAGCCAGCAGGACGGCCATGGCCGCGGACCACCGCCCGTGCCCGCCCAGTGCGTACGCCTCCACCACGGCACGCGGTGCCGGGGCGAACACGTGCCCGCGCACCGCCTGCCACGCGGCAGCCGCGCTGAACGTCATGGACAGGGCGAAGGACAGCAGCACCCCGGCCACCACGCACTGCCACACCCACAGCGCGACGACGGGCTCCCGTTCCGGCCACCGCGCCCGTGCCATCAGCCGCGGGGTCACGACAGCGGCCAGTGCACCGAGCAGAAGCAGCGCGAGGGAGACCAACATGGCGTCAGCCTATGAGCGGTGCGGTACCCACGGGTATGGCCATGCACGGCAAGTGACGCACGCCACGGTTTGGCCCGAGCCGCGCCTCATAGCGTGAGCAGCATCGCGAACATCGCGATGCCCATCGTCAGCCGACAGGCGAGAGCGAGTTCGGGCCGTGCGGCCCAGCCGCCCCCGGCCGACTCCCCGGCCACGTCGCCGGCCGTGGCGGCCACCGGTATCAGCCGGGCCCCGGAGTGGAGCACGTAGGCCGCGTAGTAGGCCAGCAACAGACCGGTCAGCACAGGTATGCCCCCGGCCGGTGCCGAACCGCCGTGACCCGCGTGGCCGCCGGGGGCGCCCCCGATGCCCGGTGCCATCGCCACCGCCATGTAGACCATCGCCGCCGAGCCGACCAGGTGATGCACATGGTGGCTGCTGCGCCGGGAGAACCACAACGCGCGCAACGAGGCGGCGCCGAACAGCACCGCGTACACCGCCCATCCCCACGCGGGCGGTGTCATGACGGCCGCAGGCACCGCCATGGCGGCCATGCCGAAGCCCATCAGCGCCTCCGCACGGGCCGTCCTGCGTCTTTCCCCGGTCTCGCCGCGCGTGCGCAGCAGGCAGTACGCGCCCGTCGCCGAGCACAACGCCATCAGCAGCCAGCCGGACATCACCGGTCCGTGCACGGTGCACCTCCCCCTGGACGTACCAGTCGTCTCCCGGGTCGATGCCCGGGCACGCACACGCGTACGCGGCGCATTGGGGCAAACGGGGAGCGCGCGGACGGGGTGTTTCCCGCCGCGCGCTCCACCGGTTCCGGCTCGGGGACGTGCCGCCCCGCTTCGGTCAGCCGGTCGTGAGGGCCTTGAAGGCGCGGGCCTGCTCGGTGATGGCGCGCTCGGTGGGGAGCCGCTCCATCGAGGAGGCGCCGAAGAACCCGGCGATTCCGGTGGTGTGCTCCAGGACGTAGCGGGCGTCCTCGGGCTCGGCGATGGGCCCGCCGTGGCAGAGCACGATGATGTCGGGATTGACGCGCTTGGCGGCGTCGTGCATCTCCTGCACCGCCGTCGCCGCCTGATCGAGGGTGAGCGCGGTGGCGGCGCCGATGGACCCCTTGGTGGTCAGCCCGACGTGCGGCACGAGGACGTCCGCACCGGCCCGCGCCATGTCGGCGGCCTGCGCGGGATCGAAGACGTAGGGCGCGGTCAGCAGGTCTCGCTCGTGGGCCTGGCGGATCATGTCGACCTCCAGGCCGAAGCCCATCCCGGTCTCCTCCAGGTTCTCGCGGAACTTCCCGTCGTACAGACCGACCGTCGGGAAGTTCTGCACCCCGGTGAAGCCGACGGCCTTCAACTGGTCGAGGAAGTTGCCCATGATCCGGAACGGGTCGGTGCCGCACACCCCGGCGAGCACCGGGACGTCCCGCACCACGGGGAGGACCTCTCCGGCCATGTCCAGCACGATGGCGTTGGCGTCGCCGTAGGGCAGCAGACCCGCCAGCGAGCCGCGGCCGGCCATCCGGTAGCGCCCGGAGTTGTAAATGATCAGCAGGTCGACGCCACCGGCCTCCGCGCACTTGGCGGACAGGCCGGTGCCCGCGCCTGCGCCGATGACGGCCTTGCCGGCACGTACCTGTTCGGTGAGGCGTGCCAGGGCTTGGTTGCGGTTCACGGAAGGCTCCCGTTCGATCGGAATGGTGTGGTGGGGGAGCACGGACGGCCGTAGGGACCGGGTGCCCGTGCCGTGCGGTGTCGAGGATCAGGTGTTCGGGTGGGCGCGCCCGCGGTCGCCGATCAGCCGGTGGAGAAGGTCGGCGGCGGCCACGGCGAAGGCCGGGTCGTTCAGATGCGCGTCGACCTCGCGCAGTTCCACCGCGCCGCCCTCCAGCGTCCCGCGCAGCGCGGCCAGCCCGGCCGCGTCGGCCTCGGGGTCCTGGAACGGGCCGCCGGGTGCGTCCACGGCGGAGACGCCTCCGAGCGGCCACAGGACCGCTGCGGGGCCGCGCGCCGCGGCCAGCTTCCGGCCCATGAGGGCGCCGAGCTCCGTCATCTCGTCGGCCGTGGTGCGCATCAGGGTGACGGTGGGGTTGTGCACGAGCAGATGGCGGTCGGCGAAGCGTTCCGGAACCGTCTCCCGGGCACCGAAGTTGACCATGTCCAGGGCTCCCGGGGCGACGACCTGCGGCAGCCCCGCCGAGCCGGCCGCGGTCAGCCGATCCGGACCGGCGCTCAGCACGCCGCCGACCAGTTCGTCCGCGAGTTCGGTGGTGGTCAGGTCCAGGACGCCTGCGAGGAACCCGCCGGCGGCGAGCCTCTCCAGGGCTCGTCCCCCCGCTCCCGTGGCGTGGAAGACCAGGACCTCGTAGCCCAGTTCGTCCAGGCGCCGACGGGCGGCGTCGACCGCGGGCGTGGTCACGCCGAACATGCTGGCCCCGATCAGCGGCCGCCCCTGCGGATGCGGACTGCTCGTGCTCCGCTCGTGGTGGGCGGCCATGCCGACGGCCGCCGCCACCGCGTTCCCCAGGATCAGGGACGACACCGAGTTGATGCCCGCGACGTCCACCACGCTGTACATCATCGTGATGTCGCTGCTGCCCACGTACGGCGAGACGTCCCCGCTCGCCATGGTGGATACCAGCAGTTTCGGAACGCCGACGGGCAGGGCCTGCATGGCGCGGGCGGCGATGAAGGACCCTCCGCTGCCCGCCACCGCGAGGACCGCGTGCAGCCGGCCCTCCCGGTGCAGATCCCCGACGACCAGCTCCGCCCCTTCGGCCATGGCGGTCACGGCGGCGCCGCGGTCCCCGGCGGCGCGCAGTGCGTCCAGATCGTGCCCGGCCCGCCGCGCGACGGCGGCGGCATCGACGTCACCGGTGGGACTGCCCTGCGGCGGCGGCAGCACACCCGCGTCGACGAGTACGACCTCGCATCCCGCCTCGCGCAGCCGGGCGGACAGCCACGCGTACTCCGCCCCCTTGGTGTCGAGTGTCCCGACGAGTACCACCGTCGCCATGTTCTTGCTCCTTTGCAATGGCCTTCTCCCGATCATGTGCCCGGGGTCCGGGGGCGGCAAAGGCCACTTGGCGGCAATTGGCCTGTGGCGGGTGATGATGGGGGCATGGACCGCATTCCTCCCACTCGTCTGTCGCGCCTGCTGACCGGGTGGTCCAAGGGCGGCGCGGAGGCGCTGCCGCAGCTTCTCGCCCAGGCACTGCGCGAGCTGGCCCGGTGCGGGGACGTCGCGCCGGGCACCGTGCTGCCCTCCCAGCGTGCCCTCGCGACGGCGCTGGGCGTCAGCCGCTCCACAGTGACGGCCGCGTACGGGCTGCTGGAGGCCGATGGATGGCTGGAGAGCCGGCAGGGCAGCGGTTCCCGGCTGCGGAGATCGGGAGGCATGGGGGAACCGGCGACCGAGGGCCGCCTGGCCAGTTTCGGGACCAGGGACGGGGTCATCGATCTGTCCAGCGGCGCGCTGGACGGCCTGCCGTCGGTCGCGGCGGCGGTCGGCTCGCTGACCGCCCGAGATCTTGCCCCGGCCCTGGCCGACGACGGGTACCAGCCGTACGGCCTGCCCGCACTGCGCGAGGCCGTCGCCGAATACCACCGCGCGGCCGGCCTGCCGACCTCACCGGAACAGATTCTGGTCACCGCGGGTTCCCAGCAGGCCGTCTGGCTGATCACGCAGGGACTGATCGAGCCCGGCGACACCGTGATCGTGGAGGACCCGACCTACCGGGGCGCGCTGGAGGCGCTGCGAGCCCGCGGCGCCCGCCTCGTCCCGCTGACGGCCGACACCGCCCACGGCGAGAGCGCCGCCGCCCTGGCCCGGCTGGCCGGGCACATCCGCCCCCGCCTCGTCTACCTGCAACCGTCCGTCCACAACCCCACCGGACGCAGCATGGACGAACGCACCCGCCGGGCCTGGGCGACCGTACTCGCCGAGCAGGGCCTGTACACCGTCGAGGACAACGCCTACGCGGAACTGTCACTGGACCACGACGAGGCACCGGTCTCGCTGGCCGCCCGGCTGCCCGCCGCCGGCGCCGCCACCGTCGGCACCCTGTCCAAGCTCTTCTGGGGCGGCCTGCGGCTGGGCTGGATCCGTGCCTCCACCACGGTCATCCGCCGACTTGCCGACATCAAGAGGTCCGTCGACCTGTCCTGCCCGGTCGTCGAGCAGATGCTGGCCGTGAAACTGCTCCAGCAACTGCCCGAGGCCCGCGCCCGCCGCCGGTCCCGGCTGCGCGAGCGCCTCACGGAGACCGAACGGCTTCTGCGCGCACGGCCGACCGGATGGCGGTGGGAACGGCCCGCCGGAGGTTCCGCGCTCTGGGTGGAGATGCCCGGTGCCGATGCCGAGGCCACCGCCCAGCTGGCCCGTCGCGCGGGCGTGCTCGTCGTTCCCGGACCCGCGTTCTCCGCCGTGGACGGTTTCCGGCACCACCTCCGCCTCCCTTTCGCCGATCACGACGGCCGCCTGGAGAAGGCCCTGCCCGTGCTCGTCGACTGCGCCGAACGAAGCCGCGCCCCGCACTGATCCCGCGCCCCGCGCGACGCTGCCCCCCGGCCCGGTGACCCGTGGCATGCGGGACGGGCGCACGATCCGGACCGCGACGGGGCGAGGGCATCGGAGCATTGCGGACCGAACGCCTACCCCTGCTCGACGGCATGCTCCTTGAGGAAGGCGCCGGCATGGGCGGCGGCCTCCTCCTTCGTGCCGAGTCGGAGTGAGCCCTCGGTCCCGCCGGGTATCCCGTCGGCCCCGTGCCCGGTCCACCGCCAGCCGCCGGGGACCGGCTCCCAGGACAACTCGGCTGTCCCGCCGAACAGTTCGAGGGTGCTGGGTTCCTTGCCCGTGGTCGGTCTCCTTACCGCGTCCGGCCACTTCTTGCGCGCCCCCTGCCGGGTGATGCCCCAGGCGGCCCCCAACTGCTCGTAGCTCGCGCCGTAGGAGCCGGCCGTCCGTGCGGAATCGGCCGTCAACCGCTCGACCGCCGAGGCCACCACTTTCCAGGCGGCGACGACGGACAACGTCACTTCCACGGGGTCCGCATCCCACATGCGGTCCGCGGAGAGCCCCGTCTCCTCGGCACGCATCGCCGACACCAGAGGCGTGAGTGCGTCGAGGAGGGCCTTGTCGAGGGACCGGATTTCCGTGTTCGTGATCTCACCGTTCACCATGATGACAACTGTAGTTGTCGCCGCCTCATTTGGTAACCATGGTTGTCGATTGGCATATGCCAATGTGTGACGACGGGCCTCCGTCCGGTGCGTGGCGAAGGGGTCGGGCAGGTCCTCTCAGGCGCGGTGGCGCAGGGGATGGTCCTCCGGCACCTCCACCACGACGATCCGGTGTCCGTCCGGATCGCGGATCCACATTTCGACGAGTCCCCATGGCTCGCGCAACGGCGGCCTCGACACCTCCACCCCACGGGCCGACAGTTCCTCGTGCGCCGCCCGGACGTCCGCGACCTGCAGCCACAGCGCGAGACCGGGTACCGGCGGCTCGGCCGCCCGCCCGGAGACCTCCAGGAAGCCGCCGCCGAGGAAATAGACCGTGCCCCGTTCGGGCCCGGTCCCGAACTCCCGGTAGACGGGAAGTCCCAAGGAGTCGCCGTAGAAGGTCCGTGACCGATCGGGATCGGTCGGGCGCAACAGGATCCGGCTGCTCAGTACGTGAACCATGAGCGGGACTCTAACGACCTGGTGGGCAATGGTGGCCTGGTGGGAAATGGGGCGCGTCGCTCGCCGATCCGTTCCCTGTTGCTCCCCGGGCCGTCATGACTTCCCCCGTCGCGGGCGGCGGAGCGAGCGGTGGTGTCCGGGGCTCGCGCTTTCGAGGTGCAGTCGCCGAGTGCCGCGATGTCGCCGCCCGTCACGGGCGGGAACGCGAGGATTGTCCCGCAGCGGCTGTTCGAGGGCGCGATCCGGCGTGGCGACGCCCGGGATACGCTGCTGCGGCACGGCCACAGCGCAGAGACGGAGAGCCAACGCCATGGACATAGCCCCTGCCCGGGAATCGGGGCGGCTGACGTTCCGCGACGCGGTCGACGCCGATGTGCCCGCCCTCGTCCAGCTGATCGAGTCGGCGTACCGCGGCGACTCCAGTCGCGCCGGATGGACCACCGAGGCGGACATCCTGGAGGGGCAGCGAACCGATCCGGAGGGCGTCCGTCAGGTCGTCGAGGCCCCCGGCAGCCGTCTGCTCCTGGTGGAGCGCGACGGTGCCCTCGTCGCCTGCTGCCAGCTGGAACACCGTGGTGACGCGGCCTACTTCGGGATGTTCGCGGTCCGCCCCGCACTGCAGGGCGCCGGTCTGGGCAAGGTGGTCATCGCCGAGGCCGAGCGCAGCGTCCGGGAGGGCTGGGGGGTGACGGAGATGCATATGACCGTGATCTCCGTACGGGAGGAGCTCGTTGCCTGGTACGAGCGGCGCGGCTATCGCCGTACGGGGAAGCTCAGTCCCTTCCCGTACGGCGACGAGCGCTTCGGTATCCCCCAGCGCGACGGCCTCGTGTTCGAACTCCTGGTCAAGGACCTGGTCGCGTCGGAGCGTTGATCAGGAGTCCGGCCGGACCGGGGTCCGGCCGGCGCGGCGGATCTCCGGGTGGTCCGTGGTGGCGCCGTCCAGCCGCAGCGCGTGCGCCAGCCGCAGATGGTCCGGGGTGTTCACCACCCAGCCGATGACCTTCAGGCCCTCGGCGTGTGCCTGCTCGACCACCTCCAGGGTGAGGCGGCGGATGTTCAGCGCCAGCGTCGCCGCGCCCACTGCCTTCGCCCGGTCCACCACGTCGGTCCGCCAGCGACTCGCGATGAGCACGGTCCGTACGTCCGGCACCAGCCGTGCGATCTCGGCAACCGCCTCGTCGTGGAACGACGACACCTCGACCCGCCCGACGAGGCCGCGCCGCAGCATCACGTCCGCCAGCGCGCGGGCGGCGGCCGCATCCTTGATCTCCGCCTGCACGGGGGACCGCACGGCGTCGAGGACCTCCTCGAAGACCGGGACCCGCTCGCCCCGGCCGGCGTCGAGCTCATGCAGCTCCGCGAGGGTCTTCTCGGCGATCGGGCCGCTGCCGTCCGTCGTGCGGTCCACGTCGGCGTCGTGCATGACGACCAGCGCGCCGTCCTTGCTCAGATGGAGGTCCAGTTCGACCATGTCCATCCCGACCCGTTCCGCGTGGACGAACGACCGCAGGGTGTTCTCCGGTTCGACACCCATCACTCCGCGATGACCGATGGTGAGAAAAGACAAGGCGACTCGCTTTCGTCGGCGGTGTTCCCCCTGGGCGCCTCCTACCCATGAGGCGCCGCGCCATCACGGAGCCCCGGCGGTCCGGCCGGCCGACGCGGGGGACCGGCCGTCCGCGGGCACGGCCGCGTGGGCGTGTCCGCGGACCTGGGCGGCGCCGAGCAGGAACCCGGTGACGACAGCGGCGACAAGAACGGCGCGCATACTCACGCGGCGGATCTCCCGAGGTGGGACGGAGGGCGGACACGGTCCGTCCTACCGGCGGGCATCCGCGCCCGCGAGACCTCTCACCCATGGGTGGGCGAGCCGTGCGCGCGGGTTGCCGCTCGCGCGTGCGAACTCCGTGGCCGCCGAGCGCCGCACTCACGCCAGCTGACGGAAGTGGCTGTCATCACGGTTTCATGCAGGAAGAATCACGGTCTCCTTGAGGTGGCGCAGGATAATTTACTGAGACCCACTTGTCTGGAGGAACCGAGCATGGATACGGTTATTTGACGGAAGGTTCTCCTGTGGAGGAAGTGTTATGACGGAAATTCTTGTGCACGACGTTGCCGCAGGCGACATGGCTACGGCCCGGCGGGTGGTCGACCACCCGGCATGGCCGCTGCTCAAGAATGCCGTGGAGGAGATCCGTCCCTGGCAGTCGAAGGACGGCTCCATCGACTTCGACGCCGACGGCGCGCCGTCTGCCGCCATCGTCGAGGCCACGCTGAACCGCGTGGTCGCCGCGATCGAGGAGCTCTCCCCGCTGCTCCCGCACGACGCCGCCTACCACCGTGCGCTCGTCGCGGACCTGCGCCGCTGGGCCGGGGACGGTTTCGGCATACCGGACTTCCTCGACTCGCTGCTCGCCTTCCAGCCGGCCAGGGACCGTGCCGACGGGATGCAGCACCTCGTCGTCTTCTCCATGTACACGCAGAACGGAAACCCGGACCGCAATCTCGAAGCAGTCGTGCTCCGGATGGTCTGGCCCGAGTGGCTGGCCGATCTCGAAGCCACGCGCTACGACAACCCGCTCTTCTGCGGCATCACCTTCGAGGACTTCACGGCCGGTTACGACACCAACTCCGCGGTGCTCTTCCCGGAGACCGTCGCCGTGCGCGAGGCGCCCGAGCGCTTCAGCTGGGGCGGCATCTTCTGCGACCGCGAGGCCGCCCGGTTCCGCCGCGTCACCGACGCGGCCGTCGGGATCCTCGGTGTCGAGCTGCCCGACAGCATCCGTGAGATGGTCGCCGACCAGCAGCGCTGCGAGCAGGCATTCGTGCTCTGGGACATGATCCACGACCGGACGCACAGCCACGGGGACCTGCCCTTCGACCCCTTCATGATCAAGCAGCGGCAGCCGTTCTGGATGTACGGGCTGGAGGAGCTGCGCTGCGACCTCACCGCCTTCAAGGAGGCCGTGAAGCTGGAGGCCGACGGCTTCCCGCAGGGCCGCGACGTGCAGTACGCCGTGCTGTTCGACCGGATGTTCCGCTTCCCCGTCACCGGGGAGCGCGTCCGCAACTACGACGGCCTGGGCGGGCAGCTGCTGTTCGCCTACCTCCACAAGCACGACGTGGTCCGCTGGACGGACAACACGCTGCGGATCGACTGGGACCGTGCCCCGCAGGTCACCAACCAGCTCTGCGCCGAGATCGAGACGCTCTACCGCGACGGCATCGACCGGCCCAAGCTCGTGCACTGGTTCGCCGCGTACGAGCTGGTCTCCACCTACCTCGCCCCGCACCCGGGCTCGCGCTGGGCGAAGGGTCCGGAAGCACTGGATCTCTCGCAGCCGCCGCGTAAGCTCGTCGACGATGTGCTTCCGGACGAGTTTCCCCTGAGCATGTTCTATGAGGCGCTCTCCAAGAAGCTGAAGAACGTGATCGCCTCGACCAAGGGGATCACCGCCGCGGACGCAGAGCAGGCAGCCGCGTGAGCGCCGGGCACGAGGAGGCGGTGGCCATGAACGGAAACGGCAACAGGAGCGGTGCCCTCGAAGGTGCCGTGGTCGCGGTGGCAGGGGCCGCGGGCCCGGCCGGCCGGGCCGCGCTGCTGCGGCTGGCGGAGGCCGGAGCGACCGTCGTCGCCTCCGATGCGGATGCCGCCCGCCTGGCGGAGGCGGTCGACGCCGCGCGCTACGCCCACGGCGGAGCCACCGTCACCGGCGACACGGTGGATCTGCTCGACCTCGCGGCGACCCGCGACTGGGCGGAGAAGACGGAGAAGGAATTCGGCCGGATCGACGGCCTGGTCCACCTCGTCGGCGGCTGGCGCGGCAGTGCCGGCTTCGCCGAGACCGACCTCGCCGACTGGAACCTGCTGGAGAAGCTGCTGATCCGCACGGTCCAGCACACCTCGCTGGCCTTCCAGGCAGGCTTGCAGCGCAGCGATCGGGGGCGCTACGTGCTGATCAGCGCTGCCGGCGCGAGCAAGCCCACCGCCGGAAACGCCGCCTACTCCGCGTCCAAGGCGGCGGCCGAGGCGTGGACGCTGGCCCTCGCGGACGCCTTCCGCAAGGCGGGGGGCGAGGAGGGCCCCAGGACCGCGGCTGCCATCCTGGTCGTCAAGGCACTGGTGCACGACGCGATGCGCGCCGAGCGCCCGAATGCGAAATTCGCGGGCTTCACCGACGTCAAGGACCTGGCGGACGCCATCGTCGGCGTCTGGGACCGGCCCGCCCCGGAAGTGAACGGAAAGCGCCTGTGGCTGACCCCGCAACCGTAAGGACCGACGCGCGACGTCACCACGATCCGCGGGTACGCGGCTTCGCCAGTGACAACTATGCGGGCACGCACCCGGAGATCCTCGCGGCCATCGCCCTCGCCAACGGCGGTCACCAGATCGCCTACGGCGAGGACGAGTACACCGGGCACCTCCAGCGCGTCATGCACAGCCACTTCGGTCCCACCGCCGAGGCATTTCCGGTCTTCAACGGGACGGGCGCGAAC
Source organism: Streptomyces sp. NPDC056061 (assembly GCF_042266885.1). Taxonomy (NCBI): domain Bacteria; kingdom Bacillati; phylum Actinomycetota; class Actinomycetes; order Kitasatosporales; family Streptomycetaceae; genus Streptomyces; species Streptomyces sp. NPDC056061. The sequence continues at coordinate 3,876 of NZ_JBHJWQ010000020.1, read as the reverse complement.
GTCGTCTCCCTCCAGGCGATGGCCGACCGCTGGGGCGCGGTGATCTGTGCCGAGACCGCCCACATCAACGTGGACGAGGGCGGTGCCCCGGAGCGGGTGGGCGGACTCAAGCTGCTCACCGTGCCCACCCCGGACGGCAAGCTCACGCCCGAGCTCATCGACCGGCAGGCGTACGGCTGGGACGACGAGCACCGGGCCATGCCGCAGGTCGTCTCGATCACCCAGAACACCGAGCTGGGCACCGTCTACACCCCCGACGAGATTCGCGCCATCTGCGATCACGCCCATGGCCACGGCATGAAGGTCCACCTGGACGGTGCCCGGATAGCCAACGCCGCGGCGTCTTTGGACGTGCCGATGCGCACCTTCACCAACACCGTCGGCGTCGACGTCCTCTCCTTCGGCGGCACCAAGAACGGTGCGATCTTCGGCGAGGCCGTGGTAGTGCTGAACCCGGACGCGGTCCGTGCCATGAAGCACCTGCGCAAGTTGTCGATGCAGCTCGCCTCCAAGATGCGTTTCGTCTCGGTGCAACTGGAGGCGCTGCTCGCCGGGGACCTGTGGCTGCGCAACGCACGGCACGCCAACAGCATGGCCCGGCGGCTCGCGGAGGGCGTGCGGACGGTGGACGGCGTGGAAATCCTCCACCCGGTCCAGGCCAACGCCGTTTTCGCCCGGCTGCCGCACGAGGTGAGCGAACGGTTGCAGAAGCGCTTCCGCTTCTACTTCTGGGACGAGGCGGCCGGCGACGTCCGCTGGATGTGCTCCTTCGACACGACCGAGGACGACGTCGACGCGTTCGTCCTGGCGCTGAAGGAAGAGATGGCCGGGTAGCCCGATTCGAGGGATGAATGGGTATGCGGCTGATCGGAAAATCATTGACTCCGGTCGGTTGCATACCTAGGGTCGGCTGCCATGGAGCTGATCCAGGAAGTCCCGGAACTGTCCGCCTATCTCGCCGCCGATGACGTCGTCGACCACGAGCACGCACGTGTCCGGGAGACGGCAGCCCGTCTTCAAGAAGGTGCCGTCGATGCATATGCATACGCGGCTGCCGCCTACGGCTTCGTGCGGGACGCCATCCCGCACTTGGCCGACTCCGGCGATGTCCGGGTTTCCTGGCGCGCCTCAGACGTCCTCGCGACGCGCAACCGCATCTGCCACGCCAAGTCCCACGCTCTGGCCGCACTCCTTCGGGCAGCCGGCAACCCGACCGCCTTCTGCTACCAGAAGCTCGTCGGGGACGACGGGGAGCCCGGGCCCGTGCACGGCCTCGTCGCGGTCCGGATGCCCGGCCGTGATCGCTGGGACCGCCAGGACCCCCGCGGCAACAAACCCGGGGTCGATGCCCACTTCTCGCTCGACGGCGAGCGTCTTGCCTGGCCCGTCCGGCCCGAGCGCGGTGAGGCGGACTGTCCGGTGCTCCACGCGGCACCGCATCCGGCGGTGCTGAGGGGCCTGCGGGCCGCCGCCGACCGCGCGGAACTGTGGCGCACGCTTCCCATGGAGCTCTGATGTCCCGGGCGGGGGCGGCCGACGGCCCGCACGGAACCGGACTCCGGGGCGAAGAGCACCGTCGGCACCCGGAGTGACGTTTCAGCTGTGCCCGCGGACCGGTTGCCTCAGCCCCTGGCGCGCACCTCGGCCGGCGTCGGGGCCGTACCCCCGAGATGCGTGGGCACCCACCAGGTGTCGCCCGCGTCCTTCGGGCGCACGGGGTAGGCGCGCTGGGCCGCTTCGAGCAGTTCCTGCACCCGTTCCCGCAGCCGTCGGGTGATGGCGCCCGCGTACTGGTCGGCAGGTGCCTCGACCGCCTCGCCCACCCGGATCGTCACGGGCAGGTGGTTGCGCTTGAAATTGCGCGGCCTGCCCTTGGTCCACAACCGCTGCGTTCCCCACACCGCTGTCGGGATCAGCGGTACTCCGGCCTCCTGGGCCAGCCGGGCCGCTCCCGATTTGAAGCTCTTCAGCGTGAACGACTCCGAGATGGTGGCCTCGGGGAAGACCCCGACGATCTCGCCGGAGCGCAATGACGCGAGCGCGTGCGCGTAGGCGTCCTCGCCCTGCTTGCGGTCGACGGGAATGTGCTTCATCCCGCGCATCAGCGGCCCGGAGATCTTGTGGCGGAAGACCGACTCCTTCGCCATGAAGCGGACCAGCCGCTTCTGCGGCAGCGCGGCGAGACCGGTAAAGACGAAGTCCAGGTAGCTGATGTGATTGCTGACCAGGACCGCGCCACCGGTCTTCGGGATGTGCTCCGAACCCCGAGCGTCGATCTTCAGGTCCAGCGCCTTGAAAAACGTGCGAGCGGCGCCGATGACCGGTCGATAGACGAGTTCTGCCATCTGAGGGGAGCCCCTTCTTCAGCGCCTGGGGAGGGGTCTCCCGGCGGAAGTTACGCAGCCGTAGGTTTTCGGCATCGGGCCGATCGTGCCCCATGCGCGACGCGGTGGCCAGTCCCGGAGGGCGTGGGGCGCGAGATTCTCGTCACGTGCGATGGGTCCGGGAATGCCCAGGTGTCCGGCGGTGCTGACTTCCGGGGGAGTTCCGACGGGAGGGCGAGCGTGGACGGGCGGATACGAGGGAACGTGTTGGACGCCGTCCAACTCGGCGCGGAATTGGGGGAGAGGGCGACCCTGGTGCAGTTCTCCAGCGCGTTCTGCCAGCCCTGCCGTGCCACCCGTCGCGTGCTCGCGGAGGTGGCGCGGATGGTGGAGGGCGTCGCCCACGTCGAGATCGACGCCGAGGCACATCTCACTCTCGTGCGCGAGCTGGAGATCAGCCGTACGCCGACGGTGCTGGTCCTCGACGCGGACGGCCGGATCGTCCGCCGCGCCGTCGGACAGCCGCGCACCGCCGATGTCGTCGCCGCGCTGGGCCGGGCGATGTGACGGACCGTGACGCATCTCCCACATTGCGGTCCGACCTTGACCGCACCCACCACGTATCGTCAGTCTGACGGCATGCCGCCGGAACTCCTTCTCCACGGCCGGGTCCATGTGGACCTCGCCCGCAACGCGAGTGCGCGCTGTCCGGGTGCCTGAGCACCCACAGCCCCTGTATTCCTCGCGCAGAAGGACATTCCCATGACGGCATCGCCCGGGCTCGGCATCGCTCGTACGGTCTCTCCCGAGCTCTTCCGCTCGGTCTTCCGGCAGCACGCCGCAGGCGTGGCGGTGATCACCGCCACGGGCGACCGGCCCGTCGGCTTCACCGCCACCTCCCTCAATTCCGTCGCGGCCGAACCCCCGCTCGTCTCCTTCGGCGTGGGCACCGCCTCCTCCAGCTGGCCGGTCATCGCCGAGGCGGAGCACATAGGCGTCCACATACTCGGTGAGCACCAGCGGGAGCTGGCCGCCACGTTCGCCCGCAGCGGTGCCGACCGGTTCGGACCCGCCACCTCCTGGCGCAGTGGGCCCGAGGGGGTTCCGGTGCTCGACGGCGTGTCGGCGTGGCTGGTCTGCCGAGTGGTGGCGCGTGTTCCGGCGGGGGACCATCGCATCGTGATCGCGGAGGCCGTGGCCGGGGACCCGGCGGGCGGCGGGCGCCCGCTCCTCTATCACCAGGGCCGCTTCAACGCGCTGCGGGACTGAGAACTCCGCTGCGGGATATCGAGGGCGCGCGTTGGGCAGATCACAGTTCCGAGCGCTTGCCCACGGGTGGGCCACTGGGTGTACTGGCTAGTAATATTTCTGTCGGAGCGCGGGTCGCCCCGACCGGAAATCGCCCCATCAGGCGCCTATGCTGCGTGCAACAGGGCAGCCCCGGAAATGACGATGCAGTAGGAGAGCCGGCGTGAGCTTGAGGATCGTTGTCTGTGTGAAGTATGTGCCCGATGCCACGGGTGACCGGCGCTTCGCCGATGATCTGACGGTG
>NZ_JBHJWQ010000019.1:0-163964 GCF_042266885.1 Streptomyces sp. NPDC056061 | reverse complement strand
CTCCACGGGCCGCCGCGAGCCTTCCGCGCAGGGCCACACCTCCTTGACCCATCCGGCCACCGCGTCGTCGTCCCGCTCCATCGCGCGACGGGCCGGCACCTGGCAGGACCAGCCGTTGCGCACCAGCAGCTTGCGCACGCCCTGAACGGTGTAGGTCATATGGAAGCGCCGGCCGATCACCGTCTTCACACGGCTCAGGGTCCAGCGCTGATCTTCCCACCCATGCGCGGCCGGCCCCTTGGCCAGCTCCGCCTCCAGTTGCGTGAACTGCTTCTCGCTCAGCCTCGGCAGCGACGCCGGTCCCTGCGACCGCAGAGCCCGCGGACCACCCTCCTGCCATGCCTGCCGCCATCGCTGCACCGAGCGGACGCTGACCCGCAAGTCCCTGGCGATCACCGAGCTCGCCTCGCCCAGGGCGAACCGCTCCGCCGCCTGGAGCCGTAATTCCTCGCGGAACAACTGCCGTTCGGCGGTCAGCCCGCCCCCTTGTGGATACCGCATGCATCGGTGATACCGCACGGACGACAAGCCGTCAGCCCCTACGACACCACGAGTTCAACCTCAGTAGCCGAGGGACAGGTCCACCTCGCACCGCTTCGCGGCTTCCGCGATCAGGCCCTCCAGCAGGGCCTCGAACACGCCGGCGCCACGCCACTGCCGGAAGCGGTTGTGGATGGTCGACCAGGCGCCGAACTCCGTCGGCAGCCGGGGCCAGCAGTGGCGCCTCGTTCCCGTCGGCGCCGGAGGGTGGAAGAGCGGCTCATTCGCCCCTTCCGCCGACGGGCAACTGGGCTTCTGGGCCGGGGCCGGTGCGCGGTTCCTCGCCGACACCGCGGGAACAGAGCGGGCGGACATCGTGGGGATCAGATCCACGAAGGGGGCTGTGACTTCGTCCAGCAGGGGCGACGGGACATTCGATGACAAAAGTCCCCTGCACCAGGGCGCGACGTCCCCGAATCCGGCGGATCTGTGGTCCCTGGCGGACATGACGGGCAACGGCAGGCCCGATGTCGTCGTCCTGTGCACAGGCGGTGTCCGTGTGTCCGCCCGGGACGAGGACGGAACGTTCTCGCCCACGGGCGGCGAGCTGGTCCTCAAAGAGTTCGAACACGGAAAGCAGGCCGGCGAATGGCTGGCCGACAAGCATCCGCGTTTCCTCGCCGACACCACCGGCGACGGCAGGCTCGACATCGTCGGCTGCCACGACGACGGCGTCTGGGTATCGCTCCAGGACGAGGACGGAAAGTTCTCCGAACCCTTCTATGTCCTCGACGACTTCGGGGTAGACCAGGGATGGAACTCGACCGAGGACAACCCCAGCCGCACGGCGTCGTCGTCTCCCGCGGGCGCGGCGACGGCACGTTCGAGCCCCCCAACTCGTCCTGAACGACTTCGGACACGCCCAGGGATGGGCAGGCAAGAAGCACCTCCGACTCCTCGCCGACGTCACCGGCGACGGCAACGTGGACATCGTCGGCTTCGGCAGCCCCGGCACCTACGTGGCCCGCAACCTCTACCGCCGCTTCAGGACCCGATAGCCCACGCCACCGACTCCCGGGCCAGGCCAGCCATTGCCGCCCCGGTTCTGTCCCCGCAGCCCAGCCGGACCGCGGGGACAGAACACTGCCCCCCGTTCTCCCCGCGGTCCCCGACGACAAGACATCCCGGCACTGCCTGCCCGCTCATTCCCGGCGGGCAGAACCATCCATGCCATCAGACAACGGAAGGCTGCTCAGCGCCTCGTCTCGTACCTGGTCCGGACCACGCCGCCGGGAAACGTCCGCGTCTCCACCAGGTTCACGGGGGTGAGCGGGGCCCGCAGGCGGCGGCGCGCGACCCAGACCCGGTTGCGGGCGACACATGGTAGTTCAGAGAAACTGGATGCGCGGTCCGGATGTGCTGGCGATGGCACACCGGATCGCCGCAAGGGCCCTTGCGGAACCGTGGTCCCCATGCAAGCGGGAACGCCTCGGCGGGATAGTTCGGCCCCGAGGGCCGGACGGCCCTCGCCGGAAGGGGCGGATACCGGCGATCCTGAGTGGTGGCAGCGGGAACGGAGTACGGAAGGAGACCGGCAATGAGGCACCGCAGCGTCGCCGAGTTGATGACTCCGGCGGTAGTCAGTGTCGTGCCGGAGACACGCCTCAAGGAGATCGCCAGGCTCCTGGACGAGTTCGACATCACCGCGGTCTGCGTGGTGGACGAGGCGAACCGGCCGCTCGGAGTCGTCTCCGAAGCCGATCTCGTACGTCGGCGCGCCGTCGGTTCCCGACTTGAGACCGCGGGGGCACTCATGTCGAGCCCCGTGGTGATCGCCCGGCCCGGGTGGAGCGTGGTGCGGGCCGCTCGCGTGATGGACCGGGCCCAGGTGAAACGGCTGCCCGTGACCGACGACTCCGGCCGGCTCGTGGGTGTGCTGAGCCGAAGCGATCTCATCCAGTTGCTGCTCCGCAGGGACCGGGCGATCCAGGAGGAGATCATCGAGGATGTGATCACCCGCACGCTGGGACTGAGCCCCTCGGATCTCTCCGTGGACGTCGAGGACGGACTGGTCACCCTCAGCGGCACCGTTCGCCGCCCCGGACTCGTACCGGTCCTCCTCAGGCTGTGCAACAGTGCCGACGGGGTCGTGGGGGTCGTCGACCGGCTCCGCCCCGAGGACGGCACCGGCGCCGGTACGTGACGCCCGCACCCACCGGTACGGCAGCGGTCCCCCGTTCATGAGCTCGGGCGAGGTCCTCACGTCTGGGTGCCGTTCCTGCACGAGATCCTCCGCGTCGGCGAGCGCCGGTTCCGCCTGCAGCCGCAGGTGTTCGTGTGGCCGAGGACGTCATAGGACAGCCGCTCGTGGGCCGGGGCAGCGCGACCACCAGGCGCAGGCGCAGACGTCTGTATTCCGGCCTCGGCATCGGCCCAGCAATGCGCGGGGACATCCGGTCGCCTGGGATCGGCTCCGAACAGAAGGCCGCTCATGGCGTGCTGCCCGGGGTCGCGAAGGCTGCCGGAACAATCTCCACCGGGCAGTGCGCGTGGTGGACGAGGGTGTGGGCGACGCGTCCGAGAGAAGGCCCCAGCCACGTCGAGGGGTGGCCGCGGCCCATCACGATCAGATCGGTGTGGGCGCTCGCCTCGACCAAGGCCCCTGGGGTGCTCGTTGCGGCCTCCACGTGGTGGCCGACGATCAGACCGGGGTACCTCTCGCGCACGCGGTCGGCGAGTTCCTTGATGTCGCGCACCCGTCGCTGCGCTATCTCGTCGAGGTCGTCGAGCATGGTCGCGACGGTGCCGACGTGGGCGAGCACGTTCCATACGCTCACGATGCGCAGCGCCGCCTTCCGGATGTCTGCCTCCGCGGCAGCGAGCAGCAGCCACCCGAGGTCCGCGGAATCGCGCACGGCCGCGGTCACCGAGCCCGACTCCGGGCGCTCGGCCTCCCCGCGCACCACGACCACGGGCACCTCGGCGCCAGCCGCCACCCCCAGCCCCACGGAGCCGAGCAGAAGGGCGGAGAAGCCTCCGAGTCCTCTGCTCCCGACCACGACCGTTCCTTGCCGTCCGGCGGTGATCAGGAGCGCGGAGACCGGTTCGTGCTGATCGGTCTTCTTGGTGACGTCCAGGTCCGGAAAGCGTTCCCGCACGGCGTCCACGGTCTCGGCCAGCAGGTCGTGGCTTGCTTCGCGCACCGCGTGGGCCGTTCTCGCGTCGCTCGCGCGCGCGTGCCGATCGGTGTCGATGGCGTGCACGAGACACAGGGGGCGGGACCGGCGGTCGGCCTCCGCGGCGGCCCAGAGCGCGGCGGTCCGCGCGGAGGGGGAACCGTCGATTCCCACGACGACCTCGGCAAGCTCGGACCGGACGGGGTTTTCGATGTCCATGGCTCCTCCTTCGGCCCGCGCCGGGGCTCACACACGCCCCGTAGCCGGCACCCTCACGCTGGCACCGTTGCGGTCTCCACCGCCATGGGCCGTTCGGCCCCGATGGAGACCTGTCGGCCGTCTGCCGCGGGTGGGCAGGGTATGGGCCTTCAGGACTCCCGCTCATCGGGCCCGTCGGCAGAGCACGCAGCACAGGCCCCCGGTCGGCCCGGTGCGCGGAAGGGCCTCGGCCCGTCACAAGGACACCTGGGGTGAACACCATGCGGTACGCCAGGGGCAGCTGCCTTCCCCGACCACGGGGCCGACTCGCTCCGCTCGGACTTTTGCAGATCGAATGGCATGTGGTCCGGGCGGAGGCGACGCGCGCCGACGGCGTCGTACCCGACAGGAAGGACCCGTGGCCCACAAACGACGACGCCGCGCCGTTCGTGCTCCCGAGCCACCGGCCCGGTCGCCGCGAAGGGAGGCGGGAGACCGGCGTCCGCCCCGGCCCGGAAGCTTCCGGCCACCGCGAGCCATGGCGGCGGGTTCACACCGTCCGGGTCGCCGCGGGCCCGCTCCGACCGCGGCACGGCAACCCGGCCGAACCGCCGGCGCACCGGCGGGGAGGGCGGTCCGTCATCCGGGAAGGCTGACACGTGAAGTCGGGCGGGCCCGTCCCGCGTCGCTGTGCCCACGGCGGTGCCGGTCAGCAGATACGGGGCAGTTGCTCGCCGAGGGGCGCGTCGATCACGCGTGTCCCCCCGAGCCCGGTGCGTGCCACGACCATGCCGGGATGGGATGCCACGCATGTGCCGATGGCCGCCGCTCCGGCGCCCAACGGGTGCGCCCTCATGGCGGCGATGACCCCGTCGGCGTGTTCGGGCGGGACGAAGGCCACGAGCTTGCCCTCGTTGGCGACGTACATCGGGTCCAGGCCGAGCATCGCGCAGGCGCTCTCGACCTCGGGCGGTACCGGCACGCGGCTCTCCTGGAGAGCGATACCGACGTCTGCGGCCGTGGCGACCTCGCACAGTGCTGCGGCGAGGCCGCCACGGGTGGGGTCGCGCAGCGCGTGCAGGTCGGGCGTGATGCCCAGCATCGTGTCGACGAGGCCACCGAGTGCGGCACAGTCGCTCTCGATCTCCACGCCGAATTCCAACCCGTCGCGGACGCTCATGACCGCCACGCCGTGGGCGCCGATCGGTCCGCTGACGATCACGACGTCGCCGGGGACCACCCGCTGGGGGCGGATGTCGACCCCGGGCGGGATGAGCCCGAGCCCTGCTGTATTGACGTAGATCCGGTCTCCGTGGCCGACTTCGACGACCTTTGTGTCGCCGGTGACGACCTCTACCCCCGCGGTGCGTGCGGCAGCACCGAGTGTCTCCGCAACTCGTGCGACGAGCGACAGGTCGGTGCCTTCCTCAAGAATGAAGGCGCAGGACAGGTAGGCCGCGCGGGCGCCACTCATGGCGAGGTCGTTGACGGTGCCGTTGACGGCGAGATCGCCGATACTGCCGCCGGGGAAGAACAGCGGGCGCACCACGAAGGAGTCGGTGGAGAAGGCAAGGCGGACGCCGCCCAGCGATACGGCCGCGGAGTCCGTAAGCTGGGACAGCACGCCGCCGCCGAAGGCCGGGGCAAACAGGTTCTGGACGAGCTCGGCCGACATCACGCCGCCTCCGCCGTGGCCCATCGTCACGGTGGGCCGGTCGCGGAGCGGCGTGGGGCAGGTGAGGGCCGGCAGACCGGGATCGGAGTGCCGGAGCCGTGGGGGCGGCGTAGTGGTACCGGTCGGGGTGGGGCAGGTGTCAGACAAGAAAACTCGTCTCCTGTTGTGGGGCGGACGCGTTGAGCCGCCGGTACCGGAAGTAGGCCGCACAGGTGCCTTCTCCGGACACCATGGTGGCTCCCAGCGGGTTGCGAGGGGTGCAGGCAGTGCCGAACGCCTCGCAGTCGGTTGGTTTGAGAAGACCTTGGAGGATGTCGCCGCTGCGGCAGAGGGCGGGCTCCTCGGCCCGAACCGATTCCACGGCGAAGCGCGCTTCCGCGTCGTACGCGCGGTAGCGCTCCGACAGCCGCCATCCGCTGCCGGGGATCACGCCGATGCCGCGCCAGACGCGGTCGGTGGTCTCGAAGACGTCGTCCAGCATCGCCCGCGCCACGGGGTTGCCCTGCGGGCGGACCACCCGCGGATAGGCGTTCTCCACGACGTGCCGGCCGTGCTCCAGCTGCCGCACAGCCCGGCGGATCCCTTCGAGGATGTCCAGCGGTTCGAAGCCGGTGATGACGATCGGCACCCGGAACCGCTCGGCGAGCGGCGGGTATTCATGCGTGCCCATCACGCTGCAGACGTGCCCGGCGGCGAGGAACGCCTGGACGCGGCAGCCCGGCGCCCGCATGATCGCTTCGATCGCCGGGGGCACCCGCACGTGGGAGACCAGCAGGCTGAAATTACGGATTCCCAGCCGACTTGCCTGATGCACCGTCATGGCGTTGGCGGGTGCGGTCGTCTCGAAGCCGATGCCGAAGAACACCACCTCGCGGTGCGGGTTGTCCCGGGCGATCCGCACCGCGTCGAGGGGTGAGTACACCACCCGTACGTCGCCGCCTTCGCTCTTGACCTGGAACAGGTCCCGGTCCGTGCCCGGAACCCGCAGCATGTCGCCGAACGAGCAGAAGATCACCTCCGGCCGGGCGGCAATCCGCATGGCCTTGTCGATCGCCTCCAACGGCGTCACGCACACCGGGCACCCGGGACCATGGATCAGTTCCACTTCATCGGGCAGGAGTTGGTCGATCCCATGCCGGATGATGCTGTGTGTCTGCCCTCCGCACACCTCCATCAGCGCCCATCGGCGGGTGACGGTGGAGTGGATGTCATCGAGCAGGCGCCGGGCCAGGCGCGGGTCGTGGAACTCCTCGATGTACTTCACCGCTCCTCCCACACCGGGCCGGGGGTGAGCGGACACGCGGGGGCGGCGGCGTCGGCGGCGCGCCACGGGTCGCCGAACTCCTCTTCGAGCATCCCCAGGGCCTCGAACAGCTCCAGAGTGCGCTCGGCGGATTCCTCGTCCAGGCGCTGCAGGGCGAATCCCACGTGCACGAGTGCGTATTCGCCCACCCGCAGATCGGGCAGGTAGGCGAGGCACACCTCCTTGCGGACGCCACCGAAGTCGACGACGGCCATCCGGACGCCGTCCTGTTCCCCGATCGAGCTGACTTTGCCGGGTACCGCCAGACACATGGTGTTCTCCTCGTCGTCCGGTGACCGTCGTTCGCCGTCGTCCGTCATGCGCGCGCCGGGTGGCGGGGCGGTGATGCCGCACGGGTGGCCACCACGAGTTGTCCGAGTGCGAGACCCGCGTCGTTCGGGGGCACCCGGTGCTGACGCAGGACGGTGAAGCCGTCCTGTCGCAGACCGCTACCGCAGGCCGACGACAGCAGGGTGTTGGCGAAGACTCCGCCGGTCAGGACGACTGTCCGGAGCCCGTGGCGCTCGCGTGCCGCGGCGCAGAGACGGCGGACGAGATCACTCACGCCGCGGTGGAAACGTGCCGCGATCACCTGTGGACCGGCGTCTGTCCGCAGGTCGGCGACGGCGGCGGCCAGCACCGGCGCGGGGTCGGCGATCAGCTCGGCGGTCGGGGCACGTGCAGCGGCGGGTCGCACGACGAAGGGGTAGCCGGGCCGTTCGTCGATGCCGCCCTCGCCGAGCGCTGCCGCTTCCAACTCGATCGCGGCCTGGGCCTCGTATCCGGACCGCTGGCACACTCCGGCCAGTGAGGAGACGGCATCGAACAGCCGTCCCATGCTTGAGGTGGGAACGCAGCCCAGCTTCCGCTGGAGCTGTCGGAGCAGCAGATGCCGCTCCTCCGTCGGGCAGGCCACGGTGCAGGGCAGGTCACCACTCCAGGCGAGGCCCGCCTGGTACAGATGCGCCAGGGCCATGCGGTACGGGCGGTGCACGGCGGCGTTCCCACCCGGCAACGGTACGTACGCGAGCTGGGCGAAACGACGGAAGCCGGAGTAGTCGGCGAGCAGTACCTCGCCACCCCAGATCGCGCCGTCGTCGCCGTAACCGGTGCCGTCGAAGGCGACGCCGATGACCGGGTGATCGCCGACGAGCCCGTGCTCGGCCATGGCGGACGCGATGTGGGCGTGGTGGTGCTGCACACCGTGCACCGCCCGGCCGGCCGCGTTGCGCCGGGCCCATGCGGCGGAGCGATAGCCCGGATGGCGGTCGGTGGCCAGCAGGGCGGGCTTGATACCCGTGAGGACTTCGAGCTGCCCCTCGGCCCGCTCGAACGCCTCCAGCGTCGCCAGGTCGTCCATGTCACCGACATGGGCGGACAGCCATGCCTGCCGCCCCTCCGCGAGACAGAAGACGTTCTTGAGGTCCCCGCCCACGGCTAGTGTTGCCGGCACCGGAGCAGGCAGGACGAGTGGCAGGGGGGCGTAGCCGCGTGCGCGGCGCAGCAGCAACTGCTCGCCGTCGCAGACGCGTACGACCGAGTCGTCGCACGGCGCGTGGATCGGCCGATCGTGCACGAGCCATGCTTCGGCCAGGTGCGAGAGCCGTTCGACCGCTTCCTGGTCCTTGGTGACGATGGGTTCTCCCGCGGTGTTCCCACTGGTCATCACGAGCAGCCGCGGGCCCTGCGGGTCGTCCGGCAGGCCGAGCAGCAGCTGGTGCAGCGGGGTGTAGGGGAACATGACGCCCAGGTCCGGGCTGCCGGGCGCCACGGCGTCGGAGAGCTGCGGGGCAGCTACGGGCCGTGCTGCTCCACGGCGTCGGCGCAGCAGCACGATGGGCCGCACCCGGCCGGTGAGCAGCGCTCGTTCCGCGTCGCACAGATGGGCCAGGAGTTCGACGTCGCGGAGATCCCGGGCCATGACGGCGAACGGTTTGTCACCACGGTCCTTGCGACGGCGCAGCGTACGAACAGCCTGCGGATGTTCGGCGTCGCACGCCAGGTGGTAGCCGCCGAGACCCTTGACCGCGACGACCGCCCCGGCAGCGAGCAGGTCGCGGGCGCGGTGCAGGGCCTCCGCCCCCGTCACCTGCGCCGCCTCCCGGCCCGGCTCCAGCAGCCGGAGTTGTGGACCACAGGCGTGGCAGGACACCGGCTGTGCGTGGAAGCGCCGGTCGGCGGGATCGCTGTACTCCCGGGCGCAGTCGGAGCACATGGGGAAGGCGGCCATTGTGGTGTTGGCCCGGTCGTACGGGAGCCCGGTGGTGATCGTGAACCGCGGTCCGCAGTGCGTACAGGTGAGGAACGGATGCCGGTGGCGGCGGTTGGCGGGGTCGGTCAGCTCTTTCAGGCACGTTTCGCAGGTAGCGGTGTCCGGTGCGACGAAGGTGGCGGGATGGCCGCCGGCCGGCGAGGGGAGGATGGCGAATCCACCAGTGCCAGTTGCCGGGATCACCTGGTGGGTGACGGAATCGACCATGGCCGAGAGCGGTGCGTCGAGGCGGACACGGTCGCAGAACACGGCAACTGCCGACGGGGCGCCTTCGATCTCGGCGACCACCCCCCGGTGGGTGTTGGTCACATGGCCGGTGAGCCCGAGTTCCCGGGCGAGCACGAAGACGAAGGGCCGGAATCCCACTCCCTGGACGACACCACGCACTGTGACGCGACGGCGCTCGGGAGCCGTCGCGTTGGACTCAGGTCGCGGCGCCCTCACCGGCCGGCCGGTGGTTGTCCGTGCGCCGCGGCACGCGGGCCGACGTGTAGTGCGGCATCCCGCAGGTGCGCCGGAGTGCACCGTGGCCGCCGCTTGCGCACGAAGTCCGCGCGCAGCACGTGATAAGGGGCATCGGGATCGAAGAACGAACGGCGCATGTGTGCCAGTTCCTCCGCTCGGTGGGCGGCCAGTGGTTTGACCGCCTCGTCCCGCTCCCGCACCGCCTTCTTGGCCTCGACGCGTCGTTGGACCGGCGACGCGGTGGCGATGTGTGCGGCAAGGCGGGCGGCCTCGGCGCCGAAGTTCCCCGGCGCGCAGGTGATGACACGGTCCACCAGTCCGAGGCCGAGCGCCCCGGCCGCCGTCACCGGCAGCGCACGCCGCATCAGGCGCTCCGCCTGCCCGGGGCCGACCCTGCGGGGCAGCGTGTACGTCCAGTACTCGGAGCCGTACAGGCCCATCAGGCGATAGTGCGGGTTGAGCAGGGCCCCACTGCGGCACCACACCTCGTCCGCCGCCAGCGCCAGCATCGCACCGCCCGCCGCGGCGTTCCCGCCGAGCGCGGCCACGACCAGCCGGTCGATGGTGGTCAGAACCGCCTCCACCAAATCGTCCACGGCGTTGATGTTCGCCCACGACTCCTCGGCGGGGTCGGCGGCGGCCTCGATCACACTCAGATGGATGCCGTTGGAGAAGAAGTCCCGCCCCCCTCCGAGCACCAGGACGCGGGTCGGCCGGGAGCAGGCGAAGCGGTACGCCGAGAGCAGGCGCGCACACCTCTCGGTGCTCATCGCGCCGCTGGGGAAGGAGAAGTGCAGGAAGCCGACCGGGCCGTCCTCCAGGTAACGGATGTCCGTCCAGGTCCGGCGGTGCCCGGGGCACCGGAGCGGAGCGGGCAATTCCGGTACGGGCGGCAGACGCTCGCCGAGCGCGAGGGTGGCCGGGAGCTTGAAGGTGGCCGGGCCGCCCTTCTGCCGCCGGGGCCGCAGTTCGGGGATCCATACCGCGCCGTCCACCGTCGCCCGGCAGATCGCGCCCGCCCGGGTGGCCAGGATCTCACCCGGGCGGCCGCGCAGTGTGTCCTCGGCGCCGCCACCGTGCAGATACCACTCGTCGCCCGCAATCACGTCCAACACACCCGGTTGCGAGTCCGCCGCCCGCAACGTGCGCAGCACCGTTTCGCCGGTGTCCGATGCCCAGTCGATACGCCGCAGGCTCTGATCGAAGTAGGGCCGGGTGCGCCGCGTACCGCCCCGGTCGTCACCTCCCTGGGGCCGCGGCAGGTACCGCCCCGAGGTCAGCCGCCGGACCGCGAGCAGTACCGCCTCCACTGCGGCGTCGCCGATCTCGCCGCGGTACAGATCGCTCTTGCCGACGGAGGGCAGCGCACACGGCACGGAGGCCCACACGTCTCCGGCGTCCATCTCCGCGTCGGCCTGCAACACCGTCACACCCCACTCGCGGGCGCCTTCGTGAATCGCCCAGTCCAACGAGGAGGGGCCCCGGTCCCCGACCGGGCCCGGATGGACAACGAGACAGGTGTACGCGGACCAGACGTCCCGCGGGATCGCGGTGGTGAGCATCGGAGCGAGGACCAGTTCGGGCGCGTACCGGCGCACGGCCTCCCGCAGGGACTCCTCGCCGAGCGCCAGTTCCACCGCCACGGTGTGACCCGCCTCGCCCAGTTCGGCGAAGACGCGCTGGGTGAGGCTGTTGACCGCACTCGCGATCAGCAGGATGCGCATCGCTCGCCTCCCGGTCGTCGGGCCCGCGCGGATACGGGGCCGCCTGCCGCGATCCTCACCGGCTCGGTCACGGTCCGCACCCAGCCCCGCCCGGCAGGTCACCTGGCCGGGCGCCTGATGGCACCCTGTCAGCGGCGGTCGACGGTGAGATCGAGAAAGTGGGCGGAGCAGGAGATGCAGGGGTCGTGGTTGCGGATGGCGCGCTCGCACAGTGCGGTCAGTTCGGCATCGGTGGCCTCCCCGGCATCCAGACGCTCCTGCACCATGCGGCGCAGATCCCCCTCGATCGCTCCTTGGTTCTGCGCGGTCGGCGGCACCAGAACCGCGTCGGTGAGCGTGCCGTGCGCGTCGAGGGTGTAGCTGTGGTAGAGGAGCCCGCGTGGTGCCTCCGTCGCCCCATGGCCGGTGGCGGCGCGCGGGGGGACCTCGACATGGGGCCGGGACGGCGGGGTGTAGGCGTCGATCAAGCGCAGCGCCTCGTCGACGGCATGAAGCACCTCGACGGCACGGACGACAATGCTGCGGAACGGGTTGCGGCACACCGTACCGCGGCCGGGGTCGCCCAGCCCGGCGTCCTGCGCCGCCTGACGCGCGATCGGGGACAGCCACCGCCCGCTGATCGCGTATCGGGCGAGCGAGCCGGTCAGATGACGGCGCCCGTCCAGCACGGAGTGGAGCGCGGTGGAGTACGGTACCTGCCTCTCGACGACATGCTCACCGAACCGCCCGACGGGGAAAGTACGGGTGGGAAGCGCACGGTCGGAGTCGGCGGGCAGCCCCGCCTCGTTCGGTGCACCCATCACGGTCGGGGTTCCCGACGCGATGGCGTAGGCGCCGGGTTCGGCCAGGGCGAGGAACTGGTTGTCGCACCCGGCATCGGGAAACTCGAAGCCCGCCACCCAGCACACCGTCTCGGCGGCGTCGTCGCGGGCCCGCCGCAGCCGTTCGGCCAGAGGCCGCAACTCGGATACGGCCGGGGCACGGTGGAAACCACCGAGACGGACGTTGACAGGGTGGATGGCGCGGCCGCCGAGCAGTTCGAGAATGGCGTTGCCGGCTTGTTTGAGCCGAAGCCCCCGTTCGATGTGGGCCCGATGGGTGCGGGCGAGGCCGATGGCACCGTCCGCACCGAGGAAGTCGGGCGCGTGCAGCAGATAGATGTGCAGGCTCTGGCTCTCGATCCACTCGCCGTAGTACAGCAGCTGCCGCAGAGCGGCGATCGGCCCGTCCACGACGACACCGCAGGCGTCCTCGATGGCACGGCAGGCGCTCATCTGGTAGGCGACCGGACAGATCCCGCACACTCGCGAGGTGATGTCGGGCGGTTCGGTGTACGAGCGGCCACGCAGGAATGCCTCGAAGAACCGTGGGGGTTCGTAGATCCGCAATCGGGCCCGGTCGACCCTGCCGTCGCGTACGCGCAGGTGCAGCGCGCCCTCTCCCTCGACACGGGTGAGGGATCCGACCCGCAGTACTCGGGACCCGCGGTGACTCACGCCTGCTCCTCCTTCCGGGCGGCCGCGTCGAACTCGGGGGCGGCTGTGTTGAAGGTGCGCAGCACCCGCACCATGTCGAGGGTGTCCATCCCGTCGCGGCGCAGGAGCGGGAGGAAAGCATCGAAGTCGGTCGAGTTGGACGGGCCGAAGCAGCCATAGCAGCCGCGCCCGTAGGCAGGGCAGAGCGCACCGCACCCGGCGTGCGTGACGGGGCCCAGGCAAGGTGTGCCGTGCGCGACGGTCACGCACACGGTGCCGCGCCGTTTGCACTCGAAGCACACGCTGTGTCCGGGCACATCGGGGGTGCGGCCGGCGAGGTAGGCGGTGATGACCTCGATCAACTGGCCCCGGTCGATGGGGCACCCACGCAGCTCGAAGTCGACGGGGACGTGGGCGCTGATGGGTGTGGAGGTGGCGAGCGTGGCGATGTAGTCCGGCCGGGCGTAGACCACGGCGGCGAACTCCGCGACATCGGCGTGGTTGCGCAGTGCCTGGACTCCGCCCGCTGTGGCGCAGGCGCCGATGGTCACGAGTCTGCGGGAGGCGGCACGGACGTGCCGGATCCGCTCGATGTCCGCCTCGGTGGTGACGGACCCCTCGACCAACGAGAGGTCGTACGGGCCGGGGCCGGCTGTGCTGGACGCCTCCAGGAAGTAGGAGATCCGGACCCGCTCGGCGATGCCGAGCAGTTCGTCCTCGCAGTCCAGCAGGGTCAGTTGGCAGCCGTCGCAGGAGGCGAACTTCCATACCGCGAGCGTCGGGCGCCCGGTGCCGTGGACGGTTGCGGGGGCGGCGGGCATGTCACAGCTCCGGGACTGAGAGAAGGGACTCCGCGCGGCTCCACGCCATCACGGGGCCGTCGCGGCACAACAGCAGCGGGCCGAGCTGGCAGTGGCCGCAGTGCCCGGTACCGCAGTGCATGGTGCGCTCCAGCGAGACCCGGATCCGGTCCGGATCCAGCCCGCGGTGCACCAGGTCGCGGGCCACGTGCCGGATCATCACCTCCGGGCCGCAGAGGAATGCCGCCGCCTCGCCCGCGTCGTAGGACACCCGCTCCAGGAGTGTGGTCACCACACCGACATCCCCCTGCCACGCTTCGTCGGGTCGGTCCACCGTCACCAGCACGCGGGCACCGGCCGCCCGCCACACGGCGAGGTCCTCCCGGTAGAGCAGGTCGGCCGGGGTGCGCGCGCCGATCAGGACGTGCAGGCGGTCGCACCGCCCGCGCCGGGCCAGCACCTCGGTCACCAGCGGCCGCAACGGAGCGAGCCCGAGACCGCCGGCCACCACCAGCAGATCGCGCCCGGCGGCCGGCGGACCCCAGCCGACGCCGAAGGGGCCGCGCACCCCCACCGCTGCCCCGGGCCTCAGCCCGTGGAGCGCGCCGGAGACCGCGCCGACCGCCCGGACGGTGTGGACCAGACGCACCCCGTCGATCCCGCACACGGACACCGGGATGTCACCGACTCCGAACGCGTACACCATGGCGAACTGGCCTGCGGCAAACGTCGGCAGTGCCTCCGCCACCGGCTCCAGCACGAGCGTGGCGGTCTCGGGCGTCTCGGCGGTGCGCGCAGCCACCCGGTACGGCACCGGCGGCACGTCCGGGCACACACCCGCGGCCAGGACGGCGGTCACGTTCCCTCACGGCCGTCGGCGGCCGTCCCGGGGACCGGTGTGCCCGCACCACCCGGACCGTACAGGTCGAGCAGCCTGATGCGGCAGGCCCGCAGCCGCCGCCCGATCGCCACCGATGCCACGCACCGGGTGACCGCCAGGCCGAAGGCGGGATCCTCATCGATGGCCGCGCGGACCCGGCGGGCGTCGAACTCGTGGGCCCGCACCCGGTCGAGGGTACGCGCACCCAGGTGCCAGCGGTACGGCTCGAACAGCCAGGACCAGCCGAGCAGGTCGCCCTCGCCGAGGGTCTCCACGACGACTTCGCCCCGGCCCGGAAAATGTGCGTCGAGAGCGACCCGCCCGCCGAGCAGGACCCAGAACCGATCGGCCACTCCCGCCTCGTCGAACACCCGGGTACCGACGGGAAAGGACACATCGTGCCCGAGCGTGAGCAGCCGCTCGCGGTGGTGGGGCGGCATCGCGCCGAGAAAGCCGTGCTCAGCCGCCGTCATGGTGCTCCTGCCGGGGTGGCGCGGTCCGGCGCTCCCGGTCCAGCGCGTGGGCCTCCTCGGTGATGTCGATGCCAACCGGGCACCACACGATGCACCGACCGCAACCGACACAGCCGGAGCTGCCGAACTGGTCATACCAAGTGCCGAGTTTGTGGGTGGCCCACTGCCGGTACCGGCTGAGCTGCGAGGCGCGCACCGGGCCGCCCGCCAGATGGCTGAACTCCAGGTCGAAGCAGGACTCCCAACGCCGCCACCGCTCGGCGTGCTCCCCGGTCAGGTCGGTGACGTCCTCAGCACTGGTACAGAAACACGTGGGACACACCATGGTGCAGTTTCCGCAGGTCAGGCAGCGCGACGCGACGTCGTTCCACCGCTCGGCCCGCAGCGTCTCGCGCATCAGCGTCCGGAGGTCCACCGGCGGCATGGTGCGGCCCATCCGGTCCGCCGCCCCGGCCACCCCGTCACGTGCCGCCGTTTGAGTGGCGGCATCCGCCGGACGGTGCGGAATCTCGGCCAGTACCGCTTCGCCCTCCTCGCTGCCCGCCCGGATCCAGAAGCGGTGGCCTTCCTCGTCGAGCACCTCGGTCAGGGCCAGGTCGTAGCCGGGGCCTGCGGCCGGTCCGCCGCCCATCGACACGCAGAAGCAGGTAGCGCCCGGCTCCGTGCACTCCACCGCCACCAGGAAGGCCCGCTCACGCCGCGCGCGGTAGCGGCTGTCGCCGTGCGGACCGCCCATGAGCACCCGGTCCTGCACCGCGATGGCCCGCAGATCGCACGGGCGCACCCCGAGGAACGCGTACGACGGTGGCGCAGCGTCGTTCTCCCGCACCACCAGGTCACCACCGGGGTCCCGCTCGGCCGCCCACTGCAGCTCCCGCTGCGGATGCAGGAAGGTCTTCCAGGACTGCGGCCCCGCGCTGTGGGCGAACGCCGCGCCGTCCGGCCGGGGACGCAGCCGGTAGTGTCCGGCCTCCAGCTCAACGCCCCAGCCGTAGGGAAGCTCCTGGCCACTGCCGATCTCGGCCAGCACGATCGCGCCGTCCCGGACGGTGGGCCCGATGACCGTCCGTCCACGTCCTGCCAGGACGGCGATCAGGGCGTCCAGTCCGTCCTTGTCAATCACTGCGGAAATGCCCTCGTCCACCCTCACCCACCCATATCCCGAGTCCGCTGAACATTTCGCCCAGTATGTGAGGGGGACGGCGATTTCTGAGGCGAAACGGCGACGCGGCATACCGGTCGGCCGCCGATCGGCCCACTCGGCGTGATGCGATTGGCGCAACCCTCTGCTCCGCCGGTGCTGCGGAGCGGTACGGGAGCGACGGGAGCGGGCAGGCCACCACACCGTGAGCCGCCAGGAACGGATCTCGGTCATCGGGGTGGGCAACGACTACCGCCACGACGACGGCGTGGGCTGGGCGGTCGTGGCCCGGCTGACCGAGCGTGTGCGGCAACGCCCACTGCCCGGTGACCCCCGGCTGCTGGTGTGCGACGGTGAACCCGCGCGTTTGATCTCCTTGTGGGAAGGCGCACACCTCGCCGTGGTGGTGGACTGCGCCCACGCCGACCCGCCGTGCCCCGGCCGTATCCACCGGCTGGAACTCGGCAGCGGGCGCCTGGAGCGGGAACGCCACGGCACGACCAGCTCGCACGGTCTCGGACTCGGCAGCGCCGCGGAACTCGCCCGTGCCCTTGACCGCCTGCCCGGACGGTTGATCGTCTATGCGGTCGAGGCGGCCGACAGCAGTCTCGGCCCCGGCCTGTCGGCGCCGGTGGCGGCCACGATCGAGCCGCTGGCCGAGCGGATCGCCCACGACATCGCCGACCACATCGGAGCCGCTGCTTCGGCGCCGGGTGAATCCGCCAAGCCGTAGACGAGAGGCTGACCCGGCCTCGTGAGGAACACTCCGCTGGGGCATTGCAGCACGCGCCGATCTGCCATCTGCGGCAACCTGACGGTGCTCGGTGCTTTTGGCGGTCCGGGAACACGTCGGGCGGGGCTGGGACAGGGAAGCGGCCGCGCGATCTGTACGGGCGTGGTCGCTGACGAGACCCCGATCAGGGCGCGGGCCTCACGTGCCTCGGCACGCGGGACTTCCGTGCCTCCCGGACCGTTCCCTTCCGCCGCGTCATGGTCCACGCCCCAGGGCGCGTACGCGTCCACAGCGAGGTACTCATACATGCCGACCATGACGGTGTCGCGGGTAGCGGTGCGTGCGTCGGGCCCGGCACCACGGCTCAGTAGCGGGTCATCATGACTCGCCGCCTTCACCGGCCGCGATTCTCTTCACGGGTATGCTGCGTGAGTTTTCAGCCCTCTCGGGTTCCATCTCCACGCGCACGGTGAGAATGCCGTCCTCGTATTCCGCCTCGACTCCGTCGGCCGGAATCGGGGTCGGGAGGCGAACGGTTCGGTGGAAGGAGCCGTAGCGGAACTCCGAGTGGTCCTTCTCTTCCTTGCTCTCGGCGTGTTCGGCGCTGACGGTGAGGGTGTCGCCCTCGGCCGTGATGCGGATGTCCTTCTCCGGGTCCATCCCGGGAAGCTCCGCACGCAGCGTGTACTGCCCCTCCTGGCTCGTCACCTCGATCGGTATCGGGTGGACGTGAGGCATCGGCCTCCACATCGGGAAGCGGGGGAAGTCGGTTCCGAACCAGTCCATGAGGTCGGGGAAGCGGCTGCGCCTGCGCTCCATTTCGGATCCGGGCATGGTGTCCTCCGATTCCAGCGCCTGGTGTCGGCGCCTTTGCTGTTCGGCGTCCGGGGCTCTTTCGAGGTTGGCAACAGGTCCGCGCGCACGTCGGGTTCCCGACTTGCTCCGGCAAGGGCACCCCGTGACGGCGGACAGCCCTTCGGAGGCTGATCGATCGAAAAGGACATCAGGTCCGCCCGTTCGCCATCCCTGTCGAAGAGGCGACCGGTCCCGGCCGACCGCTCGGGGTCTGTTGCTGTCTGTGCACGGCATGCACACCACGCGCCTCCGCAACCCGCTGAGCGCTATTCCATTCTCGGCCTCGTGGCCGTCGGGCGCGCGCTGTGCATGCCTTCGTCGCCGCGGCGGGCCGCCGGCATCCGACGGTGCCGATACACGGGCAGGCCGCGTTCCGCCGTGTTCCCGGGCTGCCGTGTTCCCGGGTTATGGATGGGACGTGGGTCTCGCCGGGCGGGGACGGGCCCGGCGAAGGCCGGTTCGCGTCGGCTCCTCCGGCTCATGGGCCAGGGAGAAGTAGTTCTCCTCTTCCTGGGAGAAATGCAGTCGCAGCACCGTGTGCAGTCCGTAGAGGCAGGAGCGCAGGTCGTCGATTTGATCGACGCCCAGGCCGCCGCGGTCGCGGGCGAGGCGCAGATGGGTGGCGATGCGGCGCGAAAGGCGTTCGATCTCGGTGTGGGCGCGGCTCATGGTGGCGGTGCTCTCGGGGCCGCCGAGTACGGGGGCGAGCACGGGGTAGAGCTGGTGCTCCTCCGCGTGCTCATGCGGCAGAAGCCGTTCGGTCAGCAGTCGGTGCGTTTCCTCCACCGCCTCCATGGACTTGGGCCCCGGGGCGTCGGAGAGCTGGTCGGCGGCGGCTCGGACCGCTTCGAGGACGTCCCGCAGATCGTCGTGTTCGGCAGCGAAGCGGCGGATGAGCGCTTCGGCGGTGGGAGTGAGCGCCAGTCGCGTCGTCCTGTCGAAACGCAGCGCCCGCAGGGCGTTGAGGATGACCGCGACATCGATGCCCTCCTGGAGCAGGGCGCCGACGGCGGGCGGGAGCAGACCGGCGGCAGCGGCGGCCATGGCTGCCAGCGACATCAGCATGCCGCCCAACGCGCTCTGCACGGCGATGCGCCGGGCACGTCCGGCGATGGCCGCCGCATCGGCGAGACGGTCCACGCGGTCCGTGGTCAGGACGATGTCGGCGGCTTCGGAGGAGGCGGTGGAACCACGGGCGCCCATGGCCACTCCGACATCCGCCGCAGCGAGCGCGGGAGCGTCGTTGACACCGTCGCCGACCATGACGGTGACGGCGCGGTCACGTTCGGCGCGGACCGCGGCGACTTTGTCCGCAGGATCGAGTTCTGCCCGTACCCCGTCGAGGCCGAGGACCGCGGCCACCTCGTGGGCCGGTTCGACGCGGTCACCCGTGAGCATCATGATCCGTTCGATCCCCGTCGTACGCAGATGACGCAAGGTTCTTGGAGCGTCCGCACGGATCGGGTCGCGCAGAAGGACGGCGCCGGCCATATGCCCGTCGACGGTCAGCCAGGCGACGGCTGCGCCGTCGAGCAATGCACGGTTGTCCGTCGCCCGCGCCCAGGACGGCATGGCTTCCACGGTGTCAACCCGGCCAATGGACACCCGATAGCCGTCCACAATGCCTGAGGCTCCCCGGCCGGGCTCCTCGGTGACATCCGACGGCACCGACAGATGCAGCCCGCGTTCCCGGGCACCGTCGACGATGGCGCAAGCCAGTACGTGCGGTGAGTACTGGTCGACCGAGGCCGCCACACGCAGTACCTCCGCCGTTTTCCAGCCAGGGGCGGCGACCACGTCGAGGACGCGCGGATGGCCACCCGTAAGTGTGCCGGTCTTGTCCAGCAGAAGGGTCCGGGCCCGGCCGAGGTTCTCCAGCGCGCCGCCGTCGCGGATCACCACGCCGAGGCGGGAGGCGCGGGACAGCCCGGAGACGATCGCGACCGGCGCGGCCAGCAGCAGGGGACACGGGGTGGCGACCACCAGGACCGCGACCGCCCGTACCGGGGAACCACTCAGGAGCCAGGCCATGCCCGCCACCGTGAGGGACACGGGGAGGAACCACCCGGCATACCGGTCGGCCAGGCGGATCACGGGAGCGGATGCCGCGCCCGCCTGCCCGGCCAACCTCACGATCCCGGCGTAGGTACTTTCCTGCTCGGTGGCAGTGGCCCTCAGGTCGAAGGCGCCGCCCGCATTGACAACGCCGCTGCGCACCGTTGCGCCGATCGCCCGCTCAACCTGCAGCGGCTCCCCGGTGAGCGCCGACTCGTCCAACACGGCGACGGCGCTCTCCACACGGCCGTCGACGGGGACCACCTCCCCCGGCCCCACCACGAGAAGGTCACCGGTCTCCACCTCGGCAAGCGGCACCGTGCACACACCGGCATCGGTG
Source organism: Streptomyces sp. NPDC056061 (assembly GCF_042266885.1). Taxonomy (NCBI): domain Bacteria; kingdom Bacillati; phylum Actinomycetota; class Actinomycetes; order Kitasatosporales; family Streptomycetaceae; genus Streptomyces; species Streptomyces sp. NPDC056061. Next base: position 143,919 of record NZ_JBHJWQ010000019.1, on the reverse strand, counting down.
AGGCGCCGGGCTGTGCGCGGCGCACGTTCCAGAAGGGCCCTCATGTCGTGGGAGGCACGCCGTTGAGCGGCAGCTTCAAGAGTGCGGCCGGTGGCCAGCATCAGGGCGATCAGCGCGCCGGCCAGGTACTCGCGCACGGCCAAAGTGCCGCCGAGGGCCAGAACGGCGACCACATCCACGCCCGCGTGCCCCCGCCGCAACGCAGCCACGACCCACCCCACCGCCGGGATGACGGCGGACACTGTCCCCAGCCCCCAGAACAGGTCCGCGAGGCTGCCCGCACCGGCGATCCAGGCCGCGCCTCCGGCCGTCAGGGCCGCTGCCGTGACGGCAAGAAGCACCGGCTCCAGCCACGCGGAAACCACGGCTGCCGACCCCGCTGCGGAGAAATGTCTCATGGGCACACCTCCTGACCATTTTCGGCCCGGACCCGGTTCATCACACTTCGGCCTCGCCCCGGGAACAGGAGCCGAACGGGCTGCGGGGCCAGTCGCCGGAAGCAGCCGCCTCCCCCGTCCGGCAGGTTCCGTTCCTCGGCCCGTGGTCCTTGACGCAGCCCGGGCAGGTGGCCGGGGCACGTGGCCCGCACCGTTCCGCGCGGCAGAGGCACCGTCTTCCTCGCGGTCGGCTTCCCGCCGCATGCCCGTTTCGGCTTCGCCCGCCTGATCGCCTGGAGCTGCGCCTTGCTGCCGGGCCGCTTCCCTGGGCTGCCGCCCTCGTGCCGCCCTCACGGCCTCGTGTGCCTGCCTCCGTCCGAGCGCAGCACGTCGATGCACAGACGCATGGTGACTGCGTGTATCCACTCGCGTGGGTGGCGTGAAGGGGCGGTGGTGTGCGAGTGCGGGTGGCATGGGGAGCGTTCGCACCCAGAAGGGTGCGCCTCGGAAGGAGGACATCATGTTCCGCCATTCGACACGTGCGCTGGTTTCGGGTCTGTGCGCGCTGGCCGTGGCCGCCCCGGCCGCGCCGGCCCTGGCCGCCCCGGCCGGGGGCCCACCGTCCCCGGCACCGCACACCGCCTCCCGGGCTCTCCACGCGCAGACACTCGCCGACCTGACCACCACGATGAAGGGCGAGGCGTACGCCCATGCCGCCTACAGCCTCTTCGCCGCCGAGGCCGACCGCCTTGGCGTGCCGGCCGTCGCCAAGCTGTTCCGCGGCACGGCGCAGACCGAGCTGAACGAGCACCTGCGCGAGGCGGCCGCCCTGTCCGGAACCGTCGGATCGAGCGCGGCCAACCTGCGCCAGGCCATCAGCGGCGAGACCTACGAGCATCAGGTCATGTATCGCCGCTTCGCCGAGCAGGCCCGCGCGGACAACGACCTCGAGGCCGCGAAACTCTTCAGCGAGATCGCCGCGGACGAGGGTCGCCACCGTGACGCCTTCCGCGCGGCCCTCATGGTTGTGACCACCGGCCGAGGCACCGTCCCGGCGCCGCCGAAGGCCGACGTGGTGGCGGTGCCCGCCGGGCTCCCGAAGGTCAGGTCCGCCCGTACCAGGGCCAACCTGGACACGGCCCTGCACGGCGAGGCGCTCGCCCACGCCAAGTACATGCTCTTCGCCACCCACGCCCGGCAGACCGGCAACGCCGCGCTGGCCCGCCTGTGGGAGGGAACGGCCGAGATCGAACTGCGGGAGCACCTCGCCGGCGAGGCGGTCCTGGCCGGCCTGGTCCGCACGACGAGGGAAAACCTGCGCAAGGCCATCACCGGTGAACACAACGAGGCGACCACGGTGTACCCGGGCTTCGCCAGGCGGGCCACCGCCGTCGGTGACACCATCGCCGCCCGCTACTTCCGCGACACCGCCGCGGACGAGTCCAGGCACGCTGCCGCCTTCCAGCGGGCGCTCGACCAGCTGCGCTGACCGCCCCGGGAGACGATCCGCACGCACCACAGGGGGCAGTCCGGCCGGTCGACGCCTCACCGAACCGGCCGGGCTGCCTCCCGCGCATCACCGCCCGACGCCGGACCGAGGGCACCCGGACGCACACCGGCACGCCCCGTCCCGGCGACGGGCGGTCTCACCCGTCAGTGCGAATCGCTGCGGCCGTCGTCAGTGCGATATGACAGCTGTTCGGCCACTGACACCACCCCGTCGACGCTCCGGCACAGCCGCTCGATGATGGGAATCAGGCTTTTGAACTCGACTGTTCCGCGGAGTACCACCTGTCCTTCCCGGACCTCCGCGGTGACCGCCGAGGGAGCGAGCCCCATGGTCTGTTGCAGGACGTCCCGGTCGATCTCCTCCCGGATGGCCTGGTCCCGGCGCAGGAAGATCCGCAGGAGGTCGCCGCGGCTGACGACACCGAGCAGCTTGTCCGTCTCGTCCACGACGGGCAGGCGTTTCACGTTCTGCACCTCCATGAGGCGAGCCGCCTCGACCACGGTCCACTCCGGACGCGCGCATACCGCGGGAGCCGACATGATTTCCTCCGCGCGGGCGCCCTCGGCCTTGGCGCGTTCCCACGCCTCGATGTGTGGAATGGGTGTCAGGCCGGACGGATCGCTCTGGTCCGAGGACTTGCGCAGCAGGTCGGCCTCGGAGACGACGCCCAGGGGCCGGTCGAGTTCGTCCACCACAGGTACTGCGGTGACATCGTTCTCCGAAAGCAGTTTGACGATCTCCTTGAACGGCAGGTCACGCCGGGCTCGTACGACGTCCCTGGTCATGAGTTCCGCAACCGTGCGATGGCGCATACGACTCCTTCGGAATGTGATGAGAAGACACGACGAGTTCAGCCGATCAGCTGCGGGGCCCATAGCGATGGGGCCATCCGGGGAACTCCTGGGCACCCACCGGGCCCTATGTGATGCCCCGGTCGGTCCTCCGGCATTGTGCGCCTCTCCACGTGCATGCGCACGTCGCACATGACAGTTTGAGTGCAACGGCGCGAGAGAGTGGTGACGGTCATGCGAGCTCATGTAGGCGATCACCTGATCGTTATCAGTCCGGCGACCCGCAGCAGCAAACGTGAGGGCGAGATCGTCGGTCTGCACCATCCGGATGGTTCCCCGCCGTATGACGTGCGCTGGTCGGACACCGACCATGTGACGCTCGTCTTTCCCGGACCCGATGCCTGTATCCGGCACCGGGAGCCGGGGAACGCGGCGCCGGGGTCGGGCGCGGACGAGGCCGAAGCGCGGCTCACCGGGTCCGGGGCCGAAGAGGCACCCGGGCATGGACTTCACCGGCCGTGAGAACGCAACTGGGCGAGCGCCGCCGAATGCGGAGGCGCCGTGCTGCGGAGTCGGGTGGGGAACACGTCTCGGAAAGGGAGTCCCCCGCCCCGGCCCCGGTTGGCCCGCTGGGTGAGGGCGGCTGATAGTAAAGGCAAGAGGACGGAGTCGGAGCACCGGTCGCGAACGACCGGGAGGTTGCCGAGGTGCCGGCGCGGCCGCAGGAGGGAGCCGTCGATGTCCAAGGCGACGAGCACCGATCTCTACGAGGTCAGCATGGCTCGGTCGTACCTCCGCGAGGGCATGAGCGCACCTGCCACGTTCAGTCTGTTCGTGCGCGATCTTCCGCCGAACCGTGGGTTCCTCGTCTGCGCCGGGCTGGAGCCCGTACTCGACTTCCTCGCCGATTACCAGGTGGACACGGAGGACGTGGCCGTGTTCGCGTCGGTGTCGGGGCAGCGCTACGAGGATCTGGAGCCACTGCTGGGCCTGCGATTCACCGGCGAGGTGCGGGCGATGCCCGAGGGGACGATCGTCCTGGCGGGCGAGCCCCTGCTGGAAATCACTGCCGCTCTTCCCGAGGCGCAGCTCGTGGAAACCTACGTGCTCAACCAGGTGAGTCACCAGACCGCAGTGGCCTCCAAATGCGCGCGGTGCGTGCTGGCGGCTGCCGGACACATGCTCGTTGACTTCTCGCTACGTCGCACGCACGGCGTCGAAGCCGGCCATCAGGCCGCCCGGCTGGGAGCCATGGTCGGTTTCGCCGGAACGAGCGACGTGGCGGCCGCGTACTCCGAGGGGCTGGCGGCAGTCGGCACGATGGCCCACTCGTACGTCGAGGCGTTCGGTACGGACGAAGCCGCGTTCCGGGCCTTCGCCCGATCTCGTCCGGGTCCGGTGACGCTCCTCGTGGACACCTACGACACCTTGACCGGTGTGAAGACGGCGGCAAGGGTGCTGCGCGAGCTGGGGATCGGTCCCCGGTGCGCCATCCGCCTCGACAGCGGGGACCTGGGAGCCCTCGCCGGACAGGCACGAGCCGTACTCGATGCCGCCGGGCTCCAGGAGACGCGGATCGTGGCGAGCGGTGGCCTCGATGAGTTCGCGGTCGACGAGTTGGTCCGTTCGGGGGCCCCCATCGACACGTTCGCGGTCGGTACGAAGATCGGGGTCTCCGCGGATGCCCCCTATCTGGATTCCGCGTACAAGCTGGTCGAGTTCGACGGTCGGCCGGTGATGAAGCTGTCGTCGGCCAAGGTTACGGCGCCGGGCCGCAAGCAGGTGTTCCGCCAGCCGGGGCAAGCGGATGTAGTCGCCCTCGCCGACGAACGGCCGCCGCACGGCGCGACCCCTCTGCTGGAGCTGGTCATGCGTGAGGGACATCGGACATCGCCCCGGTCGGGAACTGCCGACGCCCTGGAACGTTTCAACGCCGGTCTCGCCGAGCTGCCGCCCGGGGCCCGGTCCGTACGGGCGCCCGTCGCGCCGAGAGCGAAAATCTCCGCACGTCTTGGACTGCTCACCACGGAGGTCCGCCGGTACATCGAGACGTGTCTCCTGGCGAACGAGTATCCAGCGGCGGCAGGACCCGACACATCGTGAGACGTTAGCCTTCCTGTACACAACAAGGTCCCGTGCAACCGTGCCGGAACGAAACCCATGGCGCGGGCCCTTCGGCCCCCTCCCCCGAGCCGGAGACACGGGCCGCGGAGCTCATCACACCGCGGGACGCCGTCGATGAGCCACCCTCCTGGTCGCCGCAGGCGCCACCGATGCCCCGCGGATCGACGCGCCTCGGGCCAGGACCGTTTCGGAGGAGTCCGTCCGCGCGATGTCCGCCGGACGTCGCACACCGCCCGAGCCACTCCCCGAGGAGCCCCTCATGGCCGCTTCCCAGTACGTCGTCAGCGATGTCATGACCCACACGGCCGTTGCCATCGGCCGCGAAGCCTCGTACAAGGAGATCGTCGAGCTCATGCACACGTGGAAGGTCAGCGCGGTACCGGTCCTCGAAGGCGAGGGCCGCGTCGTCGGTGTCGTCTCCGAGGCGGATCTGCTGGTCAAGGAGGGATTTCGCGGGAACGGGCCGCTGCGGATCGAGGACGCGTCCAGGGCCGACGCGGTGCTGGCCGAGGAGCTGATGTCGAGCCCGGCCGTCACCGTCCACGCCGACGCCACGCTCGCCGAGGCCGCACGGATCATGGCACGCAGGAAGGTCAAACGACTGCCCGTGGTCAACGACCTCGGCATGCTGGAGGGCGTCGTGAGCCGCAGCGACCTGCTGAAGGTGTTCCTTCGTCCCGACGAAGAGCTGGGCGAGGAGATCCGTTCCGACGTTCTCACCGAGTTCCCGCAGGCCGACCGAGTCGAGTTCTCGGTGCTGGACGGAGTGGTGACCCTTAGGGGACCACTGCGGAACCACTCCCTCCTGCCTCTGCTGGTTCGGGCCGTCCACGCCGTCGAAGGTGTCGTGGACGTGCGCGTGGAGGTCACCTGACGCCGGCCTGTCCGGGATGACGGTCCCGGTCGCCTCGCTGCAGCTGCGCCGCCGATGGGGCCAACCGCTCGGCGCGGTCACCATGCCCGCCCAGGGATCCGGCCCTCCTCCACGGGACACGACGCATGGAGCGGCTCGGCCTCCGGTGCCGATTCTCGGAACCGGGGTACGGGAGGCGCGGGCGGAGCGCTGAAGAGGAATCGCGGATCACGCGCTGCGCGGTCCCGGGCCGTGTCGCGGGTACATGCGGTTCGGTTCGTTGGATCCGTCCTCCGCCGGGCAGCGCACGGCGGCGAAGACGCTCGTCACGAACGGTCCGCGGTCTCTTCCACGATTCCTCCTCCCCGAGCGAGGAGGACCGGCCGCTTGCGTGTCGGCGACGTGGACACCGTGCCCGGGGACCGCTCGCGGCGCCCGCCCCTCTTCGTCCGTCCTGCCCGGGCGGCGCTCCCGAACCAGGACCGACCGGCCCCCTCGCTGCTCCCGTTCGGCCCTGCTCCCTCGGGCGCGGACGGACGGATCGTGGCTTCTGAAGGACCTGTGGGGTTCGTCCGTGCGGGCGGCGTGGGTATCCGCGAGGCAGTGGCAGGAGGTACTGCCATGAAACACGTCAGAGTGGGTGACTTGATGACCGACGACGTAGTCTCGATCGTTCCCACCTCCTCCTTCAAGGAAGTCGCGAAGTTGCTCGCGCAGCACGATGTCAGCGGGCTGCCGGTTCTCGACGAGGAGGACCGTGTCGTCGGTGTCGTCTCCGAGAGCGACCTGCTGGGCCTGCGCGTGGGCAGAGCACCGCACGCTGCCGCCACCGGGCGACCTGGAACGGCAGCGACGGGGATGACAGCCGGTGACATCATGTCGGCCCCCGCGGTGACCGTCCGCGCCGAGGCCGCCGCACCCGACGCCGCCAGGCTGATGGCCCGGCGCGGGGTGGAGAGGCTCCCCGTGGTGGATCACGAGGATCGGCTCGTGGGCATTCTCACCCGCCGGGACCTGCTGTGCCTCTTTCTGCGTCCCGACGCGGAGATCCGCCACCGCTTGATCGACGTGCTCACGGACACCATGGGTCTCGGAGCGGATGTGGTCTCCGTCCACGTGGTGGATGGTGTCGTCACTCTGGAGGGCCGCCTCGGAACCCCGGAACGGATCGCGTTCCTCACCTGCCTCGCCGAACAGCTCGATGGCGTGGTCTCGGTCGTCAATCGTGTCGCTGCCGGCTCACCGGGTCCCACAACCACTGCTTTCGGGCATACCGACTCCTGACCCGCCCTGGGGCAGGGAGGAGACGCACGACCGGCCGAGGGACGAAGCTCTCCGCGTCTCCTCGGAAGAGGTGGGGGCGAGAATCACAAGGACCCAGTCATGGACTGTCACGTCATCCGTCAGCGACCGGTGCCGGGAACCACCGTCGCGATCCAGGACTACGAAGAGACCCGTGCCGCGTTCACCTGGGACAAAGCCCGGTCGCGGTTGGCCGGGCTGCCGGGCGGCGGGCTCAACATCGGTTACGAGGCCGTGGACCATCAGGTCGCGATGGGGCTCGGCGGGCGCGACGCACTGCGTTGTGTCGCGGCGGACGACACGGTCACCCGCGTCAGCTACGGCGAACTCGCCCGCCTCACCGGGCGTTTCGCGAACGCGCTCACGTCCATGGGAGTGGCCCGCCGGGACAGGGTGTTCACGCTCCTGGGCCGCTGTCCGGAGCTCTACACGACGGTGCTGGGCACCCTGCGCGCCGCCCGAGTGCTGTGCCCGCTGTTCGCCGCCTTCGGCCCGGAGCCGGTGCGGCAACGGCTGGCACTGGGCGAGGCGCGGGTGCTCGTCACCACGGAGGAGCTGTACCGGCGCAAGGTGGAGGGGAACCGCCATCGTCTGCCCTCCCTGAAGCACGTCCTGCTCGTCGGCCCCGTCGAGGAGCCCCCGCCCGGCACGGCTGAATTCGCCGAGACCCTGGAACGGTCCTCACCCGAGTACACCGTTCCCCCCACGGCACCCGAGGACATGGCACTGCTCCACTTCACCAGTGGCACGACCGGGTCCCCCAAAGGGGCGGTCCACGTGCACGAGGCCGTCGTCGCCCATCACTCGACGGCGGAGTTCGCCCTCGACCTTCGTCCCGACGACGTCTACTGGTGCACGGCCGACCCCGGCTGGGTGACCGGCACCTCGTACGGCATCATCGCTCCGCTCACCCACGGCTTGACCGTGGTGGTGGACGAGGGGGAGTTCGATGTGCATCGCTGGTACCGCATCCTGGACGGTCAGGCCGTGTCTGTCTGGTACACCGCGCCCACGGCGATCCGCATGCTGATGCGTGCCACACCCCGGGACGGCTCGCGACAGCTTCCGGGGCCGTACGACCTGTCGGCTCTGCGCTTCGTCGCCAGCGTGGGCGAGGCCCTGAACCCCGAAGCCGTCCTGTGGGGACAGGATGTTCTCGGGCTGCCGATCCACGACAACTGGTGGCAGACGGAGACCGGCGCCATCATGATCGCCAACTTCGCCTACGGCGACATCCGCCCCGGGTCCATGGGACGCCCCCTCCCCGGAGTGGAGGCCGGTCTTCTCGAGCGCGGCGAGGACGGCCGCGCAGAGGTCAGCGGCGGGCGTGTGAGGGTGATCGGTCAGCCGGACCGTGTGGGAGAACTGGCACTGCGCCCGGGCTGGCCGTCAATGTTCCGAGGCTATCTGCACGACGAGGCGCGGTACGCGGCGTGCTTCGCTGACGGCTGGTACCTGACGGGAGACTTGGCGAGGCGGGACCGCGACGGCTGGTTCTGGTTCGTGGGCCGCGCCGACGACGTCATCAAGTCGGCAGGGCATCTGATCGGGCCCTTCGAGGTGGAGAGCGTGCTCATGGAGCATCCCGCGGTCGCGGAGGCCGGCGTCATCGGCCGTCCGGACCTTGTGGTCGGAGCGGTCGTCAAGGCATTTGTGTCCTTGCGGCCCGGGCACTTGCCGGACACGCGGCTGAAGCGCGAACTGCTGGCGTTCGCCCGCCGTCGGCTGGGACCGGCCGTGGCTCCCCGGGAGATCGAGTTCGATCAGAACCTGCCGAAGACCCGCAGCGGCAAGGTGATGCGCCGAGTCCTGCGTGCCCGCGAAGAGGGACGCCCCGAGGGCGATCTGTCCACGATCGAGACACCACGGTGACTCGCACCCGAACGGAGGCAGGACCATGAGCGCTTCCACTGCGAGGGCGGAGGGAAAGGCCCGTTCACCGGCGCGCAGGGGCACCGGCGGCAGAGTCGGCAAGGCGGCGGCCCGGGACACGGACGCGTCCGGGCACCGACTGTCGCTCCTGCGGGACATGCTCGTCATCCGCCGGTTCGAGGAGCGCTGCGTCGAGTTGTACAGCGGTACGAAGATCCGGGGATTTGTCCACCTCTACATCGGCGAGGAGGCCGTCGCGGTGGGGGTCAACGCGGCACTGTGCGAGGAGGACGCCGTGGTGTCCACCTACCGCGAGCACGGACACGCTCTGGCACGCGGGGTACCCGTGGACGCGGTGATGGCCGAAATGTACGGCAAGGCCACGGGGTGCAGTCATGGGCATGGAGGCTCCATGCACCTGTTCGACGCGCAGCACCGCTTCTACGGCGGCAACGCGATCGTGGCGGGCGGACTGCCTCTTGCGGCCGGGCTCGCGCTCGCCGACCGCATGCGGGCGAACAACCGTGTCACCTGCTGCTTCTTCGGTGACGGTGCGTTCGCGGAAGGCGAGTTCCACGAGACGGCAAACCTCGCCGCGCTCTGGCGGCTGCCGCTGCTCCTGGTCTGCGAGAACAACCTGTACGCGATGGGAACGAGTCTGGCCCGTGAGCACGCGCAGACCAACCTCGCCATGCGCGCCGCGTCCTACGGCATGCCCGCCTGGACCGTCGACGGCATGGACGTGCTCGCCGTGGAAGCCGCCGCCGTCCGGGCTGCGGAATCCATCCGGGCGGACAGCGGGCCGCACTTCCTGGAAGCGCAGACGTATCGGTTCCGCGCCCATTCCATGTACGACCCGGACCGGTACCGTCCCAAGTCCGAGATCGAGCGGTGGAAGGAACGCGATCCGATCCAGGCACTGGCGGAACCGATGCGTTCCGAGGGCGACCTCGACGACCGCACGATGCGACAGCTGGAACAGGACGCCCACGACGCAGTCGAGCAAGCCGTCCGGTCGGCGGAGGACGCGCCGCTGGAGCCGGTGGCGGACCTGCTCCGCTGCGTGACGACTGCGCCCGGGAGCACCCCATGAATGCGCACCGGACATCCGAGAAATCTCCACCGCCCACGACATACCGAGAGGCGCTCCGCGAAGCTCTGCGCGAAGCGCTGCAGGACGAACGGGTGTTCCTCATGGGTGAGGACGTCGGCAGATACGGCGGCTGCTTCGGGGTCAGTCTGGGACTTCTGGAGGAGTTCGGCCCCGACCGCATCCGCGACACCCCGCTGTCGGAGTCCGCGTTCGTCGGTGCGGGCATCGGCGCCGCACTCGGCGGAATGCGGCCGGTGGTCGAGATCATGACGGTCAATTTCAGCCTTCTCGCCATGGACCAGATCCTGAACAACGCGGCCACGCTGCTGCACATGTCGGGCGGGCAGCTGAATGTGCCCGTGGTGATCCGCATGACTACCGGGGCAGGACGGCAACTCGGCGCCCAGCACTCCCACAGCCTGGAGGGCTGGTACGCCCATATCCCGGGCATCCGCGTGTTGGCCCCGGCGACCGTGGACGATGCACGGCACATGCTGGCCGCTGCTCTCGCCGACCCCGACCCTGTGCTGATCTTCGAGCACGGCAGCCTCTACAACATCTCGGGCGTCCTCGATCCTGCGGTCGAGTCCGTCGATCTCGACCGCACGGCGGTGCGCAGACCCGGCACGGACGTGTCCATCATCGCCTACGGTGGCTCGCTGCCGAAGGCGATGACCGCAGCCGACCTGCTGTCCGGGGAAGGCGTGGACGCGGAAGTGCTCGACCTGCGCGTCCTGCGACCACTTGACGATGCCACCACGATGGAATCCGTGAGCCGCACCCACCGGGCCGTGATCGTGGACGAGGCATGGCGCAGCGGCAGTCTCGCAGCCGAGGTCTCGGCCCGGATCACCGAGCAGGCCTTCTACGACCTCGACGCTCCGGTGGAGCGCGTGTGCAGCGCGGAAGTGCCCATTCCGTACGCTCGGCAACTCGAAGAAGCGGCACTGCCCCAAGCGGCCTCCATCGTGGCCGCGGTCCATCAGGTGGTGAGCTGACATGCCCGAGTTCACCATGCCCTCCCTGGGCGCCGACATGGACGAGGGAAAGCTGGTCGAATGGCTGGTCTCCGAAGGCGAGACCGTGACGAGAGGCGACGTCGTAGCCGTCGTCGAGACGGCCAAATCGACCATCGAGGTCGAGTGCTTCGATTCGGGAACCGTCGGCAGCCTGCTGGTCGCGCCGGGCACCACCGTGCCCGTCGGTGCTCCCCTTGCGGTCATCGAGCCCGAAGCCGGACCTTCCACCGGCCGAAGGGGGGAGCACCCGGCCGGTCCGCCGGAAGCATCGGGCCCGGCTCGGGTCGGCCGGGGCACCGTCTCCACATCCACTCCTCTGGTGCGGCATCTGGCTGAAGAGCGGAGCGTCGATCTGGCCGCCGTACACGGTTCCGGCAGGGGTGGCCGCATCACGCGAGCCGACGTGGAGCGTGCGGCAGCACCTCGGGCCCGGCGCAGGGTCCCGGCGTCACCGTTGGCCCGGCGGCTGGCGGAATCGCTCGACGTGGATCTGGGCCGGGTTCGCGGCACCGGCCGGAACGGCACCGTCCGGGCGGACGACGTGCGTGCTGCTGCGGAACGGCGCACACCGCGTCCTCATAGCCACCGCGCCGGGCCTGCCGGGACGGGGAAGCACGGGGCTACTCCGCGCTCGGCCATCTCCGCGCTGATGTCGCGTGCCAACCGCGAGATACCCCATTACTACCTGGCCACGACCATCGACCTCGCGACCGCCATGGACTGGATGCGCGAACGGAACACGCACAGTTCCGTGAAGGAGCGACTCGTGCCGGCGGCCCTGCTCCTCAAGGCCATAGCCCTGGCGGCGCGGCAGGTGCCGCAGCTGAACGGTCATTGGAGCGACGACGCGTTCACGCAAGCCGAGAACGTACGGCTGGGGATAGCGGTGTCCCTGCGCGGCGGCGGTCTCGTCGCACCAGCGCTTCCGAACGCCGACGACATGTCCGTGGCAGCGCTGATGGCTGCTCTCAAGGACGTGGTGGCGCGTGCTCGCCGGGGGCGCCTGCGTGCCTCGGAGACCGCAGACCCCACGCTCACTGTGACGAACCTCGGCGACCAAGGTGCCGAAACGGTGTTCGGAGTGATCTATCCGCCGCAGGTTGCTCTGGTCGGTCTGGGGCGTGTCGTCGAGCGTCCCGTTGCAGTGGACGGGATGCTCGCAGTGCACCCGACCGTGACAGCCACGCTCTCCGCCGATCACCGTGCGAGTGACGGCGCGACCGGCGCACGCTTCCTGACGGCGGTCGACCGCCTGCTTCAACGACCGGAGGAACTGTGAACCGTGACGACGCCCTCGTACTGGTCGAACACGTTCTGGCGGACGTCGTGCCTGGCGCCGATGTGGCCGCACTCTCACCGGACGACAACTTCCGAGTCGAGCTGGAGATGGATTCTCTGGACTTCCTCAACTTCGTCGAGGCCCTGAGTGAGCGGAGCGGTCTTCCTCTTCCCGAGACGGACTACTCCTCGCTGAACACGTTGGCCGGCTGCGCGAACTACATCGCATCGCGCACATCCGCCCGGTGACCCGGTCGCGAGTCGTTCCGACACCAGGTGGGCGCTTTGCGTGTCGGCTCGCGGGTTTGACAGCTGCCGATCGGCTTCGGCCTGCTGCATTGCGGGTGGCGACGAGCCGGAGCCACTGGTCCTGAGTCCGGCCGGGCAACCGGGTCGAGCGCCGGACGACCTGCTGGACGGGAGCACAACCGTTCCAGGGTCGGCGAAACTCGCTCCGTGCCGGGCCGCCAGGGCCGGTCGGGTCTCTTCGCGCCCGACCGGCCTCGGTGCCGACGGGGAGCCGGCGCGAGACCGTTGAAGCGAGAGGTTGCCCCCACTGCCCGGGAGGAGCCATGAGGTCTCTGCGCACCGTCGACGGCGTGGTGAAACACGTCGCCGTTCCCGTCCGCCGCGCGGCGCCGCATTGCGGCGACTCCGTATGACAACTCCGCGCGGGCTTCGGCACCACCTGAGAAACGCATCGGCCCGGGGCACGGGGAGGCCATCATGAACCAACGCATCGTCGTCGGCGTCGACGGGTCTGCGCAGAGCGCGGCTGCGTCACATTGGGCCGCGCGAGAAGCGCTCCTGCACCGCTCCTCCCTGCATCTCGTCCATGTCGAGGAAGGGTTTTCGGCCCTGAATGTCCGAGCTGCCAGATCCGATCTGCACCATGCGTGGGTACGGGACCTGTTGGACGGGATCTCCGAAGAGCTGCTCGAAGAGCATCCTCGGCTGCGCATCAGTTCCGAGTCCCTGGACGGACGCCCGGCGGACGCCCTGGCCCGAGCCGCCCGGAGCGCGAGCATGCTGGTCCTCGGCTCCCACGGCCGGGGCACTCTGATGGGGTTCGTTCTCGGCTCCGTCGGTCTGGCTGTTCTTCGCACCACGAGGCGGCCGGTGGTCCTGGTACGCGGGCCTGAGAACACTCCCCCGCACACACGGCGGGAACACTTCACGCGCGGCGTGGTGGTCGGCATCGACATCGGTCACCCGTGCGACGCCCTGCTCGCCTTCGCGTTCGCGGAAGCGTCCTGCCGAGGCTGTACGCTCGTCCCCCTCTACGGGTGGTCACCGCCTCAGCTGGCGGGATCCGGTATGGCCTACAGTCCTGCGCTCAACGCACGCCTCACCCGCGAAGCGGCGAGCGGCCTGGAGCGGGTACTGGGTCCCTACAGGAAGCGGAACCCGACGGTGACCGTCGAGGCACGAGCCGTGGCGGGCCGCCCCTCCGTGCAATTGCTGGACGCCTGCGCCGAAGCGGATCTCGTGGCCGTCGGCCGCCGGATCCACCGATCACCGACCGGCGGGGACCGCATCGGGCCGGTCACTCACGCGGTTCTCCACCACTGCACCGCCCCGGTCGCTGTCATCGCGCACACGTGAAGCGTCTTGCCCGCATGACATCCGTGTTATGAAGACGATTCCCCTCCTGTTCGCCCCGGCGCTCTTGACGCAACGCTCAGGATCGCTCCATCGTGCACGGTCACCGGTGGCCGCGGGGCCTCTGTCCAGGCTCAGCCAGTTCCGTCCCGCCCGTACGCGATTCGGCTGTGGCGACGTGCTGCTTCACCCCGGCGAAGCTGTCCGGAGCAACCGAGATCGAGTCGATGCCGGCCTCCACGAGGAACTCCGTGAACGAGGGGTCGTCACTGGGGCGCTGGCCGCACAGTCCGACCGGACGGTCGACGGCATGTGCGCGCGCGACGAGTGACCGCACGCTGCGCGTGACCGCAGGGTTCGTCTCGTCGAAGACAGGGGCGAGCAGTTCGGAGTCACGGTCGACCCCCAGGGTGAGCTGGGTCAGGTCGTTGCTGCCGATCGAGAAGCCGTCGAACCTCTCGGCAAATTCCTCGGCGAGGATGATGTTGGAGGGGATTTCCGCCATCACGTACACCTTCAGACCGTGCTCGCCCCGGCGGAGCCCTTGCTCAGCCATGCAGTCGAGGACGCGGTCGGCCTCTTCGACGGTCCGGCAGAACGGAATCATCACGATGACGTTCGTCAGTCCCATCTCTTCCCGCACCCGGCGCAGCGCTCGGCACTCCAGCGCGAAGCCCTCGCGGTAGCCGCGGCCGTAGTAGCGGCTGGCTCCGCGCCAACCGATCATCGGATTCGCCTCGGTGGGTTCGAATGGCTGCCCGCCCAGGAGCCGCGCATACTCGTTGGTCTTGAAGTCGCTGGTGCGCACGACCACAGGGTCCGGCCAACGGGACGCGGCGATACGGGCCACCCCGAAGGCCAGTCCGTCGACGAAGTACTGGCTCCGGTCCAGGTATTCCTCGGTGAGCCGCTCGACCAGGTGGCGGTCGTGGCGGTCGAGCCGGTCGGGATGCAGCAGCGCCATCGGGTGGATCTTGACTTGGTGGGCGACGATGAACTCCAGGCGGGCAAGCCCGACGCCGTCCGCGGGCAGACGCCACCAGCGGAACGCGGCGGACGGATCGGCGAGGTTGAGCATCACGCGGGTTCGGGTGGCGGGAAGGCCCGCGAGGTCGGTTTCCCGCTCCTCGTACGACAAGAGCCCGTCGTAGACGTGGCCGCGAGCTCCCTCGGCACACGACACCGTCACGTGTGCTCCGTCGTGCAGGACTTCGGTGGCCCGGCCCGCTCCCACCACTGCCGGTACGCCCAGCTCACGGCTGACGATGGCGGCGTGCGAGGTCCGGCCGCCGTGGTCGGTGACGATCGCGGCGGCGCGCTTCATCAGGGGTTCCCAGTCGGGGTCGGTGATTCCGGTGACGAGAACCCCGCCCACCGGGAACCGGTCGAGTTGCACGGGTGAGTCGAGGACGACCGCAGGGCCCGCACCGATGGCCTCTCCGACCGCTATGCCTTCGACGAGACTCCGTCCGGGAGCGCCGGTGAGACGACAGCGCCGGAGCGTCGTCACCCGGCGCCGGGACTGCACGGTCTCGGGTCGCGCCTGGACCAGGGCCAGTTCCCCGGTCACGCCGTCCTTGGCCCATTCCAGGTCCATGGGGCACCCGTAGTGCTCCTCGACGGCCACCGCCCAGGTCGCGAGTCGACGGACGTCGGCCGGGGACAGGACTCTGCTCGCCCGTTCCGCCACGGTGCTGTCGACGATCCTGGTCAGCCCGCTTTCGTCGTAGACGGCCTTCTGCCGTTTCGCTCCGATCCGCATGTCGATCACGGGATCGAGTGCCGGATTTCGCAGGCTCGGCCTGAAAACCGTGTATTCGTCGGGGTCGACCCGACCGCTGACGACGGTCTCGCCCAGCCCCCATGCCGCGCTGACCACGACGACGCCCGCGAAGCCGCTCTCCGGGTCCAGGGTGAATATCACGCCAGCACCTGCCAGGTCCGACCGGACCATGGTCTGGACACCGATGGAGAGCGCGACCGTGAGATGGTCGAAGCCCATGCGCTCCCGGTAGTCGATCGCCCGGTCGGTGAAGAGCGAGGCGTAGCAGCGGTGGCAGCACTCCAGCAGCCGGGCCGCTCCGCAGACGTTCAGAAAGGTCTCCTGCTGACCGGCGAAACTCGCCTCCGGGAGATCTTCAGCGGTGGCGCTGCTCCGCACGGCGACATCGGGATTTTTGCGGTCCTGCTCGTTCGCGAGCCGTTCATAGGCGTCAACGACTTCGGCGCGCAACTCCGCCGGAAGCGGTTCAGCCATGATCATCGAGCGGATGGCCGCCCCCACGTCGCCCAACGCCGCTCCGTCGCGCAGACGCACGATCTGCTGCTCAATGCGTCCGTGCAGGTCGTGTGCGGCCAACAGTTCCCGGTACGCGTCCGCGGTCGTCGCGAACCCGTGAGGTACCCGTACTCCGGCGGACGCCAGATGAGTGATCATCTCTCCCAGCGAGGCGTTCTTCCCGCCGACGACGGGGATGTCTTCACGGCCGAGCTCTGCGAACGGCACGACGCGTCGCGTGATGTGCATGCTGTGCTCCGCTGGATGTGTGGTGTGGTGGGCTCAGTGGGGAAGCGGATGGCCCGGGGGCGTCCGCAGGTCCAAGGACCCGCGGAGGTTCGCGGATCTGATCCTGATCCCTACTCACCGCGCCACTCCCACCTCTCGGGCGAACCGCACGGCTTCCGGCTTCCACCATCGCTTCGGGCCGTGGGTTCATGGAGTGCCGAGTGGGCCGGAAGCGATGGGTCCGTTCGGCCCAGTTCCGGTCGGCTCGGGCGTTCGACATCACAGTCAGGCACCTCGGTAGAGGCGTTCGAGATCGACGAGCATGACATCGCCGCGCGCCTGCGCGAAGTGAAGTGCTGGACTGAATCCGGAGGCACCGTAGAGCGCCAGACGGACGGAGCCGGTGTCCCGGGGATCGAGCCGGTCCAATATGCGGCGTAGGTATTGCAGGTGGTGAAGGTCCATGCCGGTACTCCAACGCGCCAGCCCCAGCGACACGAGCGGGCCCGTCCGCGAGCCGTTCACCCGCCGCACCACGACCTCGGCGTCGAGGCCGCCCTCTCCGGAAGGGCCGCTGAGGGTACCGCGCGACGCTGCGACTTGCTGAGTGCCGAGCCCCCAGTCGGCGAAGGAGACAGCCCAATCCCGACAGATCTGAGTGAATCCGCGCACCGCGATCAGGGAATCGAAGGCGGGTCGCGCTTCCTCCCAAACGGTTCGGGCATCGGCCTGTTCCAGAGCGGCCCTGCGCGGGCGGACAACGGCGTGTTCGAACGCGAGGAGCGAGTCGGTGATGTGATGGCGGGTGGTCCCCGGCTGCAGCCCGTCCGGCTGGGACCGGAGCAGACCGCGGTCGCGAAGCACAGTGAGAGCGCGTGAGGTGTCGGTGAGCTGCTGGCCCAGAAGAGTGGCGATCTCTCCATGAGTTGTGCATCCTCTGGCCAGGGCGGCAAGCACGGAGTGGCACACCCCGCGGTTCCACGGGCCGATCGCCTCGTCCAGCAGATGGCGGGCCTCGTGGAACAGGGGCACACGTGGGTTCAGGACGGTTCGGCAGACCCAGGCATCGAAATCCTTCCGTCCGGCCGGGACATCATCGTCCACGTAGTCGTGCCGGTAGGCGGGTGTGCCGCCGACCACATTGTGGACGAGGAAGGCGAGTCCGAGGTCGTCGATACCCCATAGGCGGGCCGCTTCCCGGAAGTCCAGCGGTTGCACGTCGAGTATCAGCCCGGTACGGGCGCGCAACGGTGAGGCCGAGCCGAAGAGCCGCGTCATCACAGGAGCCGTCTCGCCCGCGAGCAGCAACCGCACTCGGCGGTCCAACGGCGTACGTTCGAAATGGCGCAGGGCCCCGTAGATGATGGACGGCAGTGCCGGGCTCGCCTCGACGAGATCCGGGAAGGAGTCGATGACGACCGGCGCCGGACCGTCGTCCCCTGCCGCCAGCACGGCATCGAGGCATTCCTTCCAGTCATGCCAGCAAAAGGGCCTCGAAGCACGCCGATATCGCGCGTACTCCTCACCCATCCTCTGCAGGGCCTCGGACTCGGTGGCCTGCTGCCCACAGAAATAGAAGCCTCCGGTGGCACCTGCCAGCGCTTCCAGCAGAAGCGTCTTGCCCTGTCGGTGACGCCCCATGACGACTCCGAGGTCCGCCCCCGGGTGAGGATCACAGGCGAAGGACAACAGGGCGGCCCACTCGCCCTCCCGGTCGAAGAGACGTTCGGGCCTGGATGTGCCTTCCGGGGCTCCAGGCGAATTCCACTGCTGCACGTGCATGGCGTTCATGCGAGGCACCTCCGCGTTCGCCGCGGGTTTCCAGGTGGGCCGCTTCGTCGGGCGCGTCCGCCGAACGACACCGGCTCGGGAACACGACCCGAGACCGGTGACCGCGGGTGCGGGCGTATCGGTTCCTTCTCTCCGCGAGGAAGGCCCAGGGTCAAGTCATCGACAGACGGAACCATCGTTCCTCCCCCGGCGCAACTGTGACGAGCCGTTCGCCGGCCAGACGCACCGGCAGCGCCGGCATGTGGTGAGAGCGGGGCACGCTGATCCCCAACCTGTGGGGCAGGAGATCGACCCGGATTCCCCGATGCCCGCGGTAGCAGAAGGTGAACGCGCAGCGCGACATCTCCCGAAGCGGCATGGGATCGACGCGCAGTCCCTCCGGGACGGCCTCCAGGCCCGCGACACAGCGTTCGACAAGGTCGAGGGTGCCCCCCATGGCCCCGAGGTGAATGCCCTCGCCGGTGGTACCGCCCTGAATGTCCGCGACATCGCTCAACAGCGCCTCCTCGCAATAGCTCCACGCATCCGCCCCCTGTTCGCGGGCGAGAACCCAGCCGTGCACGAGGCTGCTGAGGGTGGATCCGTGGCTGGTACGCGCCAGGTAATGCCCGACGGTTCTGCGCCAGGTCTCGTCGTCGAGCCGATAGCCGAGACGGTTGAACAGGGACCGCAGTTCGGTGGGACGGAAGAGGTATCCGAGCATCAGCGTGTCGGCCTGCTTGGATGCCTGGTAGCGGTTGACGGCGTCTCCCTCGGCCTCCAGGATCCGGTCGAGGCGGCGAATGTCGTGGTAACGGTCGCGGTAGGCGTCCCAGTCCAGTTCGGTCAGTTCTCCGTAGCCCTCGAACTGGCTGATGACTCCGTCGTGGAACGGCACGTACATGCGGCGGGAGATGTCGTCCCAGTGACACAACGTCTCGTCGTCGAGCCCCAGTCGCTCCGCCAGTTCCTGTCGTCGTGCCCTGGGCAATTCCCTGTACGTCGCACCCGCCCGGGCGAGCACCCAGGCCGCCGTCACGTTGGTGTAGGCGTTGTCGTCGATGCCGGGCTCGGCGGCCCCCGGATAGGCGTCGTGGTATTCGTCCGGCCCCACCACGCCGCGTATACGGTAGCGGGCGCGGTCGACGTCGTACACCGCGGCGGTCGCCCAGTAGCGGGCGATGTCGAGCATCAGCTCCGCGCCGGGGCCCTGGACGAATCCGGTGTCGCCGGTGGTGTGCCCGTACCGCCACGTGTTCCAGGCGACGGCCGATCCGACATGGTGCTGAAGATGTGAGTGGTCGGGCAGCCAGCGCCCCGAACGGGGGTTCAGATGCCTTCGCTGCGTCTCCTCGGCTCCCGATCCGGCGCTCTGCCAGGGGAACAGCGCTCCTGCGGCCCCCGATCGGCGGGCCGCTTCCCGGGCCATGGGCAGGCGCCTGTACCGGTACATGAGAGCCGCCTCTGCCACTTCGGGAAAGTGCAGAGTGAGGTACGGCAGCACGAACAGTTCGTCCCAGAAGACGTGCCCCCGGTACGCCTCGCCGTGCAGGCCCCTGGCGGGTACCCCGACATCCAGTTCTGCTGTGTGCGGGGAGAGCGTCTGCAGCACGTGGAAGAGGTGCAGACGCAGGATGCGCCCCGTCTCGCCCGGGACCTCCAGTTCCCCCTGGCTCCACAGCCGTTCCCAGGCGGCGCGGTGGGAGGCGAGGAGCACGGGATACGCCGCCGCTCGGGACGCATGAGCGACGGCTCGTGGCAGGGGGTCACCCGCCGGGCGGTCCAGCGAGGTGTACAGGGCCGCACACTTCGTGACGACGGCGTGGCGCCCTCGGCCCACCGGGAGCCGGAACCCCTGAACCGTCTTCGCATCCGTGCACGTGGCCGACACCGGGACGAGCGGACGCGAGGACGTACGGACGGCTACCGCGATCCGGATCCGGGAGCAACGAGTCGAGCAGGAAAGCCATGCCATCCCATCCGTCTCCGCGCCGGCGCTGTAGCCGGCGAGGTGATGGGATTCGAGACCGCGGTACCGGTCGACGCCGGTGTTCGCCACATCGCCGTCGATGGTGGACTCCACTTCGACCGTCCCGCTCCAGCCGTGCGCGTGGAAGGCCGTCCGTTGTGCAGCCAGCCAGGGGTCGGCCATGTGGACGATCCTGGCGTGGCTGACGCCGAGCCGTCGACCGTGCCCGTCCTGGAAGAGCAGACGGCGCGTGAGCACACCTCGACGCAGATCGAGCGAGGCCGTGCAGTACCGCATGCTCGGATCGTCGGGGGAGAGCCACTCGCCCGGCGGCCCTCCGTCCGGCCGACAGCGGTAGCGCAGCCGCGACCAGTCGGGCAGATTGACCATGTCCTCGTTATGAATCCGCTCCCCGTCGACGTGGGAGACGAGGGAGTCGAAGCACCCCGCTACGTAGGTCCCCGGGTAGTGGACGGAGTCGGCCGCCACTTCGGGGGCGGCCCCGCGTGTGGCGAACCTTCCGTTGCCGAGTGTGCACAGGGCCTCTACCGTCCGCTCCTCCCCGGGGTCGTACTCCTTGAAGTCCCAGGTCCACTTGCTGGTCATGGCGGCTCTCCACAACACGTCCGGTTCCGGCTCGCGCCCGTCGTGCACGAGGTCGGGGCCGAGCCGGAGGAACGACCGCGCACCGATGTTCGCCGCATGACCTCCGGGGCGGACCATCCGCGTGCACATCTCGAACATCTCGGGTACGACGACGGCGTCATCCCGTTCAGTCGGGTCCGTCGGCCTCCACTCCCAGACTCCCCCGGGCGCGGGGGACGGCGCTTGGGCCGTTCAGTCCCCGGCCGGTCCTTTCGGCCCCTGGCAGCCGACGCCCCACGGCATGAGAATGGGACAGCACCCGGCGGGTGTGCGGCAGCGCCTTCCGCCGCGCGCGAGGTGTCACTATGCCCTTCGTCCAATACACCGTCGACGACGTGATGACGAGGAACGTGATCACGGTCTCCCCCAGTGCGGAATTCAGGGAGATCGTCGCGGTCATGGAACGCTGGAAAGTAACCGCCGTACCGGTCGTCGACGGCGACGGGCGCGTCGTCGGTATCGTCTCCGAGGCCGACCTGCTCCCGAAGGAGGAGTTCCACGAGCACCTGATCGGGTTGATCGAGCAGATGGAACATCTCGGCGACTCGGCGAAGGCGGGATCGGTGCGCGCCGAGGAACTCATGACCCGCCCGGTAATATCCGCCCGGCCCGGCATGTTGCTCCCACATGCGGCCCGCCTGATGGCCGTCCACCGGGTCAAAAGCCTTCCCGTCGTCGACGACGACGGCGCGCTCAGAGGCATTGTCAGCCGTGCCGATCTCCTGAAGGTCTTTCTGCGGCCGGACGACGTGCTCGCCGCCGAAGTGCGCCGCGAGGTCGTGGACCGGCTGTTTCCCTCACCGAGTTCCTCGGTGAAGGTGGATGTCACGCACGGCGTGGTCACGCTCACGGGCCGCGTACACGACACCACCCTGCTCCCTGCGGCGATACGACTTGCCCGGTCCGTGGAGGGCGTGGTCGATGTGGAGTGCCGAATCGGGAGACACCACGCGTGCGGGGAGGCACGCCGGGCCAGGGACCCGTTGCCCCATCCCGGGGATATGTGGCGCATATGACCCAATACTTGCCAGTACAGTCCTGAAGGCATCCACAGACGAGGGGGAGGAAGAAGGTTCCGCGCGCCACGGGCAGGAGCGCCGGCCAGGCACGAACAGCGGTGTCAGCACGAACAGCGGTGTCAGGAGGCCGGGACCAGGACGACCGGACAGCGGCTGTGGTGCAGGACCGCGTGTGCCACGTGACCGAGCGGAGAACCCACGTGGTGGGGGTGCCGACGGGGTCCGATGACGATCAGGTCCGCTTCGTCGGTCGCTTCCACCAGCACTTCGGAAACAGATCCGGCGCGCAGGACTCGTTCGGTCACCGACAGGCTCGGCAGTTCCACGCGAACGGGCTCGACGATCTCGGCGATGGCCCTCGAACGATCGGCGACGAACCGGGGCGTACCTTCGAACTTGGCAGCCATGGTGCCGACGTTCTCGAAGAAGACCCAGGCACTCACCACGTGCAACTCCGCACCGTCCCGGGCCGCCAGGCGGGCGGCGACGCGCAGCGCTTCCGCATCGCGTTCGTCCTTGACCGCGGCCAGTACGACGCCTGCCGGTTCGCGATCCTCGGCGGGCACGACGACGACCGGGAAGTTCGAGTGGGAAGCCACTTGGAGCGAGTCCGATCCCACCAGCAGGGACGAGAACCCTCCGCACCCACGGGAACCCACGACGACAGTGGCGTCGGGGGTCGCCTCGGCGAACAGGCACGACGCGGTGCCGTGCTCGCACAAAGTGGTGGACACTGCAACGGACGGCGCCATCTGGTGTGCGAGGTCGGCAGCCTCGTCCAGCACTGTGGCGCCGAAGGCCGCGATCCGTCGACGGTCCTCCCCCGAGAGATACGGGCTCGCGAGCCCGGCCCCGGTGGCATGTACCACATGCAGTACCGTGCCGCGGGCGGCTGCCTCGCTCGTCGCCCATCGCACTGCCCGCAGTGCACCGGGGGAACCATCGGTGCCCACCACGAGCGGTCCCACCAGGAAGACATCGCTCCGCATGCTACGCACGGCTTCTCCCCCTTGCGTTTCTCCTGCGACGCCGACTCGTCGCACCTCCCCGTACTTCGGCAGCCATGGTGTGAGCCGCTGCCGAGCGTGCACCTTCGTGCCGACATCATTCGGCCCGAGGCAGCCATGCGGCGTACGGCGCACATACCGACGGGAAAACACCGCCTTCCCGCGGGACGTCCCCGAGCGAAGCGGAATGCCAGGAAGGCTCCACAACGACGCTACGACCATTCTGCGCCCGCAGCCCGCAGCCCGCACCGCCGCACGGGCTGAACGGGTACGAGAGCGGGCCGGATGACCCATGCATCGCGATGTCTCCGTGCCGGACCATGGAATCGGAGGGCGGCAGCGCGGAACGACCGGAGTCGCCCCCGCACGGGAAACCACGAAGGACGTGTACGCCATGGTGCGCGAAGAAGGCCGCTTCTCGGAAGGCGGCCCGCAGTGTGCTCCGTCCGGAGACCTGGGCCGTCACATCTCGGCCCGTCGCGAGCAGCTCGGCCTCAGCCGACAGCAAGTGGCCGAACTGACCGGTTCGGCTCCTGGTTACATCCAGTACATCGAGGAACAGCAAGCGACACCCGGTATCGGTTTTCTGCTGCGCATGGCCGAGGCGCTGAAGACCACCGTGGCCGAACTGACCGGCGGCACGACAGAGCTGCCGCCCGGAATCGGTCGAGCGGGCTACCACACGCAACTGCTGGAGATCGGCACTCAGGAGTGCCGTCGGTTGCTGTCCACGCATGGGGTGGGCCGAGTGGGCGTGACGACGGATGCCGGACCGGCCATCCTGCCGGTCAACTACGTCGTGGACGGCGAGCGGATCGCCTATCGGAGCGCCCCCGGCTCCCTCCCGACGGGTGTCGCCGGCCAGCCGGCCGCCTTCGAGGTCGACCACATCGATGAGGCTCTGAGCGAGGGGTGGAGCGTGTTGCTCGTGGGCCCGGCAGCGGTGGTCGAGAACGCCGAGACCGCACGGAGGCTGGACTCCCTTGCCTATACGACACCATGGGCCGGCCAACCACGGACCGTGTGGATGACCATCACGCCGACACGGGTCACCGGGCGCCGCATCCGCGTCCTCCGCAGTCATGCGGCGCCCGGGGACGGCGATTCGGCACCGTAGGCCGGGACGGCGGGACGCGGGGTTCGCATCTGGCCCGGTGGCGCGGCCCCGAGGAGAGAAGCACTTCATGCCGACGACCAGAGGCTTGCCAGATCCGCTCCCCGGCGATTCCGGGGGCTCCTACCAGATGCGGCGGCCCGCGAAGTACCGTTGGCATCGACGCGATGTGGCACCTGAGCGCGCGGGTCGCCGTCGCGGGCCGCTCAGAATGATTCGATACTGCCGCCGTCAAGTCTCTGTGCGACGCTGACGCGAAGTTCGGGCGCACGGTTTGTCGGTACGTCGCGGAGACGGCCGCCGGACGACCGCCCGAAAGGCGGAAAGGGCTGTTGCAGCCGTACGGTCCACATCGGCGTCTCCGGGGCACAGGCTCGAGCGCGTCCAGGACGGCCCCGGACCCGTTCGGCCCTGGCGTGGCTTCCCGATGCGGACCACCATGGAACAAGTCGATCCGGACGTCGGCAGCGAGGAGGACGCCATGAGCGAGGAGCCGGGATTCTCGGCCCGCAGGCCCATCCGGGTGTTCCTGCTCGACGATCACGAGGTGGTCAGGCGCGGGGTGCAGGACTTGCTGGACGCGGAGCCGGACCTCGAAGTCGTCGGAGACGCGGGCACGGCCGACCACGCGCTGGCTCGCGGCCCCGCTCTCCGGCCCGATGTCGCGATTCTCGATGTGCGGCTGCCGGACGGCGACGGCATCACGGTCTGCCGTGAACTACGTTCTCGTATGCCGGGACTCGCTTGTTTGATACTCACTTCGTTCGACGACGACGAAGCACTGCTCGATGCGATCATGGCGGGCGCGGCCGGCTATGTACTCAAGGAGATCAAAGGGGCCGACCTCGTCACCGCCGTCCGCACCGTGGCCTCCGGTCGCTCGACACTCGACCCCGCGACCACCGCGAGGCTGATGAACAGCCTGCGTGCGGAGAAGTTCGGAGCCGAGTCCGCGGAGGACGGCGCGCTGTCGGGGCTGTCACCGCGTGAGAAGGACGTCCTCGCGCTGATCGGCGAGGGACTGACCAACAGCCAGATCGGCAAACGTCTCTACCTGTCCGAGAAGACGGTCAAGAACCACATCTCCCGTCTCCTTGCCAAGCTCGGTGTCGAACGACGCATCCAGGCGGCTGTGATCGCGGCGCACACCGAGGAACCCCCGCACACCGACAGCACCGGATACCGGCATCGATGAGCCGAAGGCCCCGGAGGAAGGTTCACCAATGCCGCAGCGGCACCCGCCACTCCAGCCGGGTGCCTCCGCCCGAGGTCGGTCCGACCCGCATCTCCCCACCGAGTTCCTCGGCCCGCCGTGCGAGGTTGTCGAGCCCGCTCCGGGGGCCCCCGTCCTCCGGCATCCCCACTCCGTCGTCGGAAACGACCAGCGCCAACCAACTGCCCTCCACCATCAACGACACGTCCACCGATGTCGCCCTCGCATGGCGCGCGACATTGGTCAGCGCCTCACCGAGGACCACGACAGCCTGCTCGGCGACATCGACGGGCACATCCGTGTCGATCAACCCTCCCATGCGCAGAAGCGGCTGGAATCCCAGGGTCCGCGCCGCCTGCTCGACCTCCTTCGCCACGCGCACACGCAGTCCCTGGCCCGGCCGGTCACGCGCGCGAAGGCCGAAGATGGACGAACGGATGATCTTGATAGTTTCATCGAGGTCGTCCACCGCACGCACCAACCGATCACTCACATGTGGCTGCTCCACCAGGCGCACCACACTCTGCAGAGTCATCCCGGTGGCGAACAATCGTTGAATGGCCAAGTCGTGCAGGTCCCTCGCGATACGGTCGCGTTCCTCCAGCAGGGCCACCTGCTCCGCGGACCTGCGCCGTTCCGTGAGCTCCATTGCCAGGGCCGCCTGACCGGCAAACGTCCGCAGCGGTGCGGTCTCGTCCTCCGTGAATGCGGGGCCGCCCTGCCTGCGGGCCAGAAGCAGGACACCGCACGTCCGGTGCCGCGTGGCCATGGGAACAGCGACGGCGGGACCGCATCCCTTCCACCGCAGCCGGTCGGCCACCCTGGCGTCGTGCGTGACATCAGCGCTGATGATCGGCTCACCCGCGTCGAGCGCCATTCCCGCGAGCGACCCTTCGCCCGACAGCGTCAGGCCGTGGTAGGTCTCGGCGTTCATCCCCGACGCCAGTGACACCCGGACCGACGATCCCCCGGCGGGAAGCGCCAGGACAGCGAGATCCGCAGTGAGAATTC
Organism: Streptomyces sp. NPDC056061; assembly: GCF_042266885.1. Lineage (NCBI taxonomy): Bacteria > Bacillati > Actinomycetota > Actinomycetes > Kitasatosporales > Streptomycetaceae > Streptomyces > Streptomyces sp. NPDC056061. The sequence goes on along the minus strand of NZ_JBHJWQ010000019.1, from coordinate 117,844 downwards.
GTGACGAACGGTCTACGATCATATGCAGGACACGCGCGTCGTCCGTGCCGCTCAGCAGCCCCGAGACGATCTCGTTGCTGGCTTCCTGCCAGCGCTGACGGTCGCGCGTCAGCGTGTACATACGAGCATTCTCGATAGCGACTCCCGCCGCCACCGCGAGCGTGGACAGAGCGACCTCGTCCTCGGCGTCGAACACGCCTCCGCCCCGTTTCTCGGTGAGATACAGGGTGCCGAACACCTTGTCGCGGATTCGGATCGGCACCCCCAGGAACGAACGCATCGGAGGGTGGTTTGGCGGGAATCCGTAGGACGACGGGTGCTCGGAGAGGTCTGCCAGCCGCAACGGCCGGGGATGACGGATCAGCTCGCCCAGTATTCCGTGCCCCCGCGGCAACGAACCGATGGCCTCGCGCTGCTCCTCGGTGACCCCCACGGGCAAGAACTGCGCGAGCCTGCCTCCCCCGCCGGCCACACCGAGCGCCCCGTACTCCGCGTCCACCACCACGACGGCGGACTCGACGATGCGACGCAGCACCTGGGACAGCTCCAGTTCCCGCCCGACCGCCATAACAGCCTGCAGGAGCAGCGCCGCCTCGGCCGGGCTTCGCATCACGGCCTCAAGGCGCCTCCGGAGGTTTTCCGGCAGCATGCCGCCCAGATCCCGGCAAGCCTCCCTGGCATGCGTCGCTCCATCGGTGTCCACAACGCCCTCCGTCCCGCTGCGTCTCCCCGGGACCAGCCACACCTCTCACCGTAAGTCCGTCCGCCGTCCGACGCTCCCACTCCCCGAACCACCGCCGATCCCGAGGTCCGCCCAGACACACCTCCCCGGAACTAACCGCCGAAGTTCGCAGCCGCGAAGCGGGGAGCACAAATGTGCTGTGGCGCGAGCAACTACTTCTCTCCGAGGTGTTCATCGACCAGTTCGCCGCGCGACTCGCATCGGGGGGCGACACGATTCCTGAGGCTGGTCCCTTGGAGTGGACACCCTGACAATGGATCTTGATGGTCCAGGGAGGGATGTCCAGGTGGGACGCCGGTCTCCGTACTCGGAGGAGTTCCGGAGGGACGCCGTCGTGCTGTAGCGCGCGGGCGGCGGCAAGCGCACGTATGCGGCGGTGGCCGCGGATCTCGGGATCACGGCAGAGTCTCTGTGCACGTGGGTCCGCAAGGACGCCGGAGTGCCCGCGTCGACCGCTCGTGGCGGGAACGGCCCGGAGGGCCGGGCCGAGGAGCTGACCCGGCTGCGGGCCGAGAACGCCAGGCTGCTGAAGGCAGAGAAAAGTGGCAGCCGGAGCGCGAGATCCTGCGCCGGGCAGCCGCCCATTTCGCCAAGGAGGTGAAGTGAAGGACCGCCGCTGGGACTTCGTCTCCGAGAACCGAGGCTGTTGCGTTTTGACGGGCCGACCCAGTTGCTGTGGGCTGGTGGCAGCCATGTTGGATGGCGGTACGGCAAAGGGTTTCCGGCCGGTGGACCGTGACCAGCAGTTCCTGCTCCCGGTGGACATGCGAGAGTGGCTGCCCGACGATCACGTGGTGTGGGTACTGCTCGAAGTCGTCGATCACCTGGACCTGAACGGTCTGGAGAAACGGTATTCGCTGGGTGGGGTGGGACGTCGGGCCTATGACCCGCGGATGATGCTGCGCTGTTGATCTACGCGTACGCAGACGGGATACGTTCCTCGCGGCAGATCGAGCGACTATGCCGAACCGATGTGGCGATGCGTGTGATCTGTGCGCTGCAGGTACCGGACCACACGGCGATCGCGCGATTCCGGCAGATGCATCAGGGCTCGGTGCGAGAGCTGTTCACTCAGGTCTTGTTGATCTGCGCGAAGGCCGGGCTCGGCAGGCTGGGCACGATCGCCATGCCGACCTCGACGGCCTCGCCGTCGTCCGGTCCGGCCTCACGCTGCGGGATGAGGACCCGCTCGGGATGCGGCCCGGACGGCTCCGCTCGATTGGGTGGCGCCGCGGGCGCGGGGCGGAACCTGGAGATCGGCGTCGCCATGTCCAGAGCCTGGTGCGGCCGACGGTAGTTGTAGGCGTGTACCCACTCGTCGATACTGGCCTGGGCCACCGCCAGTGTCTCGAACGGGCCGCAGGAGTCAAGCAGTTCGCGGCGCAGGCTGCCATGAAAACGCTCGATCTTGCCAGTGGTCGTAGGCGAGCGCGGCTTCGTCAGGCGCTGGGTGATGCCGTTATCGCGGCAGATCCGTTCGAACATCACCTCGGCCGGGAACGGCTTGGTGAACCGGCCCGTGAACTGCTTGCCGTTGTCGGTCAGCACCTCGGAGGGGACGCCGTAGCGGTCCATCGCGTCCGTGAACGCCTGGCAGACCGCCCGTGCGGACTGCTCGACGATGACCTGGGAATCACCAGGAACCGCGAGTGGTCGTCGATGCCCGTGCCCAGCTTGCACTCACGCCCGTCGGCCAGGAACACCCCGCCCATGAGGTCGATCTGCCACAGTTGCATCGGAGCGTCCCGCTGCCATCGCTCGTACGCACGGCGATGGCGCTGTTTCTGGTGCTGCACCAGAGCGTTGCGCACCAGCACCCGGTAGACCGTGCTGCGGCCCGGCGCGTTGGGAACACCCCGGGCCTGCAGTTCGTGAGCGATCCGCCGCGGGCCCCAGCGCGGATGAGCACGTCGCAGTTCGCAGATCAGTGCCTCGGTCCGTGCTGGCAGTCGGGGCGGGGACGCCTTCGGCCGCCGAGACCGTTCGGCCAGGCCCTCGTAGCCCTCGGTCTCGAAACCTACGTATCCAGGTGTGCAGTGACTGGCGCGACATGCCGTACTGGCGCGCGACCTCGGCCACGGTGCCGCCCGAGAGCACCTCCTGCACAACTCGATGCCTGTGCTCTGTCCGCCACTGCCGGTCATCGACGACCGGCTTTTGAGTCTTGTCAGTCATAGAAGAAGCATCAGCCGCACACCGAATGAACAGAAACCGTCGCCGATGTGACGGAACCGTCAATCAAGTCCTGGTGCCGCTCTGTAAAGGATCTCCTGAACCCCCACATCGTCAATGGTCGTCGCCTCTTCGCTCTGCCTGGCTGCGTTCGTCGCGCAGGACATCAAGGACGACGGAGCCGTTGACGGTCTCGTGAGCGACCAGTTGTTCGGCCAGGTGTTCCAGGGCGGGCCGATGGTCGCGGAGCAGCGCGATCGCACGCTGCTCGGCCTGGCGCAGCAGACGTGCGACCTCCTCGTCGACGATGCGCTGGGTCTGCTCCGAGTAGGGTGGCCGGCCGATCTCGTCGGTGGTCTCACCGAGGTAGTGCGGGTGGGAGGAGGCGTAGCCGATCGGGCCGAGTTCGGAGGAGAGGCCGAACTCGCGGACCATGCGGGTGGCGATCTGGGTGGCTCCGGCCAGGTCGTTGGCGGCTCCCGTCGATCCCTCGCCGAAGGCCACGAGCTCGGCTGCGCGCCCGCCCAGGCGCACCGCCAAAAGGTCGATCATGTAACTCTCGCTGTACAAGTGGCGTTCCGCTTCGGGGAGTTGCTCGGTGACGCCGAGGGTGACGCCGGCCGGGAGGATGGTGACCTTCGCCACCGGGTCGGCGTGCTCGCACAACGCCGCGACCAGGGCGTGGCCCGATTCGTGGACAGCCACCGAGCGGCGCTCCTCGGGCAGCAGCGCGTTGGAGGACTCCCGGCGTCCCAGCAGCACACGGTCGCGGGCGGCATCCAGGTCGTGTGGTTCGATCCGGGTGCGGTCGCCCCGTACAGCGTTGATGGCACCCTCGTTGACCAGATTGGCGAGATCCGCGCCGGAGAACCCAGGAGTGGCGCGTGCTACGGCATCCATGTCGACATCCGGAGCCAGGTTCTTGTCACGGGCGTGGACGGTGAGGATCGCGGCCCGCTCGGCCTGGTTGGGCAGCGGCACGGTGACCTGCCGGTCGAAGCGCCCGGGGCGCAGCAGGGCCGGGTCGAGGGCATCGGGCCGGTTGGTGGCGGCGAGGACGACGATGCCGCTGGACTGGTCGAAGCCGTCCATCTCCGCCAGCAGCTGGTTGAGGGTCTGCTCGCGCTCGTCGTTGCCGCCCGGCCGTGCCCCACCGGCACCACGCGATCCGAGCGCGTCGATCTCGTCGATGAAGATGATCGACGGGGCGCGTTTGCGGGCCTCGCCGAACAGGTCGCGCACTCGGGAGGCGCCGACCCCGACGAACATCTCCACGAACGCGGAGCCGGTCATCGACAGGAACGGTACGTCCGCCTCGCCGGCGACCGCCCGCGCGAAGAGCGTCTTGCCGGTACCGGGTGGCCCCACCATGATCACACCACGAGGTCCCTTGGCGCCTGCGGCGGTATATCGGTCGGGATTGCGCAGGAAGTCGACGACCTCGCTGATCTCCTGCTTGACCCCGTCGTACCCGGCGATGTCGTCGAAGCCGGTGGTGGGCCGCTCCGCCTCGATGATCTTTGCTCGCGAGCGTCCGATGGTGCTCAGCCCGCCGGTCACCGCCCCTGCGGCCCGGCGTCCCATCCACATGAAGAGGCCGATCAGCAACAGGAACGGCAGGAACGAGAAGAGCACGGACAGCCATGCCGAACCGCCGCTGCTGCTCTGGCTGGCGGTGATCTTCACGTGGTGGGAGGTCAGCTGCTGCTGCAGCTGGGCCCCGGTGGCCAGCGCGGTGGGGATCTGGGTGGTGAACTTCGTGCCGTTCTTCAGTGTGCCGCTGACCGCGCCTTTGTCGTTGATGTCGACCATCTGCACCTGGCTGGCGCCGACCTTGCCGACGAAGTCGCTGTAGGGCAGTGAACTCGTGTGCGGCCCGGACCGCGCACGCGAGAGCAGCAGGACGATGACGATCATTATCAGGATCCACCAGAAGATCCACCGCCCGCCGGCCGGCTGCGGCTGCCGGGACGGAGGGCTGGGCGGCTCACGCGGCGGCCCGGACTTGGCGGGCGGCGTCAGATGCCGGTGCGGCATCCGCACTCGTGTGATCACTGATTTCACGCCCTTCGATCGGCACCGAACCCCGTCTCCCAACCTCAACGCGGCCGCTCCCGGACGGCAGGGGCCGAATGGCCCTGATGGGGGCCAACCGGCTGGGGATCGCCCAGGCTCGTGACCGGCCACAAGCCGGCGACCAGCAGCCGACGGACGGGCGCGCCTCGTCGCCTTCACATCAACGAAGTGCGCCCTCGTGTGTGCTTGTCGGGAAGATCAGGAACTTGAAGGCGAGGAGCGCCAGAAGCACCCCGAACACGCGCTGAAGCACAAGATCGGGCAATCGTCCGGCAACATAGGCACCCACGCCTGCTCCCAGCGTGAGCCCTACTGCGCGGCCGATCGCGTAGTAGATCTTGATCTGATGCCTGTGGGCGTACTCGAACACGCCGAGCAGGCCGACCGGCATCAGCACACGAGGCCAGCGAGGTTCCGCTGGCCTCGTGTGCGGTCAACCCGAGCAGGACCAGAGCCGGGACGATGACGACACCGCCACCGATGCCAACGAGCCCTGACAGCACCCCGGCGGCCGTCCCGATCGCCAGTCCGATCAGCACCGCCGTCATGCTGCCCCTTTTCATCCCGGCTCCCGAGCGACGAAGGATGCTCAAACCATTGCACGCGCCCGACGTCAGGTGGCCGCGCAGACGGCCTCGACGAAGTGGCCCACCTGCTCTTCCGGCAGACGGCGGGCGAGGTCCGCCTCGCTGATCACCCCTACGAGGCGGTGGTTCTCGATGACCGGCAGTCGCCGGATCCTGTGCTCCTCCATGACCTGGAGGACACGGTCGCTGTCGGCGGCCGCGTCGATCGTGACCGGCTTGCCCTGCTCGAGCTGGCCCGCGGTCATGGTCGTGGGGTCCTTGCCCTTGGCAAGACACTTGACCACGATGTCACGGTCGGTGATGATCCCGTGTAGGCGGTCGTCCTCCCCGCAGATCGGCAGGGCGCCGACGTCCAGCTCCTTCATCCTGCGCGCCGCGTCCGCCAGCGTCTCGTTTTCCTGGATGCAGGTAGCGCCCGTGTGCATGATGTCTCGCGCAGTGGTCATGGCCGTCTCCTTCGAGCATTCGGTGATCGGCACGGAGAAGGGTCCAGATACCGGCCCGCCTCCGGCCGATACGGACATATGGCCAGTGTGGGCTCTCGACATGCCGCACGCATGCCGAAGCAATCGACAGCCTGGCCGCCGTTCTCACGCGCGGCCACAACCTGGAGTGACGGGCCCTCACCCTGCCCTGGAACAGGCAGATGAAGCTCACCGTGCGGGCCGCGCTCCCGTCTCAAGCGGCTGCCCGTCGTCGACCACCCTGGGGCGGCTGGTGGGCACCGTGGAGGTGAACGATGGCGTAGTGAAAGTTGAGAGACCACTGAATGACGGACTCATTCCGAAGCTGCTCGAATCGATCCGGGCGATCGGGGAACGTGGTCAACGGCCTCGCCCACGTCAGCGCAGCTACGGCCTGACTGCGGCGGACCGCCCCGTCTGCGGGCAGCGCAGTCCGCACAGTCACCGTGGATCGTTGGGCCCTGTCGCCCTGGGTAAGCTGCGGTGGCACCGCCCGCGTCGGAAGTTGACACCCCGTCGGAACACGCCCCAGCCTACGGACCGGTCAGACAGTCGACTGGAAGAACAAAGCACGGATGTCGTACGGGGTTGTTCCAGCACCGCTTCCAGGTGCCTGGGTGAGCCGTGCTCGCATACAACAGCAGTGACCGCGACGGCAATCCGGGAACGTCCTCGCTTCCTACACAAAGCGGTCTATGTATCCCTCGCGGTCGTACTTGACCGGTACCCCGCCCTCGCCGATCGCTCCCATTCCCAGCTCCGGCTGGAAGGGCACGCCCAGCTTCCGCACCAGGCAGACATCCAGCAACGCGCCCAGTGTCTCGGCGACCTCCGCGGCGACCGGAACCCCTCCACGGGGCAGGCCGAGCACCACCACCTCAGTCCCCTTGAGGTACGCCATCCGGGCGGCCAGTTACCGGCCGGCATCACGGCGATCCATGAAGAACACGATCCGACCTCCTCGTCCCGGCGGAACACATGGGGCGCGTGCTCCCCGTACCTCCATACTCGCCCCTTCGCTGGTGTCTGATACCGCAGGCGGGCACGCATGAGGCCGTACTCGACGGGACCTGTCCGGGGTCCACGAGCGCTTCGAGGTGATGGTCTGCGCCTCTCTCACCTCTCACCTCTCACCTCTCACCTCTCACCTCTCACCTCTCACCGAGGAACTGTGTACCGGCGGCATCACGGCGTTCGGCTGGAACGAGTGTGGCAGCCCATGTTCCAGCCTCGGGACCGGATCGCTCCGGCGGCCTTCGCGCGATACGTCTGTTCTTGCCCGATTCGCGAGGCGACGGGCAGCCACGCAGCATGGGTGTATACGCGAATCGTGATTTTGCGGAGGTGAACCGCAATGGGTCTTCCCGCCGTACACCGCAGGCGAGCTCGATGACTTCTTCGACCGGACGCCGCTGCCGACGGTCAAAGCCGAAAAGGTCACGGCGACGCCGGCCCACGGGGTACTGACCGTCACCGTGCCCAAGGCACAGGCGGCCAAGCCGCACCATGTCGAGATCGCTCAGGCCTGAGGCATGCATGGTGGTGGGGGCGGTTCCCAGCCCTCACCACCTGGAAAGGGACCCTCCGCCTCCAGAAGAAATCGGTGGCACCAGGCTGTGGCATCATCGACACCCGGTGTCGACCCCCACGTACAAAGCCAGGCGAAACTGCGTTCGACCCTCCGACTGATGGCCGCCGACGGCAACCTCACTCCCCGCGCCGGTCCCCGGCAGTGGGTGTGCGGATCCGGGCGGACGTCTGCCCGAAGCGGCCTGTCCGACGGCTCCGGGCCACGGTCAGAGAGCGCCGCGCCGCCTGGGGGCGGCGCCCATCAGCCATGTCACCGTGCGGCTGACGTCCGAGAGCGAGACGATTCCGACGAGCCTTCCGTGATCCATGACCAGGGCCCGGTGTTCGGCGCCCGGTTCCATGTGCGGCAGCAGATCCGCGAGCGGTGCGTCCGGCTCCACGACGATGGTCTGCGTCAGCGGCACCATCACCTCGCTCACCGTCACGGCATGGGCCTCGGCCTGTGGCACCTTTCTGGCGCTGTCGAGGGTCACCAGCCCGATCGGTGCCCCGTCGTCGGTCACCGGGAACGCCGAATGCCGGTAGCGGTAGCGCGGACCGGCGAGAAAGCCGGCGACCGTGGTGTCGGCAGAAACCGTGAGAGGTTCGGGCGTCATGGCGTCCCGCACCGGGACACCGGCGAGCACGCCGCGCAGCTGGGCCTGCCGCCCCTCGGCGGTGGCAGCCGCGATGAGGAACCAGCCGATCAGGGCTGGCCAAAGACCGCCGTATGCGCCGGTCCTCATGAACGCGATCAGCCCGAACACCACGAGCAGCCATCCGAAAGCCCGCCCCGCCGCAGTCGCGCCGGCTGTCGCCCGCAGCCGGTCTCCTGTGCGCCACCACAGGAACGCGCGCAGCAGCCTGCCCCCGTCGAGAGGTGCGGCGGGCACCGCGTTGAAGACCGCGAGCAGCACATTGATGCCTGCCAGCCACGCCACCATCTCCACCACGATCCCGGATACGGATGCCAGGCGGAGCAGCCAGGTCCCGAGTGTGAACAGCCCGCCCAGAAGGAGGCTGACGAGCGGGCCGACGCCGGCGATCCTCAGCTCCGCGCCGGGGCTGGACGCCTCGCCCTTGAGCCGGGCCACTCCGCCCAGTAGCCACAGGACGATGTCGTCCACCTCGACCCTGTTGCGCCGGGCCACGATGGCGTGCGCCAGCTCATGTGCGAGAAGAGAGGCGAAGAAGACCACGGCAGTGCACAGGCCGGCGGCCCAGTACACCGCCCAGGAACGCCCTGGATGCGTCTCTGGAAGGCGGCCCTGTGACAGGCCGAACGCGATGATGCCGAAGATGAGCAGGACGCTCCAGTGCACGCCGACCCGGACCCCGGCGATCCGCCCCAGAACGAATGTCGCTCGCACAGCTCTCTCCCCTGCTCAAACCGTCATCTGACGCGCAGCCGTCTCACTCCGACCACCGCCCGCCTCGTACCGTCGGAACGATGTGAGCGCCAGATCCCGATCCCCATGGCAATGCCAAGTGGGCGGGGAGGGACGCCGCCACCTGTGGGCACGACTTCCGGGGCACGAGCCTCGATCCGGCCGGCTCATCGGGAGTGATACGCGGTGTGCGCACCACGTCATCATTGGTCACTCGTACGCCTCAGGGCCCATGGGGGACGTACACCGCCGCGCTGTTCAGGTTCCATGGCCGGAGCCGCGGACCACGACGACGGGGCACGGGGCGTGCTGCACGCAGTGCTGACCAACGGACCCCAGAAGTGCCTCGTTGAATCCGCCGTGCCCCCGGTTGCCTACAACCAGCAGGCATGCTCCTGCAGCGGCAGCGAGCAGGACGGCAGCCGGGTGCCCGTGGGCCGCGATGGGACGGAGGTCGACCGGCCGGCCCGGGCCCGGGCCGAGGGCCTCGTTGATCGCCTCATCCAGGGTCTCCCGTGCCTGCTTCTGATAGTCGGCCGGATCCTTGTCTGTGGGCGGGGCCAAGCCATACCAGGCCGTCGGGAAATCCCAGGCAATGGTCGCGTCGACCACGCCACCCATCAGCTTCGCCTGGCCGACCGCCCACCGCAGGGCTGCCTTCGACGATTGGGAGCCGTCGACACCCACCACAATCCGCGGAACTGATGTCGCTTCGTCACTCATCACGCACCTGTTTGGTCGCACTTGGTATCCCCCTTCTCACCATCCCCGTGGGAGCCGCGGGCCGCCACTTCAGCAGAGCATCGATGACGTATGCCGACGGTGGTGCCCCGCGGCCCTCGCACTGGCGCAGCAGCCCGGTGGGCTGCTCGAAGACGCAGTTCCCTCGCTATTTGGCGAAGTGGCCGCAGACGGTTCTCCTATTGGCCCCCAGTCGGCGCTCTGGAGGGGCACTCACTCACCCATGGAAAAACCGCCAACCATTCCATAAAGAGCAAAAGCGACCTCTGGGTCGGAGCGCAGACGTTTGAGTCGCCGTCGGTGGTGTTGTGGAGGAAGGTGACTGTCCACCGCGCGCAAAACCCCGGTCACCGCACCGCCCTGTGGCGGAAGTGTATGCAGCCGTCGATCGCTACGTTGCGATGCGTATCGGTTTGGGTCAGCAGCGGTGACACCATCTGGAATTCGTGGCCAGTGTGCCGATCGGGGTCGTCATCGTCGGCGGGGCCGACGGCCTGGCGGTACCGCCATATAGCGCAGGCCCTCCATCGGGAGGAGCGCGCCTGTCGCAGTGCCGGTATGCCCTGATGATGTGCTGACGCAGACAGTGAATTCTGGTGGGAGGAGTGCCGTGGACAGCGTCCCTCTCCGGGCGCCTCGACACCGTCCGGCCCTGACGCGGTGCTACCGCTCGGCGGTGACAACCGGTGTCTGAGCGGCCGGAATCCGCGGCCGCCGGTCAAGAGGGCTGGGAGGCAGGCCGTCTCGTGCGGCCGGGCCCGGTGTGGTGGCTCGGTGCCGGCCTGGTGGTGGGGGCTGCGGTCGTGGTGGCTGTCTGGCGACGGCACGAGCTTGCCCAGGCGTTCCACATCATCTCTCGGGTGCGTGTGCCGCAGTTGGCGGTTGCCGTGGGGTGCGAGGCGCTGTCGGTGGTGTGCTTCGCCGCTGTGCCCCGTCGCCTGCTGCTGGCGGGCGGGGTGCGGTGGAGTTTGCGGCGGATGACCGCGATCGTGGTGGCCGCCAACGCCATGGCCGGCGCGCTGCCGAGCGGTGCGGCCTTCGCTACCGCATGGGTGTACCGGCAGCTGACCCGTCGGGGCGTGGAACCAGTCCTCGGGGCCACCGTGCTGGTGGTCGCCGGGGTGCTCTCGGCGCTCGGCCTGGCGATCCTGACAGTGCTGGGGATGTTCACGGTCGGTGCGGCCGGTGCCGCTGCCGTGGTGCGTCCGGTTACCGGGGTCCTGATGCTGGCGCTGGTGATCGGTCTGGTGGTCTTCAGCCTGTCCCGCTTCGCGGGCTTCCGCGGAACGGTGCGGTGGGCCTGGTCCGGCACGGGCGGACGGTCCAGGAGGGTACAGCAGGCCCAGCTGATGCTGGTGCGCGTGATGGAGCAGGCCAGAAGCCTGCAGCCCGGCTTCCGGCCGTGGCTGAGACCGGCAGCGTACGCCCTGATGAACTGGGTCTTCGACGCTGCCTGCCTGGCAGCCTGTCTGTGGGCGCTGGGCATCGGCGTGCCCTGGCGCGGGATCCTGCTCGCGTACGCGCTCACACAGATCCCCGGCAGCCTGCGGCTGACGCCCGGCAGCATCGGGGTGGTCGAGGCGAGCCTGTCCGCATTGCTGGTGCTGTATGGCCTGCTTCCCGGACCAGCGATCGCTGGGGCGCTGCTGTACCGGGCCATCAGCTATTGGGCACTGCAGCCGGTCGGCTGGGCAAACTGGATCGGCGTGACCTTCCAGACCGATCGACCCTCCCGGAGTCCTGGGCACCGGACAGACTGCGGCACACGCCAGCCGAACGAGCCACCTCCGCGCGAGCCAGAAACCTGACCGGCTGTCACCGTGCTGCGGGGAGGGGGCATCCGTTGAGATCATCAGCACCGGCCGTGGTGACTCAGCACCGTGGTCGTTCCTGTGCGGCGCCGGGAGGAGGGTTGCGGTCGTGCTGCGTGCGGGATGCGGTTCCGAGACGTATACGTCTCTCCGCGCTACCTCGCCGGATCCCTCCCTCGGCCGGGAGTCCTTCAGGGCGGGACTGTCAAACGAACGGTCCTGTCTCACACTCGGTCACCACAGAATGGGCGGGAAGGATCACTCCCGCCGGTCCCGTTCCGCAGCCTGTTCGCGGTAGTACGTGCGCCAGATCAAGCGGTGCACCCGCGTCCATCGCGGCACGGACCGCACGCCGGGGAGGAAGGGCACCAGTATGAAACCCAGGCTGAGCAGGGCCATCACGCCCCAGATCAGGGCGTCGGCGTTGCCGGAGGACTTAAAGGGCTCGATCTGATACCAGAAGGTGTACAGCCACAGCCAGGCCTGACCGGGGTAGTTCCCGGTCTCGTTCATCATCCCCCACTGGTCGCCGCCGAGATGCTCGGCACGGGCCAAGGACTCCACGTAGGAGCCGTCGGACAAGAACAGCAGCGGACGGGTGTAGTCGGTCTGGTAGAACTTGCCCTCCGCCTGGAGTGTGCCGTCCAGGGCTCCGCCGCGGGCCAATTCGAGAAGGCGTGTCGTGAGCACGGGCACCGGGCCGTAGTCGCCCTTCACAGGGGTTGAGCCGCCCGCCTTGCTCAGGGCGTCGGAGTAGGCCGCGGTCCATGCGTGGCGTCGGGCGGGCGGGGCGGCGGCCCAGGCCGCAAGCGCCGCGGTAACGGCCGGCGGCTCCGGGGCATCGCGCAACGGGCGTAGTACGAAGTCATTCGCGGTGTCCACCGGGATACGGACCCCCGCCATGCTCTGCAGCCCGAGGGGCCCGAGCGTCTGCGCCGCGCCCGGCGTGTGGTTGTACGGCGGCCCGTACTGGGCCGTCGCGCTGATGCCGCCGAGTTCGGTTACGGCGGTGGCTGTGAAGTCGGCGCCGTCGGCCCGTGCCCAGGAAGCCAGAGTCACCGGCTTGACGTCAGGCGAGGAGAAGACCGCAGCCAGGACCGCGGTCAGCAGCGCGATCACGACCAACGCGACGGCGAACTCCTTGACCAGGTCGTACGGCCTGGTGGGGAAGGCGGCCGGGTCCGGTACGGCGGACCTGCGGGGGCGTCGGCTCAAGGCGTCGCCTCCTGAGCCGTGCCGTCCGCGGCGGGAGTGGTGACATCGATGGGCGGGACGATCCCGCGCAGCCTGACCAGGAGAATGTGCCAGACCGTCAGTACGCAGAGGACGAATGGCAGCAGGACGATGTGCCACATCAGCATCTGCCCGAAGTCCAGCACATTAAAGAACGCGCCGATGCCGACCGAGTTGAGCCCGTCCTTGGCCTGCCCGGCGATCCACTGGGAGTCGAAGTTCTGCTGAACCAGGTAACCGGTGAAGGCGGTGCCGATCGAGGCGAAGAAGCACACCGTGCCGGTGATCCAGGTCAGCGCCCGCCTGCCACGCCAGGCGGCCATGAAGAACTTGCCCCACAGGTGGCTGACCATGAAGAACATGAACAGCTCGACGCTCCACAGGTGCAGGCTGTTCACGTACTTGCCGGTATCCGAGACGTGCCACCACGCGGGCCCCTTCAGGGCCAGCACCCCGCCGGTGACCAGGACGACGATCAACGCGGCCATGGTGAGCACACCGAAGACGTAGATCCACGAGGCCATGTACGCAGGCTGGGTATCGGGCAGCAGCTTGTCGGGCGGCAGCACACGGACGGCTCGCCGCCGGACCGCTCCCGTCCAGCCTCCTCCCGCCCCACCTGTCTCGCTCACCGCCGGCCCCGCCCTCGGGGGAAGGGGAGAAGCAGGGCCACCACGAAGACGACCAGCATCAGTCCGATGATCACGAGGTTGGCGACAGACACCTGCACCACGCCCCAGTGCACATATTGCCCGGTCCCGTTGAGATCGATGGGCGCGGCAAGCCCGCGCTCCACGGAGTGCGGATGTCCTGTCATGAAACGACTCCCCTCAGAGTTGAGATCAAGTAGAGCGCCTTATAAGACCTTCGGCACTCCGGCCCACCCGGGCTATAGGCCGAACAGCGCATCGCACGGGAGCGGCCATGTCCCGGGTCCGGAACCCGGTGTATCCAGCGCCGGTACGGCTGCGCGCATCGCGACCGGAGAAGAGACACAGGCAACTGCGGCCGTATGAGCGCGGCTATCGCAGAGTTGCGTCGTACGGCGCCGGATCAACGACAGAGCCCCGGTTCTCGGGCGGTCTCCCGGTGTAGGAGCCTCCCGGGCGTTGTGGGTGCCGGGGGCCGGCGGGCAACCCCGGGGTGGGGGGGGGGGGGCCCCGGGGGGCTCCGGGGGCCCACGACCCGCACGGCCACGAGCCAGCTGATGGCAGCGAGCACCGCTTCCAGCGGGTACTTCCACGGCGACGCGGAGGGCTCCAGCAGCAACAGGTGCACCACCACCGGGAGCAAGGCGAAGCCGGTGGCCAGATAGGCCCGGGTGAAGCGCTCGCCGAGGGCGATGGGGAACGTCCTGCGGTCGTTGACCAGGTCGCCCTTCACGTCGCGCAGATCCTGAAGCGGGATCAGCAGCCAGATGGACACGGCCAATGTGATGACCCAGCGCCAGGCCGAGGGGGTGAGCGGGGCGACGATGGTCCAGGCCGCGGCCAGCTGGACCGTCACACCGATACCCATCGAGAGGTTCTTCAGGAACCAGTGCCGCTCCCAACGCGCCACGTTGGTCAGCAGATAGGTCGCCTCCCACGCCAGGGCCCAGAACAGCACGCCGAGCCACCAGGCGACGGCGGGGAAGAGCAACAGCACCACGACGGCCCGGCGTTGTGCGCCGCGGTAGCTGGAGCGACCGGTGACCAGCGGCCGGAAGGGCTTGTTGACCCGGTCCTCCTCCACCCCGTACAGCTGGTTGGTGAGGGTGAATCCGTAGATGTAGAGCCAGAAGTAGAGCGCCCCGCACAGGAAATCGACGGCGATCCGGCCGCCGGTGTGTCCGCTGTGGCGCGCCGCCGCCAGGACGAACGCGGTGGCCGGCAGCACCGTGGTCCACACATCGTTGCTGATGAACCGGCCGCTCACCTGCACCTCGTTGACGACGGCGCGGACGGCCACCGCCATCGGCGGGCGCCGGGAGGCCGGGCGCGCCGAGCCGGGGGGCGCGCTCACGACGACCGCTTGGTCGCCGCTCGCGCGATCTCCCGGAGGGCCGCCGTGACGGCGGGCGGGAAACCGGCCCGGTCCAGGGCGTGCAGGGCCTGTCCATGACGGTCGGCGATCATGTCCTCGACCCGCCGCCGGGCTCCGGTCGCCTCCAGTATCCGCCGGACGGCGGCCGCGCCCTCCGCGTCGAGGTCCTGCCTGCCCAGCAGGCTCCTCAGCACGGACAGCTGGCTCTCGTCGGCCCGTTGGACGGCAAGTGCCACGAGGGGGGTCCGCTTGCCCTCACGCAGATCGTCGAGGTCGGACTTGCCGGTCACCCGCGGGTCGCCGAAGACACCGAGCAGGTCGTCGCGGAGCTGGAATGCCTCACCGACCGGCAGGGCGTAGGCGCTGCACGCCTCCAGGTCGGCCGCGCTCCCGTCGGCCAGCACCGCCCCCACGTGCAGCGGTCGCTCGATGGTGTATTTGGCGGTCTTGTACCGCACGACGTCCATGGCCTCCTCAAGGTCACCGGTCACCCGGCCGGTGGCGAGGAGGTCGAGGTACTGGCCGAGCATCACCTCGCTCCGCATCGCGTCCAGGACCGGGCGCAGCGCCCGGTGCTGCCGTGCCGACATCGTCGCGCCGGTCAGGAGCTCGTCCGACCACACCAGGGCCAGATCGCCGAGGAGGATCGCGCCGCTCACGCCGAACCACTCGGTGGACGCGCCGTCGCCGCCCGCCCGCACGGCCTCCAGGGCCCGATGCGCGGTGGGATGGCCCCGGCGGGTGTCGGACCCGTCCATCACGTCGTCGTGGATGAGGGCGAACGCGTGGAAGAGTTCGAGGGAGGCGGCGGCGTGCAGCGCGACCCCGGCCTCCGGGCCGCCGCCCGCCGCGTACCAGCCGCACATGCAGAGCAGGGGGCGCAGCCGCTTCCCTCCGGCGGTGACGAACCTGCTCAGGATGCCGATGAGTTCGGGAAGCTCCGCCGAATCGGTCGACTCGGCCTTGGCGGACAGGAATCGGGTCAGTGTGCTGTCGACCGCCTGCCGGACGGCAGCGAGGTCGAGGGAGTCCGCGACGGCGGTGGTCATGATGTCTTCTCCTCGGCGGTCAGCTGCAGTTCCTCGGCCAGCTTCATGGCCTCGTCCACCAGGGTCTCCACGATGCGGGACTCCGGCACCGTCTTGATCACTTCTCCGCGCACGAAGATCTGGCCCTTCCCGTTGCCCGAGGCGACACCGATGTCCGCCTCGCGGGCCTCGCCGGGTCCGTTGACGACGCAGCCCATGACCGCGACCCTCAGCGGGTACGGGAAGCCCTCCAACGCCGCGCTCACCTGGTCGGCGAGACGGTAGACATCCACCTGCGCCCGGCCGCAGGAGGGGCAGGAGACGATTTCGAGCCGACGTTCCCGCAGTCCCAGTGACCGGAGGATCGCCGTGGCGACCTTGACCTCCTCGACCGGTGGTGCGGACAGCGAGACGCGCACGGTGTCGCCGATGCCCTCCGCCAGGAGCGCGCCGAAGGCCACCGCCGACTTGATGGTTCCCTGGAAGGCCGGCCCGGCCTCGGTCACGCCCAGGTGCAGGGGGTAGTCGCACTTCTCCGAGAGCAACCGGTAGGCGTTGATCATGACGACCGGGTCGTGGTGCTTGACGGAGATCTTGATGTCGCGAAAGCCGTGTTCCTCGAAGAGGGAGCACTCCCACAGGGCGGACTCGACGAGTGCCTCGGGAGTGGCCTTGCCGTACTTCCGCAGCAGCCTGTCGTCGAGGGAGCCCGCGTTCACGCCGATCCTGATCGGTACGGCGGCGTCGGAGGCGGCGCGCGCGATCTCCTGCACCCGGTCGTCGAACCGGCGGATGTTGCCCGGGTTCACCCGGACCGCGGCGCAGCCCGCGTCGATCGCGGCGAAGACGTACTTCGGCTGGAAGTGGATGTCCGCGATCACCGGGACGGGCGACTTCGCGGCGATGGCGGGGAGCGCGTCGGCGTCGTCCTGGCTGGGGACGGCCACCCGTACGATCTGGCAGCCGCTCGCGGCGAGTTCGGCGATCTGCTGAAGTGTCGCGTTGACGTCGGCGGTGAGCGTGGTGGTCATGGACTGGATGGACACGGGCGCGCCGCCGCCGACCGGTACGGCCCGGCCGTCGCGGCCGACCAGGATCTGGCGGGTCGCGCGCCGCGTGCGCGGGCGGGACGTCACGGAGGGAATCGGGAGTGCGACTGCGGTCATGGGTTCGTCCCCTCGTCGAGGATGGCGTGGCCGCCCAGGCGGTTGAGCACCGCGGTGGCGATGGCCCTCCCGTCCAGGCCCTGCCTGCGCAGGATGGAGCCGCGGGAGTCGTGCGCGACGAACTGGGCGGGAAGCGCGAGCGTGCAGTTGCGCGGGGCGCCGGGGATGTCGGACAGCGCGTGGGCGACCCTGCTGCCGAGGCCGGCGACCTCGATGTTGTCCTCCACGGTGACGACCAGCCGGTGGTCCAGTGCCATCCGGACGAGGGACGGGTCCAGCGGTGCCACCCAGCGCGGGTCGACGACCGTCGCCCCGATGCCGTGTTCGTCCAGTGCGCGGGCCGCTTCCAACGCGTCGGCGGCCAGTGGCCCGGCGGCGACGACGAGGGCGTCCGGTCGCTCCCCGCGGTGCAGCACGTCGATCGTGCCGATCCGTTCGACGGCCGGGATGTCCTGTCCCGCCGACGCCTTGGGGAAGCGGATGGCCGTCGGTCCGTCCGAGACCGCCACCGCCTCGCGCAGCAGCTCGCGCAGGCGTGCGGGGTCGCGGGGCGAGGCCAGCCGCAGTCCCGGCACGAGGGAGAGGAGCGAGGAGTCCCACAGGCCGTGGTGACTGGCTCCGTCCGGGCCGGTGACGCCGGCCCGGTCGAGGACGAAGGTGACCGGGAGGCGGTGCAGTGCGACGTCCATCAGCACCTGGTCGAAGGCGCGGTTGAGGAACGTCGCGTAGACGGCCACCACCGGGTGCATGCCCGCGGTCGCGAGCCCGGCGGCGCTGGTGACCGCGTGCTGCTCGGCCAGGCCCACGTCGAACACCCGGTCCGGATGCGCCTCGGAGAACGGCAGCAGGCCGGTGGGGCGCAGCATGGCGGCGGTGAGGCACACGATGTCCTCGCGCTCCGCGCCGACCGCCTTCATCTCCTCGCCGAAGACGGTGGTCCAGGTGGGTGCGGTGCGGTAGTGCGGCCTTCCCGTCTCGCGGTCGACCACGCCGACGGCGTGCAGGCAGTCGGCCTCGTCCGTCTCGGCGGGCGGGTAGCCCTTTCCCTTGACCGTGCGGCAGTGCACGACCGTCGGCCGGGGGGCCGTGTCGGCCTTGCGGAGGGCTGCCTCGACCGCCTCGATGTCGTGCCCGTCCACCGGGCCGACGTAGTCGAGTCCGATGGATTCGAAGAGGGCGGCGACGGCGGGGGCGTCCGGCTCGCCGTCGACGCGGCCGGATCCGCCGGCGGGCGGGCGGCCGAAGAGGCCGACGGTCGGGTCGTAGGACCGGCCGTTGTCGTTGAGCACGACCGTCACCGGGCGCTCGGGGGCGGCTCCGATGTTGTTCAGCGCCTCCCAGGACATTCCGCCGGTGAGCGAGCCGTCCCCGACGACCGCGACGACCCGGCGCTCCGGCGTGCCCGCCAGCGCGTGCGCCTTGGCGATTCCGTCGGCGTACGACAGTGCGGTGGAGGCGTGGGAGTTCTCGATGACGTCGTGGACGGACTCCCGCCGGGACGGGTAGCCGGAGAGCCCGTTCCGCCGGCGCAGCCCGTCGAAGGCCGCCCTGCGCCCGGTGAGCAGCTTGTGGGTGTACGTCTGGTGGCCGGTGTCGAAGAGCACGACGTCCCGGGGCGATTCGAAGACCCGGTGCAGGGCGAGGGTCAGTTCCACCACTCCGAGATTCGGGCCGAGGTGGCCGCCCGTGGTGGTCACGGTGTCGACGAGGAAGGTCCTTATCTCCGCGGCCAGTTCCGCCAGCCGGTCGGCGGGCAGCGCACGCAGGTCTCGCGGGGAGTCGATGGTGTCCAGCAAGGCGGTGGTACGCCGTTCCGCGGTCTCCACGCTCATCGGGCACACACCCCCCTGGGCAGTGCGAAGTGCACGTTCTCCTGGGTCACTTCTCGCTCCTTCACCGTCGCTGCTCCGAGGCCGGCGAGCACGTCGACCACTTCCTCCACCAGTTCGGGCGGTGCCGACGCTCCCGCGGTGAGTCCCACGACCGCGGCGTCGCGAAGGTCGGCGGGGCGGATGTCCGAGGCGTCGTCGATCAGTCGGGCCGCGGTTCCCCGACGGTTGCTCAGTTCGACGAGGCGTTGGGAGTTGGACGAGTTGACCGATCCCACCACGAGCACCAGATCGGCGTCGTCCGCGACCGCGCGCAGGGCCTCCTGCCGGTTGGTCGTCGCGTAGCAGATGTCCTCCGAGCGGGGAGCACGCAACGCGGGGAAGCGTTCGGCCAGTGCTGCCACGATCCCGGCCGTCTCGTCGACGGCCAGCGTCGTCTGGGTCAGGTAGGAGATCCGCTCCGGGTCGGGCACGCGCAGGGCCGCCACGTCGGCCACGCTCTCCACCAGGACCATGTGGTCGGGCGCCTCCCCGAGGGTCCCTTCCGTCTCCTCGTGTCCCGCGTGCCCGATGAAGACCACGGTGTCCCCGTGTTGTGCGAACCGGCGTGCCTCCGCGTGCACCTTCGTGACCAGGGGGCACGTCGCGTCGATGACGTCGAGGTCGCGTTCGGCCGCGCGCCTGCGCACCGCCGGGGAGACACCGTGCGCGGAGAACACGACGGTCGCGCCGACGGGCACCTCGTCGAGGTCGTCGACGAACACGGCTCCCCGGCGCTCCAGATTCCGTACGACGTGGATGTTGTGCACGATCTGTTTGCGGACGTATACCGGGCTGCCGCGGTCGGTCAGGACCCGCTCCACGATCTCGATCGCACGGTCGACGCCCGCGCAGAACGACCTGGGGGAGGCGAGCAGCACCGTCCGGGTGCGGAACGCGGCCCCCAGTTCCCGGAACACCTCCCGCACCGCGGCCCTCGCCCGCTCGTCGCCCGGGGCGGTGGCCACGCCGAGGATCTGCTTCCTCGCACCCGGCGGGGCGCATCGGGCGAGGTGAAGCACCGGGTCACCGGGGCTCCCGGTCGTTGCGGCGCGCAGTGTGCCGCTGTGCACGGTGAATCCCCGTCGCCGAAGCTCCCCGTGCAGAAGCCGACGGCTCCCGGGGCTCGGGAAGGTGCACGGGTCCTCGCCCTCGATCCCCTCGGCGATCACCACGTCGTCGGGCGCGAGAGCCAGATCGCCGGATCGCACGGCCAGAGTTTCCGTCCGCATGCAGGAGTTCACCGAAGAACCTTCCCGTTTCCACCGAAGGGCTGTGCGTCCAGCAAAGCCGACCGGTGGCCCCGGAACAGCAAATTCATTTGCCCCTTTCCTTCGGTCGCGGAATTGGGTGGTGTGCGGCACGGAAAAGGCGCGGCACCCCGAGGATATTCGGGGTGCCGCGCCGTCTCGGAGAACGAGTTGCGCCTACCGCTGCTGTCGCCGGTGTTCTGTCCGGTCGGCCGGACCGGCGTACCGCCTCACGGCTTCGGAATCGCCACCGCGGTGTAGGGAGTGGTCGGGGTGGGCGTCGTCGTCGTGCGCGCGTTCGGGAGGTAGAGCCGGTCCCCGTCCGCCGCGATGCGGGTGGGAATGTCGAAACGCGCGTCCGTGGTGCGCAGGACGGTCTCGGCGCGCAGCCCGTGATCGTCGAGCTGCAACGACGCGACCTCGTTCTTGCGGTTCTCGGCCACGTACAGGGTGTGGTCGACCAGGAGCATTCCATCGGGATTCGTCAGGGCCTCGACCCCGGTGTCCACCGTACGGGTCACCCCGCTGAGCGGGTTCACCTCGAAGAGCTTCCCGGTGCTGATCTGAGCGATGATCAGGCCCTTTCCGTCGGGCGTGGACGCGATGCCGCTGACGTTGAACCCGTCCGCGTACTGCAGGTCACCGGTGAGCGGCAGGGTGACCAGTTCGCTCTGCAGCGGCAGCGAGCCGTCCGCGTGCAGCGGAAGCTCGTAGAGCACCGGGTTGAAGGAGTCCGTGAACCAGACGGCGTCCCGGGTGACGAGGACATCGTTGATGAAGCCGGTGTCGGCCGCCAGCTCGTAGTCGGCCAGCACCGTCCCGTTCGTGCTGTCCACGATCCGGCCGTCCCCCATGGACCCGCCCGCGACGTACAGCAGGTGTCCTGCGCCGGCCTTCATCCCGGTGGCCATCCCGCCCGTTCCCGTGCTGAGCGTGCTGCCCTCGCCGGTGGACAGGTCGACCTGGTAGATCGCGCCGTCGTTCAGCGAACCGAAGTACGCCCGGTGCTCGTCCGAGCGGATGGCGATGCCGTCCGGACGAAAGCCGTCCGGCAGCCGGAGCGTCGTGGGCGCCTCCGGGACGGCCGTCCGGTCGGACGCGTGCGCCGGCCCGGTGACTCCCAGCGCGGCCGTCGCCACGGCCACCATGGATATGACCAACCTGCGAAACATGTTTCCCCCGTTTCTTGTTTCCTTCGACGGCCGTCAGCGGCCGTTCATATGCATGACTGCTTCCGGATAGCGGGTTCCCGCCACCGTCTCCGGCGGCAGCGCGTCGTCAAGACGCCGCAGATCCTCGGCATCGAGCACCACGTCCACTGCCGCGAGGTTCTCCTCCAGGGTGACCCTGCGCTTGGTCCCGGGGATCGGCACGATGTCCTCGCCCCTGTGCAGCAACCATGCGAGGGCGATCTGGGCCGGCGTCGCGCCGAGTTTCGCCGCCACCTCGCGGACCACCGAAGCGGCGGCGGTGTTGGCGGTGAAGTTCTCGCCCTGGAACCGCGGGTCGTAGCGGCGGTAGTCGGATTCCGGATACTCCTCCGCCGGCAGCGCCGTGCCGGTCAGGAACCCGCGCCCGAGCGGCGCGTACGCCACGAGGCCGATCCCCCGTTCACGGACCGCCGGCAGGATCTCCTGCTCGATGTGACGCTCCCACAGCGAGTACTCCGTCTGGAGGAACGCCACCGGGCAGACGTCATGGGCACGGGCGATCGTTCCCGCGCCCGCCTCCGACAGGCCGAAGTGGAGCACCTTCCCCTCCCGG
This sequence comes from Streptomyces sp. NPDC056061, assembly GCF_042266885.1. Lineage (NCBI taxonomy): Bacteria > Bacillati > Actinomycetota > Actinomycetes > Kitasatosporales > Streptomycetaceae > Streptomyces > Streptomyces sp. NPDC056061. The sequence goes on along the minus strand of NZ_JBHJWQ010000019.1, from coordinate 95,960 downwards.
ATGAGTTCGCCGACCGTTCCCGCCACCTCCTCGATCGGCACTTCGAGGTCCACGCGGTGCTGGTAGAGGACGTCGATCCGGTCCGTTCCCAGCCGGCCCAGGGATGCGTCGACCACCTTGCGGATGTGGTCGGGCTTGCTGTTCAGCCCTCCGCGGCGGGTGCCTTCGAACTCCCACCCGAACTTCGTCGCGATGACCGCCTCGTCCCGGCGGCCTCGGAGCGCGCGACCCAGCAGTTCCTCATTGACGAAGGGACCGTACGACTCCGCGGTGTCGAAGAAGAAGCAGCCCTGTTCGAGCGCCCGCCGGATCGTCGCGATCGACTCCTCGTCGTCCGGGACTCCGTAGGTCTGGCTCATTCCCATGCAGCCCAGTCCCAGAGCGGAGACTTCCGGGCCGATGTTCCCCGGCCGACGCCGCGGAATCACTAACGATTTCAAATCCAGGGCCCTTCCCATAGGTTCCCGTGGTTGTTATTCCAACCCCTCGGATCCGTTTTCCGTCTTCGCATCCTAGAATCCGGACATCCGATCCGGGCCGAACTTACGGAACCAACTCCCCGCTTGTCAACGAGAATCCTCATGGAGACCCCGCATGAACAGGGACATAGACGCCCAAGATCCACACCACCCGAAGCAGGAAGCCGAACCATCGCTCCGTTTCGGTCCGGCCCTGCGCTCGGACGCCCGGCGCAACCGGGCCCGGGTGCTGAAGGCCGCCCAGGACGCCTTCGCCTCGGAGGGCCTCGGCGTGCCCCTTGACGAGATCGCCCGGCGCGCGGGGGTGGGTTCCGGCACCATCTATCGCCACTTCGCCAGCAAGGAGGCGCTGTTCGAGACGATCGTCCTCGGTCGGCTGGAACAACTGGTGGACCATGCGGAGAAGTTGGCGGAATCGGACGACCCGGCCGGCGCCCTGTTCGAGTTCCTCGCCCTGACCATCGAGGAGGGCAGCGTGCGCAGGGACATGGTGGACGCCCTCGCCGGGGAGGACATCGACGCCTCGGCCGCGGTGCCGCGGGCGAGGCGCCGTCTGCGGCGGGGCATCGGCAAGCTGCTCTTCAACGCACAGCAGGCGGGCGCCGTCCGCGACGACATCAGCGTCGCCGACCTCATGGCCCTGATCACCGGGCTGATCCTCGCCCGCAACCGCAACGACGGCGGCGCGGCCGTGCCGCAGCGCGTGCTGAGCGTCGTCTGCGACGGCCTGCGGCACGGCTGCTCGGACGGCGTCACAACAGTCCCGCCCGCTCGGCCAGTCGGTACAGGTCGTGGCGAACGGTGATGCTGTCCTGGCCGATCGCCTGCTTGAGAAGGTGGCGCGCGTAGACGTTGAACCGGGCCTCCTCGGGCGAGGCCCGGTCCGCCTGCATCAGTGCGAGCACCGCCCCCGGCTGGTTGCGCCGGTGCAGGTGGGCCCGGGCCAGGGTGAGGTAGAAGCGTGCCTGCCCCTCGCGGTCCAACTCCTCCACGCTGTCCACGTGTTCGGCCAGCCGCAGCGCCTTGCCGGAACGGCCGAGCACGACCTCGACCCGGACCCGGTGGACCGCCACGTCCACCGGCCGTGCGGGCGCCGCCGTCGCCCGCACGGGATCCGCTGCCGGCACGCGGTCCGGCACGTCCTGGACCAGCAGGGCCGCTCTGTCGAGCAAGCGCTCGGCGCCGTGGTGGTCCTGTGCGAAAGCGGCGGCCTCGGCCGCGGTGAGGTACAGCCACGCACGCGCCGCCGCGGTCGGGCACCCGGGGCAGCCGTCGCACGGTTCCAGGGCGTCGGCGGCCGCGACGCACATGGCACGCGCCTCCGACGGGGCATCGAGGCGCAGCAGGACGTCGCCGAAGCCCCGCAGACACGCGGCCTCGGTCAGGGGTGCCGAGGCCAGCCTGGCCTCGGCGAGCGCCCGGTCGGTCGCCAGCAACGCCAGCGACAGGTCCCCGGAACCGTGCAGATAGGTGGCTGCCAGCCGATGTGTCTCCGCGCTCAGCCGGAGAACTTCCGGGTCGGCGCGGTCGGCGTGCGGCGGGCACACCCGCTCCAGCAGTCCCGGCAGGCAGGTACGCACGACGGACCAGCGACGCGCGGAGTGCCGCCAGGACCTCCACGCCTCCGTCACCTCCGAGCGCAGCCGCTCGACGTCGCGCGGCCCCCGGTCGCCGCCGCGGGCGGCAGCGCGGTGGCCGAGGAGTGCGGCCCGTATGTCCGGTGCCGCACCGACGGTGAACTCGTCCATGCTCCGGCCCGGCACGGCCGCTCCCATGAACGCCCCGACATCCTTCACCTGGAGGACCTCGGCGAGGCGCAGCAACGTCGACAGCCGGTCCACCTGCCGCCCCTTGCGCTCCACCTGCCGCAGCCATTCGGAGCTGTGCCCGACCAATGAGGCGAGGGTCTGCCGGGAGAGTCCCCGTCGGCGCCTGAGCAGTTCGATCCGTTCCCCGATCGTCTCTTGCACGACTGCCGTCATCCCGCCGAACGCCCCCCGGCACGCGGACGGCCCACGGGGTCGGAGCCGATGATCTCGTCGCTGTATCCGGTGAGGTGGGTGAACCCCCCGTTCACGAAGACGATGTCCCCGGTCGAGTAGCTCGACGCCTCCGACGCCAGGTAGATCGCCGCGCCGACGACCTCGTCGGCGCGCCCGCCGCGGCCCATGGGGGTCGCCCTGCGCAACTCCTCCGTGCGCGCCACGCCGTCGGGTGTCACCGTGCCGGGGCACAGGCCGTTGACCCTGATGCGCGGGGCGCAGTCCTTCGCGAAGCACCGGGTGAGCATCCACAGCGCCGCCTTCGACACGCTGTACGGCGCGGCGAGCGGTACCGGAGCGAATCCGGCTCCGGAGAGGAGGTTGATGATGGTGCCGGGACCGCCCTTCACCAGGGCGTCGACGAACAGGGCCGAGAGCCTCGCCGGGGCCAGCACGTTGATGTCGAGCGCGTCCTGCCACTGTGCCGGTGAGACATCGGCGCTGTGCGTCCCCGTGGCCCCGAAGGCCAGTGCGCAGTTGACCAGGATGTCCACCCTGTCGAAGTGCGCCCGCGCCGTTTCGGCAACGTGGTCGACGATGTCCGCGGCGCCGACGTCGCAGTGGAGGGTGACCGCCGTACGCCCCGTCGAGGCCCGGACGGCCCCGGCGACCTCCTCCACGGCTTCCTTGTCGCGGTCGACGAGCAGGACGTCGGCGCCCGCCCCGGCGTAGCCCAGGGCGATGGCGGCACCGATGTTCCGGCCCGCCCCGGTGATCAGGGCGGTACGTCCGGTCAGCCGGAATCGTTCGAGGGGATCAGGCTGGTTCACTGGGATCCTTTCTCTCGGTCCGGTCCGCCCCGGAAGCGGGGCTCGGCGGTCCGGACGCCTTGGGCAGGAACAGTGCGAGCGCGGCGACGGCGGCGAGCAGGAGGGCGTCGACGCGGAAGATCCGGTCCACTCCCCCGGGCTGCTGCCCCGCGACGGCTGCCAGCGCCGCGACCCCCATGGCGCCGCCGAGGTGGCGGGAGGTGTTCACGAGCCCGGACGCCGTGCCGGCCCGGTCCGCCGCCACCCCGCTGGTCGCCGCCATGGTCAGCGGGGTGCTCGCCAGTCCGAGGGCCGCGGTGACGAGAAGACCGGGCAGCAGGACGTGCGTGAGGAACGGGCTGTGCGGACCTGCTGCCGACAGCCGGGCGAACCCCGCCGCCTGGAGCAGCGCGCCCGCCACCAGCAGGCGCCTGGCGCCGTGGACCGGCAGCAGGCGGGCGGCCAGCTGCGCGCCGGCCACGATGGCCAGGTACTGGGGGAGGAAGGCGAGTCCGGTCTCCAACGGGCCGAATCCCCGCCGGTATTGGAGATGGAGCGAGAGGTAGTACCACATCGAGAACGTGGCCGCCGCGGTCAGGAACATCCCCGCGTTCGCGACGGACACGGACCTGTTGCGGAACACGGATGGCGGCAGCAGCGGCTCACGGGCTCCGGCCGCCTCCCATCCGACGAAGACGACGAGCAGCACGAGCCCCGCGCCGAGCACCAGTCCGCGTCCCGGCTCGACCCCGTAGACGCAGGCGACCAGCCCCCCGGTCACGGCCAGGGCGCCCACGACGTCCGGGGTGCGCCACGCCGTGCCGCGTGCCCGGCTCACGACCGCGACCCGGGCGAGCAGGAGCACACCCAGCGCGATCGGCACATTGATGAGCATCGTCCAGCGCCAGTTCAGGTACTGCGTGACCAGCCCGCCGACGAAGACACCTGCGGCGCCCGCCGCCGCGGCCACACCTCCCCAGGCCGCCAGTGCCCGCGCCCTGAGTCGCGGATCGTGGAACTCACCGGTGAGCAGCGTCAGCGACACGGGCGAGAGGACCGCGGCCCCGACGCCCTGAACGGCGCGCGCGGCAATCAGCACACCGGGGGCCCACGCGAGGCCCGCGACGAGGCTCGCGGCGGCGAACGCGCTCATCCCGTACAGCAGCGCGCGTCGCCCGCCGATCAGGTCCGCGAGTCGGCCGCCCAGCAGCAGCGACCCGCCGAACGCCAGCATGTACGCGGTGACGACCCATTGCAGCCCGCCGGAGGCGAATCCGAGGTCGTGGCGGACGGAGGGCAGCGCCACGTGGACGACGGAGACGTCCAGCACCACGACGAACTGCGTCGTGCAGGCCACGGTCATCAGCGGCCGGGGCAGGCGTTCGCCGGACCGCCGGGCCGCCACCGGGCTAGGCATCGAGGACGACCGGCACACGGTCGTAGCCGTTGAGCATGGGGCTGTGGGTGCGCTCCACCGGTCCGGCTGCCGAGACGCCGCGGTAGCGGGCGGCGAACTCCTCCAGGAGGATGCGCAGTTCGAGCCGGGCGAGCTGGGATCCGACGCAGAAGTGCGTGGCGTGGCCGAAGGACAGGTGCAGTCGGCTGCTGTCGCGTCCGATGTCGAAACGGTAGGGGTCGGGGAACACCTCGCCGTCGCGGTTGCCCGCGCAGTAGAGCATCAGCACGTAGTCGTCGGGCTCCAGTCGGCGTCCGGCCAGGGTCACCGGACGGACCACGGTACGGCCGCCGTACCGCGCGGGCGTGGTCCAGCGGAGCACCTCCTCCGCGGCCTTCTCCGCGATTCCCGGTTCGGTGGTGAGTCGCCGGTACTCGCCGGGGTGTTCGGCGAACGCCTCGATGCCGCCGGAGATGGCGTTGCGCGCGGTCTCGTTGCCCGCCACGAGTGCCGTCCATATGTGCATGAGGAGTTCCGGGTGCGAGAGTCTCGCGCCGTCGACCTCGGCGGACGCCAGCGAGGTGATCAGGTCGTCCCGGGGGCAGCGGCGCCGCTCCCCGATCAGGACCTCCAGATAGTCGAAGAACTCGGAGAGGACCGCTTGCCGGGGGCGCGCGCCCTCGGCGTCCGAGGTGGCGGCGAGCTCGTCCGACCAGCCGCGGAGCAACGGCAGGTCGGATGTCGGGACACCCAGCAGTTCGGCGATCACCCGCAGGGGTATCGCGGCCGCGAAAGCGCTCACGACGTCGATCTCCTCGCCGACGGGCACCTCGTCGAGCACCCGCGTGACCATGGCGCGTACTGCCGGTTCCAGTCCGCCCACCCTGCGCGCGGTGAGACCGCGGCTGACCAGCTTGCGGTGTTTGTCGTGTTCCGGCGGGTCGATGTTGTGCAGCAGGGGCGTGTTCTGCCTGCTGTCGGCGGGACAACCGCCCCGGCCCTCGGGCGGAAGGTCGATCATGTGCCCTCGGGCGCTGCTGAACTGTGCGGGGGACGCCGAGACGCGGCGCACGTCGGCCCAACGCGAGACGAGGTACATCGGCCTGCCCTTGGCCGACTCCCAGAGGTGGACGGGGCTGTGCTCCTGCAGCCACCCGAAGGCACGTGCCGGTGCGCGGTAGAAGTCGGGATCGTCGGGTGCGATGGGCGGCCGCGCCGGGGCTTGTGCCGACGGCTTCACCGCGCCCTCCGCACGGGGGTCGGCTCGAACACGACGGGGAGCGACCGGGTGCTGCGGACGAGGCCCGGGGGCTGGTCGATCCGCGCGCCCGGCCGCAGTGCGAGTCCGGGCATCCTCTCGTCGATCTCGGTCGCCGCGACCTTCAGCATGAGGCGCGCGAAATGGGCACCCATGCAGCGGTGCGGTCCGGCGCCGAACGCCAGGTGGGGGTTGGGCGTGCGCGACGGGTCGAAGGTCTCCGGGTCGGCGAAGACCCGGCGATCGCGGTTGGCTCCGGCCCACAGCAGGAACACGCGCTCGCCCTTCGGAATGCGGTGCCCGCGGACCTCCGTCTCGCGGGTGGTGACGCGGGACAGGCCGAAGGAGACCGATCCGTGGCGGAGCATCTCCTCGACGATCTGCTCCACCGAGTGCTCGTTGTCATGGAACAGGTCGGACAGGGCGGGATCGTTGATCAGGTGCAGCGCCAGGTCGCCGATGCTGTTGGACGTGGTGTCCATTCCCGCGACGATGAGCAGGATCATCGCGCGGACCATCTCCTGCCGGGTGAGCCGGCGGCCGCGCATGTCCCCGTGCAGCAGCGCGTCGACCACGTCGCCGCGCCGGGGCTGGTTCTCCCGCTCGTCGAGATGGCGCAGCGACCACGCGCTCAGGTCGGCGAACGCCTGGTTCTGCTCCTCCTGCGTGGTGCCGTGCGAGACGATGCGGTGCGCGAGTTCCCGGGTGTACGGCACTTCCTCCGGGGCGACCCCGAGCAGCAGCTGGAAGAGGGCCGCCGGAACGAACTTCCAGGCGAAGTCGACGGCGAGGTCGCAGTGGCCGGTCGCCACGAATTCGTCCATCAGGTCCGACGCGATGCCTCGCATCGCCGGCTCGTACCGGGCCACCGCGGCCGGGGACATGAGCGGGTTGAGCAGTCGCCGCCAGTCCCGGTGCTCGGGAGGGTCGACCTCGATGGGGGCCAGCAGCGGTGCATCCGGGTTGTGCGGCAGGGATACACCTTGGGCCGAGGAGAAGGTCTCCCAGTCCTTGTTGGCGGCGAGCACCTCCTCATGGCTCGTGATGATCCAGAATCCGCCGTGGGCGCTGCTGTGGAGCACGGGGCCGCGGTCGCGCAGTTCGTCCATCACTGCCCAGAACTCGTGGTCCTCTCCGGCCAGGCGGGGACTCCAGGGGTCGAAATCCACTTCGATGGTCTGGGTCTCGGTCGTCATTTCCACTCCGGACAATGTCGGGTCACCGCCCGCCGACAACGGTGAACTTTTCCCAGGTCAGCGCGGCGTAGGCGGGAGAGGGGAGCCGCTCGGCCACTTCGTAGCGCGGCCAGCGGTCGAGGAAGGCGTCGACAGCGTGCCGGATCTCCATCCGGGCGAGCTGGGCGCCCAGGCACAGGTGCGGTCCCTGGCCGAACGTCAGGTGAGGGTTGGGGCTCCTGGTGATGTCGTACCGGTCCGGCTCCTCGAAGCGGGCCGAATCGCGGTTGGCCGCGATGACGAGTGCCCAGACGACGTCTCCGTCGCGGAGCCGTTGCCCGGCGAGCTCGACGTCCCCGAGCACCTTGCGGAAGTTCACCCGGGCCGTCGGTTCGAAGCGCAGGGTCTCCTCGATGGCGGTCGGCAGGAGCGTGCGGTCCTCGATGACGCGCTGTCGCTGCTCGGGGCGGTTCGCGAACAGCGACAGCATGGTCGTGGTCGTGGACGACGTCGTGTCGGATCCGGCGACGAGCAGGGTGACGCAGGTGGCGGCGAGTTCGTCGTCCGACAGCGCCCCGTCCGTGTTCTGCTGCACGAGCCGGCCGATCAGGTCGTCGGTGGTGCCGTTCCGGCGCCGGGCGGTGATCTCTTCCTGTAGATACGCGAGCATGTCGTGGCCGCTGGTGACCGCGGCGTCGATGTGCTCCTGCGGCACCAGCCGCGGGTCGGCCATGATGCAGCGCATCATGGCCTCGGCCCACTGGTAGAAGAGTTTGCGGTCGCTGCTGGGGATGCCGAGCAGTTCGGAGATGACGGTCGTGGGCAGGGCGCTGGTGAACCGGCCGAGTACGTCCACCGGTTCGCCCGAGGCCATGCCCGCGACGAACTCCGGTGCGTCCAGGAGTTCTCGCACGATCTCCGCGATGCGCGGCTCCAGTTGCTGCACCGAACGGTAGGTGAACACCTTCTGCACCATCGAGCGCAGCCGTGTGTGGTCCGGCGGATCGGTGTGGACCATGGTGTCGGTTCCCTCGAACCACGGTCCGAAGTCGGTCGACGCGAAGACGGTGTTCGAGAACCGCTTGGGGTCCATGAGGACTTCCCGGCAGTGCTCGTAGGAGGAGACCAGCCACGCGCCGCCCATGGGTTCGCTGCGGACGACGGGGCCGGCCTCGCGCAGCCGGTCGAGCAACGGCCAGGGGTCGCGTACGGATTCGGGTGTCACGATGTTGATGTCCATGTCCCGTCCTTCAGTCGTTCGTCAGCTGCCGTTCGAGCAGTGGGGCGAGCCCGCGCTGGTTCGCGCCCAGGGCGAAACGGAAGGTCTCCTCGGTGATCTCGTGGCCCGAGGACTGCTTGCCGCGGACCGCCTCCCAGTGCTGGGCGACGTCCTCGGCGGTGGGCTTCGTCGTCCCGGACCATCCCTCGCTGTGGGCGGTCCAGTAGCGGTGGAACCAGCCGCCGGCCGCACCGTAGGTCTCGGCGGTCACCGGACAGCTCGGATGTGCCAGGAGGAGAGCCATCGGGGCGACCCGCTCGGCGGTGAGGAGCTTCATCTCCTCGCCGGGTTCGACGTGCGGCGCCGGCCTGCCCGGAAGCAGGGCGCCGGTGGCGTTGAACGCCTCGGACTGCCGGGTGTCCAGGGCGCCGGGCGCCAGGAGGTTGGCCTTGATCCCGTACTTCTGCCCCTCCCAGGCGACGGCCTTGGTGAGGCCCACCAGTCCGGCCTTGGAGGCGGAGTAGTTGGCACCGCCGTAGGAGCCGCACAGTCCGGCCGCGGACGTCACGGCGACGATGTTGCCCTGCCCCTGCTCCGCCATGGCGCGGAAGGCCGGCTGCATGACGCAGAACGCCCCGCGCAGGTTCACGGCGATCACGTCGTCGAAGTCGTCGGGCAGCATCCTGGTGAAGAGGCTGTCGCGCAGAATGGCCGCGTTCGCGACGAGTGCGTCGATCCTCCCCCAGGTGTCGAGCGCCTTGTGGATGATCGCCTCGCCGCCCTCGGGCGTGGCGACGGTGTCGGTGGACGCGACGGCCTCACCCCCCGCGTCCCGGATCTCCTGCACGACGGACCGGGCCAGCTCGGCCCTGGGTGTGTCGCCCCCGGTCGGCGGCCCGCCGAGGTCGTTGACCACCACCCGGGCGCCGCGGCGGGCGAACGCCAGGGCCATGGCCCGTCCGATGCCGCCTCCGGCCCCCGTGACCACCACCACGCGGTCGTCGAACCGTACGTCTCGCACCGTCCACACACCCCTCTCCCCTGTCAACGGCTCACCGCACCCTCATCCGGAACGGGCGCCCCGATTCGCCGCGAAACTATGGGCTCCGCCCACCCCCCCACCACCCCTAACCAACCCCTAGGGGGTCCTCGAAAACCTGCGAATGGCCAGGTCGGAGGGGGTGCGGGGAAATTACCCGGCGGGCGTCGTCCCGGCGGTGGCCGAGATCGGTCCCAGAAAGAGGGGGGATGACCTACAGTTCCCAAGGCGCAGGCCACCGCGTGATGCCACGAGGCCTCGGGGAGGGGCACATGAACCTGGTCGAGCGTGACAGCCAGTGGGAGACGCTCGGAGAACTCCTCTCCGCAGCACTCCGCCACGAGGGAAACCTGGCGGTGCTCCACGGTCCTCCCGGCTGCGGCAGAAGCGAACTCCTCGCGGCGTTCTCCGAGCACGCGGCCGAGCGCGGGGCGGTGGTCCTCCGCGCCATCGGCACCCCGGCGGAACGCGATGTTCCGGGTGCGACACTGCGTCAGCTGTTCGCCGGCCCGCACCGGCTCGCGACCGGACTCCGCGTGGGCTTCGGCACCCTGCTCGCCGCCGGCCCGGCGGCACCGGGCGACGCCGCCCCGGACGGAGCGCCTCTTCCCACGTGGGTGACGGCGGAACTGTGCTCACTCATCGGTGACGCGTCGGCACACCGTCCGCTGCTCATCGCCATCGACGACATGCAGTACGCCGACGAGACCTCGTACCGGTTCCTGCACCGGCTGATGCACACCGTACGGAACACACGTGTCCTGGTGGTGGTGGCCGAGCGCACGTCCGTGCCCGCCGAACAGCGGTTGCCGGAGATCGACCTGCTCGCCACGCAGCACGCGCACCTCGTCCCGCTGCCGATGCTGTCGCTCGCGGGGGTCCGGCGCATGCTCGCCGAGGGCGGCGCGCCCGGGGACGCCGAGCGCCACGCGGAGAGGATCCACCGGGTCAGCGGCGGCAATCCGCTGTTCGTGCGGGCGCTGATGGCGCGGTCGCCCGACACGGCCGGCGGGCCGCACCCGGACGGCACGACAGCGGTGCGGGGCGCCCCGGGGAGGTCCACGACGGCCGATTCGTACGCCCGCACCGTGCTGTCCCTGTTGCACCGCAGCGGCCCGGCGATCCTCGACGCGGCCCGCGCCACGGCCGTCCTGGGACGCGCCTCCCACGGCCTCAACATCACCAGGGTTCTCGGGCTCGACCGGGGCGAGGGCGCGGCGGTGGTCGAGGCCCTCGAAACCATGGGAGTGGTCCGCGAGGGCCGGTTCACGCATCCGGCGGTACGGACCGCCGTGCTCCAGGACCCTTCCTTCACCGAGCGGGGCGCGGTGTCGCTGGCCGCCGCACGGGTGCTGTACGAGTGCGGCGCGTCCGACATGACCGTCGCCCAGCACGTGGTCTCGGCCGGCCGGGCCGAGCCGTGGGCGCGCCTGCCCCTGATCCATGCCGCCGAGGAGATGCTCCGGACCGGTCGTGCGGGATCCGCCGTGCGGTGCCTGGAACTCGCCCACGGCGTCAGTCCCACCGACCGGGACCGGGCGAGGACCATGGCGTATCTCGCGCATGCCAGTGGCCGGGACAATCCGTCGGAACAGGCCGGGTACAACGACACCCTGCTCGGCTATGTGCGCGATGGCTCCCTGACCGGGCGGTGCGCGCTCACGCTCGTCCGCCATCTGCTGCGGGACGGGCGCGAGCAGGATGCCGTCGAGGTCATACGGAGGGTCGGGGACACCCGTTCCGGAACGGCCCCCGAGACCACGACGGCACTGGAGCAGACGAGGCAGTTCCTCCGTGTCTACTACCCGTCGACGCCATGGCCCCTGCCCGTCGGCCGGACCCCTTCCCATGGCCGACGCGCGCAGCGCCACGGCGCCGTCCGCTCGTTCACCGGCAGCAGGCCCCAGCACGGGGCCGTGCTGCTGGAGTTGGTCCTCGCCGAGGGCCCGCAGGAGATCGTGGTCCAGTGGGGCAGACAGATCCTGGAGGCCGTGCGGCCCGACGAGCGTTCCCTGGAGACCGCGGTCGCGGTGCTCCAGGCACTCACCTACTCCGAGCACTACGACCTCGCCGAGCAGTGGGGAGCACGGCTCCAGGCGGTCGCGGCGGACAACGGCATTCCGCGGTGGCGCTCCATCCTGACCGCGATACGCTCCGAAACGGCGATGCGGCGCGGCGATCCGCCGGCCGCGCTCGCGATGGCGGAGTCGGCCCTCGAAGGTCTCTCCCCGGAGCTGTGGGGCGTGGGGGTCGGGCTTCCCGTGGCGGTCCTCCTCCAGGCGTACACGGACACCGGACGGCACGACGAGGCCCAGACGCTCCTGCTGCGCCAACGGCTGTCCGGGGTGGCACGGACCCGGTTCGGTGTCATGCACCAGTACGCCCGTGGGCGCCACTACCTGGGAACGGGGCGGCACCATGCGGCGCTCGACGCCTTCCTTGCCTGCGGGGAGACGATCACGGCATGGGGTTTCGACGTCCCGGCCTTTCTGCCGTGGCGCAGTGACGCCGCCTTCGCGCTGCTGGAGGTGGGTGAGACGGACGAGGCGTGCCGGCTGATCCACGAACAGGATCAGCGGCCGGGCGGCACCTCACCGACCGTACGGGGCACCGCGCTGCGGGCCCTGGCGCGGGCGGCACGGGGGGCCGAGCGGCTGGCGCTCCTGAGGGAGTCGGCGACCCGTCTCGGCGCCGGCGGCAATCAGCTGGAACTGGCGCGGACCCTGGTGGCGCTCGCCCACAGCTACCGCCTCTCCGGCGACCACTCCAAGGCCGACATGGTGGCGCACCAGGCCCGGTTCCGGGCGAGCGAGTGCGGTGCGGTGCCGCTGCTCGGCGAGTTGGAGGCGGGTGCGGAGCCCGAACCCACGCCCCGCGCGCCCCTGATCCGTGACATGCCCAGTGGTGAACCGCTCACCGATGCCGAGCGCCGTGTCGCCGAGCTGGCCGCGCTGGGCAGCTCGAACCGCGAGATCGCACGCAAGCTGCACGTCACGGTGAGTACGGTCGAGCAGCATCTCACCCGTGTGTACCGGAAGTTGCACATCAAACGCCGGTCGGAGCTCCCGAGCCGGCTCATCCGTGACAGGTTCGCGGAAGCGAGGGGGACGTACCCGGAGGCGGTCAGCTGACGGGACCGGCGACCGGTCCCTGCGGCGACGGACCGGCACCGGGCCGTCGGACCGGTGGCACGGGCCCCGCCGTCGGACGACCGGCCCGCTCGCGTAACGTCGGAGTACGGGCACCGGCCCCGTCGCGGCAGTCGACCGGGCCGGCGCAGCAGCACCGTACGCACCGAGGAGACACACGTTGAGCAGCGACCCCGCATCCCCGTCCGGCGGCGAGGACGGCTTCTGGCAGGAACGCCGGGTGTGTTTCCTCGCCACGACGCGGCCCGACGGCAGCCAGCACCTCGTCCCGGTCGGTGTCACCTACGACCCCGGGACCCGGATCGCCCGCGTCATCAGCGACGGCGCCAGCAAGAAGGTCCGCAACGTCCGCGCCGCCGGGGAGGCGGCGCGGGCCGCCGTGAGCCAGGTCGACGGCAGGCGCTGGTGCACCTTGGAGGGCCCGGCCGTCGTCAGGGACGACCCCGCGTCCGTCGCCGAGGCCGAGCGCCGATACACCCAGCGCTACAAGCCGCCGCGTGTCAATCCGAACAGGGTCGTCATCGAGATCACGGTCACGCACGCGATGGGCACCGCCAAGCCGTCGGGCTGGTGACCTTCCCCTCCGACGGGGTGCCACGTGCTCCGGGCCGCCCCGGCCGGGCCACGATCCCGACGAGGCGGCCGTCCGCGGCGCTCGGCGCCCGCACCCGGGGTTCTTCCGGCGGGACGGGCCGGGCGGCATGACGGGGGTTACCCGTTGGGGTGAATACCGGTTCCCGTGCGGGGAGCGAGGAGCGCGGCGGGGAGCGTCCTCACCGGTGGTCGGAGGCGTCTTCGCGGCACCGGACCGGGTGGTCGGCACGGCACTCGGCGTGCTCCGGCGTGCCATCCGCTTCGTTACGCTCTGCGCGACCATCGGCAATGCATCCGTGTATGCCGTTGATGCGCACTCCTGACCTGCTGTCATGCCGCTCGGCGACGGGGGTGCCCGGCCGGGAGGGACACACGCATGGCGCACGAGCGCGTGAGCCGGGAGGAGGAGGCGCCGCCGGCGGTGCTGCTGGCGGGGCTGCTCCGGGGCTGGTGGGAGGGGGCCGGAGCCGCGGGGAACGGTTCCCGGCCGACACAGCAGGCGCTGGCATCGAGGCTGGGTATCGACCAGACGACGCTCTCGCGGTACTTGAACCCGAAGCACCCGTCGACGGCTCCGCTGCGGGTCGTGGAGGCACTGCACACCCGGCTCCGTGCCCCGCAGGAGGAGCTGGAGCGGGCACGGGAGTGGTGCGAGGCCGCGCTGGAAGCACAGCGGCGTCAACGCACGGGTACCGACGAGGCGCCGCCGGCCGGGCCGGGGAGCGCGGACGGCCTCCCCCGGGACCGTGAAGGCGCGGTTCCGCTCCGGTCCCGGTGGGCGCTGCTCCTCACGGTGGCGGCGGTGGTCCTGGCCTTCCTCGCCGGAGCTGTCGTCCGCCCATGGTTCGCCCCCGGCCGTCCGGATTCGGCGAACGGCGACAGCGCGGCCGCAGCCCCGTCGGCGGCGGACGGGCCGCTCGACTGGCCTCTGTTGACGAGGAAACGGCACGAGGACCAGTTCACCCGCGGTCGCGCCCTGCAGAACCTGCTGAAGCAGCACGGCTACGACTTGGAGGCGGACGGCATCTTCGGGGACAAGACCTATGCGGCCGTGGTGGACTTCCAGCGCAGGAACCACCTCCCGCCCGACGGCAAGGTGGGCGAGGACACCTGGCCGGCCCTCGTCCGGGAGGTGGGGCTGGGTGCCGAGGGCTTCGCGGTGCAGGCGGCACAGGAGTTGGTAAACAACACGGAGCAGGGGGCCGCGGAGGTGTCGGGCAGGTTCACCGCGACGACCGCCGCCGACGTGCGCTCCTTCCAGCGCGCGCACCGTCTGCACCCGACGGGCCGGGTGGACGAGGGCACCTGGCTGGCCCTGCTGGTGTTCCAACGCGCCCCCGACGACACGCCCCCGTACCAGAAGTCCCCGGGCCCCTCCCCGACCGTGCGCACCTGAGGCCGGCACGGCCCGCAGCGGGCACCACCGGCGTGCACGGCCCGCGCCCGTCCTGCCTGACGGCATAACCCCAGGTCGAAGGCGCTGCATCAGCACTGCATCCATGCGCCTGTGCAGGCAGCGGGCCATGGCTCCTCCCGCCGTGTTCGCCGGGGCAGTCTGGTGCTGCGCCCGACGGTCCCGGACGCCCCGCCCTCGCCGCAGCGTGTCGGAGGCATACGTCAGGGGCCCGGTTCCGGCGCGGTTCCGTCCGTTCCCCGTGAAGGAGTACACCATGTCCGCTGCCCGCAAGACCCTCACCTCCGTCCTGACGACGATCGTGCTCGCCGGCGGCCTGGCGGCCGGTGCCGTCGGCCAGACGCACGCGGCCACGTGCAATGCGTCCAAGGCGGCCAAGACCGATGGCGCCGAGGCCGCATGGAGCCTGAAGTGCACCGCCAAGGGGGTACGGGTGTCCGGCTGGGTCGAGGACACCCGCATGGACGGCAGGTGCGCCATCGTCCGCGTCACCGGCGGTGAGGGCACCTACCGCCCGAAGAAGGCGTGCAGCTCGGGCGTCCGCGAGCAGTTCGTCTTCGACTTCGCCGGGACGAAGAAGGCCGAAGTCCGCCTGGCCACCGTCTGAACCGGACCGCTCGCCCGAAAGCAGGAAGAACAGCAGGAAGAACAGAGAGAGGAACACATATGAGCAGGAACAAGCAGCTGGTCCTCGGTTCGCTGGCCGCAGCCGCGCTGATGACCGCCGTCCTTCTCCCCTCGGTCACCCCTCCGGCGCAGGCGGCTGCCGCAGCGACGACCCTGGTGTTCGACAAGAACCCGCAGAACCACACCAGGTCGAAGCTCGACGTCTACAAGGGCGGGGTTCTCCGGGCCACGTTCCGGGCCGGGTCCGGCCTCGGGGAGGCGGACGACTGCGCCGTCGGCCGGGGCTGGATGCCGAACGGCAACTGGCGGATCGAACTCAAGGACCGTCACTACGACGGGCGTCTCATCAAGGGGCACGCGATCTGGCTGGAGAACATGCGGTGTTCCGCGAAGACCGCCACGCGCACGGAGATGTTCATCCACTCCGAGATGAACCGTGACGGCAGCCAGGGGAAGACCGAGGCACGCCGCTGGGACGGGGACAGCGACTACAGGTCCAACGGGTGCGTGAAGCTGAACCCGACGGACATCGCGAAGATGTTCCGGCTCCTGGACCGGATCGGCTGGCCGACGCACCTGCGTGTGGTCGACTGAGAACCGTCCCGCCGTCCCCGGCGGACCGGGTCGGCGCACCGGCCCCGGCCGTCTCGTGCACCGGCGCCGCACCCCGATCCGGGACCGGGGCCGTACCGAGGCGGTGCGTGGGGGCCGCCCCGTGATGCCGTATGTCTCCCGCGTTGCGGACCCCGGCCGGGCGCGCGAGGACCCGCCGGACCGCGCCGCCCGTCGCGGCAAGGTCCGGCGGTCCGGCGGCCCGGTCAGCGAGGTCGCGGCGAGATCGTCGGGCGCGCCCCGGCGGGGATTCCGTCGAAGCGGCCGAACGGGGTACGGACGGCGGGGCACCGGCCCCGCTCACGCCGCACCGCCTTCCACGGCCGTCGCCGGGGCCTCGGCGTCCGCCGAGGCCAGCGGGATCGGCGTGAACATGGGCGGCTCCTGGTCCGGTGTCAGCGCGGTCGGGCCGTACAGCCAGTCGACGAACGAGTAGTCGTAGGTGTCGCGGGCGCGCAGCAGTGCGTTGCGCTGCTCGCGGGCGACGCCGCCGAGGTGCCACAGCTCGCCCCACGTGCGCGAGGTGTTCACCACGCGGCGGCAGTGCTCCGGGCGGACCGACTCGTAGGCGGCGAAGGCGGCGGCCCAGTCGACCGTGCCGTCGGCGGCCCGATTGCGGGCGACGTGCTCGCCCAGCACCCAGCCGTCCTCGATCGCCATGATCGCGCCCTGCGCGATGTACTGCAGCGGCGGGTGCGCGGAGTCGCCGAGCAGCGCGATCCGGCCGTGGACCCAGTTCTTGATCCGCTCGCGGTCGAACATCCGCCACCACTTGTCCCGCCACAAGAACGGCAGACCGTCCCGGACGAAGTCGCAGGTCCCGGCGAAGGCGGCGTCGAGTTCGTCGGGTGTGCCCCAGCCCTCCTGCCCGGCCGGCGCCTTGGGCGACTCGAAGACGGCGACCTGGTTGACGAGCTCGCCCCCGCGCAGGCCGTAATGCACGAAGTGGCAGGCGGGCCCGACATGCACGACGACCTCGCCGAGGTCGACGGACTGCGCCCGCGGCAGCTCAGCAGGCACGGTGCCGCGGTAGGCGACGTACGCGGAGGAGACGGGCTCGTCGTCGACGAGCAGCTTGCGGGCGAGGGAGTTCAGCCCGTCGGCCGCGACCACGACGCCGGCCTCGTGCCGATCGCCCGAGGCGAGGGTCACGCGAGCACCGTCGTCGGCGTTCTCGTACGAGATCACCTCCGCGTCGGTGATCAGCTCGACGCCGGCCCGCTCGCACGCGCGCAGGAGCAGGCCGTGCAGGTCGCTGCGGTGGATGACCAGGTACGGGTAGCCGTAGCGCTTCTCCAGGTCCCGCAGGTCGAGCCGGGTCAGCTCGTCGCCGCCGACCGCGTCGCGCATGACCATGGCGTCCGGGACGACGCCGAGGCGCTCGGCCTCCGCGAGAAGACCGTAGTCGTCGAGGATGCGGGTGCAGTTGGGGGCGAGCTGGAGGCCGGCGCCGATCTCGCCGAAGGCCGGGGCACGCTCCAGCAGGCGGACGCTCCGGCCCTGGCGGGTCAGCGAGAACGCTGCGCCGAGGCCGCCGATACCGCCGCCGACAATGATCACATCGGGGTGGGACATGACTCAACTCCTCAGAGCCACGGGCCGAGCTCGGGGGCGTCGGCGAGCGGGTGCGGGCGACCGGACAGCCAGGCTGCGACCTCCGGCAGCGGCCCGTCGGGCAGGTCGGCGAGTCCGCGCCTGTCGCGGATCTCGTCGACCAGCGCGGTCAGGAAGCCGTCCGGCAGGTCGGCGAAGGCGGTGCCGGTGCCGAAGTCGACGGCGTGGACGCAGACTTCGCGGGCGCGCATCCACGGCAGCTCGGTCGCGGGGACCGTGCGGCCCCGGGCGGTGACGACCCGGTGCTGCCACTGCTCGTCGGTGAGCGCGTCGAGCCCCTCGGCGAGCCGGCGCGCGGAGGCGGTCAGCCAGGACCGCAGCTCGTCGGCCGACAGGGCGGGGCCCCTGGCGATTCCGGCGGCGCGCTCATCGGCGGAGGCGTACATCGGCGTCTGTTCGCCGGTGGCCGCCCAGTGCACGAGGTTGCACAGGGCCTCTGCGTTCGCGGCGACGTGTGCGGCGAGGTGTTTGCGGGTCCACGCGGGCAGCACGTTGTCGGCCGAGAAGCCTGCCTCGTCGAGGTCGGCGACGGCGTCGAGCACCAGCCGCGTGCCCGTGCGGGCCCACGCGCGCGCGTCGGCGACGGTCCGAACGGCGTTAGTCATGCCTCGACCACCGTGTTCGTGCAGGCGCCCAGACCGGAGATCTCGGTGACCACGGTGTTGCCGGGGAGCAGGAAGACCTTCGGGTCTCGGGCGTTGCCCACACCGGCCGGGGTGCCGGTGGCGATGATGTCGCCGGGACGCAGGGTGATCACGGTGGAGATGTACTGCACCAGGAACACCGGGTCGAACAACAGCGTGCCGGTGTCGTCCTGCTGCATGACCTGCCCGTCGACGACCGTCCTCACCTGGAGCGAGGGCCGGACGCCGCCGACCTCGTCGGGGGTGACGACGTAGGGGCCGACCGGGGTGGATGCCTCCCAGATCTTGCCCTGGGTCCATTCGATGGTGCGGAACTGCCAGTCGCGCGCCGAGACGTCGTTCATGACGGTGAATCCGGCGATGGCGTCGGCGGCCTGCTGCTCGTCGGCGCGGCGCACCGCCTTGCCGATCACGACGGCCAGCTCGACCTCCCAGTCGAGCGTGTCGGTCTCGGCCGGCTTGGCGATGTCGTCGCCGGCACCGATCAGGGTGTCGGCGAACTCCGGGAAGAGGGTCGGGTGGCTCGGAAGCTCCCGGCCCATCTCCTTGATGTGGTTGGTGTAGTTGTGCCCGACGCAGATGATCTTGGAGGGGTTGGGCACGACCGGCGCGAAGTCGATGCCCTCGACGGGGTGGGTGGGGCCGGAGGCGGCTGCCGCGGCCTGCCAGTCGGCCTCGGCGAACAGCTCGCCCAGGTCGGCGTAGCCGAGGTCGACCAGGCGGTCGCCGTCGAGACGGACCGCCCTGGTGCCGTCGGTGGTGCGGATGGTGGCGAGCTTCATGGTCAGGTGTCCTTCTGGGTGCGGTTGAGCCGAAGCGCCTCGAAGACGGGCGCGTCGCAGAAACGGAAGAGGTCGAGGGCTCCCTCGTCGGAGTCGGTCGCGCCGGCCTCGGACCTGGCGGCGAACGGCTCCCAGGACGGGACGACGAACAGGTCGCCGCGGGTCACCGTCCAGGACCTGTCTCCGACGGTCACCACACCGGAGCCGTCGAAGACCTGGTACACCGACGAGCCGGTCTCGCGCACCGGCGCGGTCTCGGCGCCGCGGGCGATGCGGTGGAACTCGGCTCGGATGGTCGGCAGGACGTCGGAGCCGTCGTGCGGGTTGCAGTAGCGCACCGCGGCGTGGCCGGGCTCCGCGGCGTGGCCGAAGCCCTCCTTCTCCAGCAGGAGCTGGTCGCGAAGAGCGGCGTTGGTGTGTTCCCACTTGTACGACAGCAGCGGGCTGCCCGGTGGGGGCGCGGCGGCCGACAGCGGGCGCAGGCCGGGGTGGCCCCACAGGCGCTCGGAGCGCGACCGCTTGGGGGTGATCCGCTCGGCGTCGCCGATCTCGTCGCGGCCGAAGTCGAAGAACTGCGCCTCGGTGGCGTACTGGAAGGGAATGTCCAGGCCGTCGATCCAGGCCATCGGCTCGGCGGCGGCGTTGTGGTGGGCGTGCCAGTTCCAGCCTGCCTGCGGGAGGAAGTCGCCGCGGTTCATGGGCACCGGGTCGCCGCCGACGACCGTCCACACGCCCGAGCCCTCGACGACGAAGCGGAAGGCGTGCTGGGTGTGCCGGTGCTCGGGGGCGTCCTCGCCGGGCATGAGGTACTGGACGGCTCGCATGGCGCCGCTCACTCAGCCATTCCCGTTGCTCCCCCGGTCGATACCTGCGCTCATTCGCCGGGATTCTGAGGGCTGTCCCGTAACCCCTGGCGGGATCACGGGACAGCCCTTGGGCAGCAGACGCCGTTACGGCTGCTGATTCTGCTCTGCGGAATCCGTGATGCACCCTCTTGACCTGCACTTTTCGCCGTGTGACAGTCCCCACTATTGGACTGAACGACCGGTCCAAAACTTTGGGACGACCGGCAGGGAGGCCGCCATGCCCCAAAACTTCGACGCGGACGTCGCCGTCATCGGCTACGGCCCCACGGGCGTCGTCGGCGCTCTGACCCTGGCCCAGCAGGGCGCGCGCGTGATCGCCTTCGAACGGGACAAAGAGATCTATCCCCGGGCCCGGGCGGTCACGGTCAACGACTGGACCATGCGGATCTTCCAGAGCCTGGGCATCGGCGAACGCGTCGAGAAGGTGATCGACCCGCAACGTGCGCTGCGCTGGGTGACGTACGACGGCGACGAGGTGATGCGCATCGAGCATCCGCCGTCGGCGCTCGGGGCGAAGGCGCGCTTCTACAACATCTACCAGCCGGTCATGGAGGCCGAACTGCGGTCCTGCGCGCAGGACCGGGGGGACCTGATCTCGGTGCGCTACGGCGCCGAGGTGACCGAGCTCGAACAGGACGACTCCGGGGTCACGGTCACCACCAACGACACGGCGACCGGCGAGGTCCGCCGGTACCGGACCCGGTACGCGATCGCCGCGGACGGCGGCAGCAGCAGGTCCCGGCAGCACCTGGGCATCCAGTTGCTCGGCGACACCAGCGAGGTCACCTGGGTGGTCATCGACTGCCGGGTCAAGCGCTGGTGGCCCGACCGCAACTTCCTCACCTTCTGGACGGACGCGGAGCGGCCGGTCGTCGACATCGCGCTGTCGGCCGGCAACCACCGCTGGGAGATCCCGCTCAAGCCGCACGAGACCGAGGCCGACTTCCCGACCGGCGCCGAGGTGTGGCCCCTGCTCAAGGCGCTGGGGGTGAGCGAGGACGACGTCGAGATCCACCAGCACGCCTTCTACCGGCACCACGTGCGGTCGGCGCAGACCTGGCGTTCCGGCCGGGTCTTCCTGGCCGGCGACGCCGCGCATCTGATGCCGCCGTGGGCGGGCGCCGGAATGCAGACCGGGATGCGCGACGCGCACAACCTGGGCTGGAAACTCGGCCGGGTGCTGACCGGGCAGCTGCCCGATTCCTGGCTCGACACCTATGAGGCCGAGCGCCGTCCCAACGCCGACTTCTACACCGGGCTCGCGGTTCAGCTCGGCCGGGTGATCAAGCAGGAGATATCCGACGAGGAGCGGGCCGCCCTGTCCGCGCCGCCTCCCGAGGGACTCGTCACCCCCTTCGAACCGCCGCTGATCGCCCCGCCGGTGCTGGAGGCCGGCTGGCTGCGCGGCCCGCTCGGCGACGCCAGCATCGTCGGCCGGATGGTGCCGCAGCCGGTGGTCGGCGACACCGTCGGCCGGATGGCGCCCCTGGACGAACTGCTCGGCGACACCTTCGTGCTGCTGGGCGACGATGTCGACCCCTCGACGCTGCTGACCGAGGAGGAGCGCCGGCAGTGGGACGCGCTCGGTGCCCGTTACCGCGCGGTCCGCCCGCAGAACGCCTACACCCGGGGGCCCGACGAACTCGTGGACCTGGACGGCGTGCTCGGCCCCTGGCTGCGGCGGTACGGCGTGCGCGCGGTGGCCCTGCGCCCCGACCGCTTCGTGGCCGCCGCCGACACCAGCGGACTCGCCGTCCCGGCCTGACCGTTCGTCCACCTGCCTTCTAGGCCGTATCGCGGGCTGGGACATCACCCTGTCCGACACCGTCGCCGACAACGCGTCCGCGGGCGCCTTCGTGCTCGGCCGGGAGCGCCGCAGCCTCGCCGAGTTCGAACCGCGGACGGCCGTGATGGAGATGTCCGTCGACGGCCGGACCGTGTCCGAGGGCACCGGCGCGGACTGTCTGGGCGACCCGATCGCCGCGGTGCTCTGGCTGGCGCGCACCGCACGCGACCTGGGCGATCCGCTGCGGGCCGGCCATGTGGTGCTCTCCGGCGCGCTCGGCCCGATGAGCCCGCTCGCACCGGGCGCACAGGTCACCGCGGTGATCGGCGGGCTGGGCACGGTCACCACCGCCATCAGGGAAGGAACAGTGTGACAACGCGTGCAGACGGTGCGTCACGCACCAAGGTCGCGATCATCGGCTCGGGCAATATCGGTACCGATCTCACGATCAAGGTACTGCGCACCGCCCAGCACCTGGAGATGGGCGCCATGGTCGGCATCGACCCGGCGTCCGACGGTCTGGCGCGCGCCGGGCGCCCGGGCGTGGCCACCACGCACGAGGGCGTGGACGGGCTGATCGCACTGCCGGGCTTCGACGAGATCGGCATCGTCTTCGATGCCACCTCGGCGGGGGCCCACCGGGCCAACGCGCCGAAGCTGACGCCGCTGGGCAAGCGACTGATCGACCTGACCCCGGCGGCGATCGGCCCGTACGTCGTCCCGGCGGTCAACCTGGAGGAGCACCTGGACGCTCCGAACGTGAACATGGTCACCTGCGGCGGCCAGGCCACCATCCCGGTGGTGGCCGCGATCTCCCGGGTGGTTCCGGTCCGTTACGCGGAGATCGTCGCCTCGATCGCCTCTTTGGCGGGCCACGGGGCGGGCAACTGCCCGCTGGAGGCGTTCATCGCGGTGGCGAACCTCTCCGGGCTCGAGCACGGTTGCGACCTGTTCCAGTTGCAGGACGCCGCCGACGACCTGGTCCGCCCGCTCCAGGACCGCCCGGTCCGCGTGGACCGGGAAAGCTTCACCCTGGGCTACGCCGGCGTCTATTCCTCCTTCCTGCACCACGCGGAGATCGCCTCCGACCGCTACGGCGTCGACGTCCGCGCCATTCTGCTGGAGTGCGGCCGACGGGGCCTGGTCGGCGGCCAGGAGGACATGATCGTCGACGTGGCCCTCACCCCCTGTCGGGCCGCCCCGCAGCGGGCTGAGCGGGCAGGAGACGATCGGATCGGGGCCCCCGGCGGGCTCCGCCGGGCCGAGGCGGAGCCGCCCGGGGCCGAGAAGCGACTGGTTGGAAGCGGGACGGCTGAACGACATCGGCGCAGTCCCGCACCATGCACTGCGGCTCGGCGGTCGGGTCAGCGCACCCTTCCCCGCGGCTTCAGGGAGACCGGCGGGAGTTCGGGAGCCGACAGGCGCGCACCGTCGTAGCCGTGCACCTCGCCGAAACGCGAGCCCTCCATCCAGCTCTTCCGCGCCTCCTCGATCTCCTCGTGGGACCGCCCGATGAAGTTCCACCACATGACGATCTCCTCCTCGAAGGGCTCGCCGCCCAGGAGCATGAGGCCCGCGTCGGTGTCCGCGCGCAGGGGCAGTGCGCTTCGTCCGCAGCCCAGGTAGAGCATGGAACCGGGCAGCACGGGGACGCCGTCGACCTCCGCCCGGCCCGACATCGCGAGTACCGCGTACTCGAAGTCCGGTTCGAGTGGCAGGCGGGCTTCGGCACCGGCGGACAGGGCCAGGTCGGCGCCGACGATCGGGGTGTACGTGGCCCCCGGCGAGACCGCGCCGTCGAGTTCGCCGAGGATCACGGTGGCGTCGATGCCGGGGGCG
This sequence comes from Streptomyces sp. NPDC056061, assembly GCF_042266885.1. Taxonomy (NCBI): domain Bacteria; kingdom Bacillati; phylum Actinomycetota; class Actinomycetes; order Kitasatosporales; family Streptomycetaceae; genus Streptomyces; species Streptomyces sp. NPDC056061. The sequence continues at coordinate 72,676 of NZ_JBHJWQ010000019.1, read as the reverse complement.
GTGACGGCCGGCAGTCCGGCGTGGTGCTGGAAGTGCGGCTCGACATGGCGGTGGGCTTCCGGCAGGGCGACCCAGAGCTGGGCGCCGTGCAGGAACCGCGCGTGCGGCTTCGGACTCTCCTCCGAGTGGCTGATGGCGCGGCCCGACGTCATCAGTCCGAGCTCACGGGGGCGGATCGTCCGAAGACTGCCGAGGCTGTCCCGGTGCAGGACCTCGCCGTCGTGCAGCCAGCTGACCGTCTGCAGACCCATGTGGGGGTGGGGCGGTACCTGCATCCCGGGCTCGTCCGCGATGTCGTCGGGGCCATAGTGATCGACGAAGGCCCACGCGCCCACCATCCGACGGCCCAGGTTGGGCAGCAGTCTGCGCACCTGCGTGGACTCCCCCAACCGGACATGACGGGGACTGAGGAGTTCACGTACGGGCTCGGCGACGACGAAGCCCCGCCCTCCGCAGACGGAGAGTGCGGCCTGGCGATCGAGATTGCTCATGGCGACGAATCTACATCTAGGGTGACACTCGCTCTGACCTGGCCTGGTACGCGAATCGAGTGATCAACTGGGAGAGGACTGGGAAACGGCGGCAGCCATACGCCCTTGTTCCCCACGAACTTCTCCCACCGCTCCTGCAGCGACTCCGCGATCCGTGATTCCATCGCCGGTGTCACGTTTGCGTACACGCCTTCTACTCCCCCGAGCTCGTGTCCCATACGAGTCTCGGCCGCCACCCGCGGGTGCCCATCCTCGTCGAGCCACTCCTTGTGGCCGTGCCTCAGGAGATAGATCCGCTTCGTCGCCATTTCCGGCACCGCAGGGATCTCCGGCCGCGCATACCGCCCCTTGCGTGCCGGGCTCCCGTCCCGGATCGGATACCAATACGTCTGCTCGAACTGGGTTCCGAGCAGCGGCCCCCCTCTGTGTGACCTGAAAACCCACTGAGCATCATGCGACGCCAGCAGTGCTGTGTGCATCTCATGCAGAAACGACGGCACCACCAACGTCCGCCACGAGTCGTATTTCGGCTCCACCAACTTCCGCTCTCCGTCAACCCACTGGTGCTGGTATTGCACCCGGAGCGCTGGCATCTTCGTGTACCGGTCCAGGTCCGGTTCACGTCTCACGTCGTCCATCTCTAACGGGTCCGAGGCCGGCCAGTTCGGTGAGGCGAAGCATCGCTGCAGCCCCCATATCTCCTTCGGCCGCATACCGGTGAACGCCGCGGTCCAGATGTACGTCCAGCCGGTGTACCCCCAGACCTGATACGCGTTGGCCGCGAGCCGATGGAGCATGATCATCTCCATGGGGCGCTTCGGCACACGTATCTTCTTCTTGTACTTGCCGCGGCCTCGTTTCTCTTTCACGACTGGTGACGTCGTGCGGAGGTGGTAGCGAGTCACTGAGTCATCCATCATGACGCCGAAGACCTTGAGAATGTCTATGACGTATTTGTCCGAAATCTCTCCGTTTTTGGCAGACTTGCGCAGGGCTCTCCTCCACCCTTCGTACTCGAATGCAGTGATGTCGCCGACAGCCCGGCTCCCCCAATAAGGCTCGATCCTCCTGTTGATGATGGCCTTGTAGGACCGCATTGTCGACGGCCTCAGGTCCTGGGCTTCAAACCAGTCCCAGCAGTAGTCCGACATGATGGTCTTGCCATTCTTCGACTTGACGGCGGTGCCATGACGGACTTCGTGTTCACGGTCGAGGCCGTAATTGAGGGCCGTTTCCTCATCATCGAAGCCGGACTCCGACTCATACTTCTTGCGGCCGTTGGGCAGGTACTCGCCAGCCCACCACTTGACTCGGCACTTATTGCCGCGCCATTCGATATAGGGCACGATTCCTCCTGGTCTCTGGCTCGATGGCCACGGCAGGCGCGTTCTTCGCCCTGCCATGGCCTGGCATGTCAGGGGTTGGGGTCGAATGCGGTGGAGTCTAAGGCGCGTTCCCCCAGAGCAGGGATCTGCACCGGTCCATCAGCGGCTGCCCTTGGGGAGGTGACCGGCCCGACGCAACTCCTCGAGCACCGCGTGCTTCAACTTGCGGATCTCAGAGGCACTGAGATTGTCCGTCACAGCGATGGCGGCGTTGACGACAGCCTGTTCCAAGTCGGCTTCCAGCTGTGCGCTGGCGAGAGGTGAGACCACGGCATCGTCTGTGAGGCGTTCAGCAATGGTCGGCTGGCCTCCTCGTAGCACCTCCTTGGACGAACCTGGCGCCCACCCGAGCACGCTCTCGATCTTCCCGTAGGTGACGTCGCGGACGGACTGGCCGCTTTCGATCTTCACGTAGGTGTTGATGGCGATCTCGGCACCGTTGGCGACATCGATCTTCTTCAAGTCGAGCTCAACCCGGCGTCGCTGGACGACGTCGGCGAGCCTCTGGAGCGCGGTCTCATCTGCAGGCGAGGGCATGGGCACACCCTCCCAGGAACTCGCAGAAACATCCAGGCACCCTCACGATCCAGGTCGAGCCACGAGCACACTGACAGCCAAGACACGCAAGAACCGGCGGAATTTGCGATTTCTTTCAAGCTCCAGCGGCGAGATTGCTAGTTTCTGCGAGTCAGATGACGTACATTCCCTTCATGCCCGGCTACTCCCAGCCGAGTGCGACGGTGATGCCGGTGGTTCCGGATCGTGCGTGAACGCTCGGCCGCAGAGTCAGTCGCAACCGGGTTCCCTCGAAGCTTCCGGACAGTCCTCAGCGGAGGAGGTGCCATGACCAACTCGGAAACCGACCACACTCATGCCGATCGGGAGGCCATCGTCGACGCGGCCAAGAAGGCCCTTGAGCAGGGCGAAGTGATGCTCGCTCCAGAGGAAGCGGCCCGCGCCATCGGCTGTGGCGAGAGGTGGCTCCGGGATGGGGCCAACCACAGCGGCTTCCCTCACCACCGCTTCGGCAAGTTCCTGTGGTTCAGCCTTCAGGACTGCCGTGAGATACAGGAGATGAATCGCGAGAGGGCCAGACCGTCGGAACTGGCCAAGGCCCGCCGCCGCAAGGCCAGCGCGCGTAAGCCTGCTGGTAGTGACCCGACTAAACCGTCCGGCACACGGTTCAAACCCGCCGCTTGAGGCGACCCATGAGAACGTTTCGCGACCGCTCCCTCCTCAAGGAGCAGCGCTCTCAGCCCGGCCGACTGCTCGGTTCTGCCGACTGAGCTTCAGTCCGCGCTCCCTGGTCGGGCCGACGCGGCCTACTCTTCACCAAAGGGGAGAGCCAGTTCGTCGTCGCCGGGGTCCTGGTCATAGATGACGGCGGACACGGCGGCGTCGTATGTCTTTTCGAGTCCGGCACCGCTCGCCCCGAGGATGTTCTCCCAGTCGTAACCCATGGGCAGGACCCTACTCGAGCCCTTCGAGGACCTGGGAGATGCACGCGTTGAGCTCGTCGGCCCTGGTGAAGATTTCGGTACCCAGCAGGTGTGATGAGGGGACACCTCCGGACGGGTACGGTTCGACGCCGGTGACCTGTGTGCCGTACGCGCTGCACTGGTGGGGCTTACTGGTGCGGATCCCGGAGAGGGGCGATGCGCGGGAGCGCCGACGGAGCACGATGGCGCAGCTGTTCGCGTACGGGCACGTCTGGGGTGCCGACGGTGGCGTGAGGCTCATCACGAGCTCGGAGCTCGTCTCGTTCGTGCCCCCGCTGTGGGCGACGAACCGCAATCGGAGGAGTGGAAGGACCCACGGGGTCCGGGCGTCACCGGTGACGCGTTGCACAGCATGCTGCTGCCGCGGATGTCCGGGGCGGGGATGAACTCGATGGGTTGCAGCTTCTATTCACTGCGCGCCTGGCATGTCATCCAGGCCCGGCGCAATGGTGCGAGTACGGGGGAGATCATGCGGGCCGGCCGGTGGCGGTAGGCCGAGACGGTGAACGTCTGCGACCGGGAGTTGAATCCCGCGGCCCGCAACAGCGTCATGCGTCTGGGTTTGTGACGGGATCGCCGCCGAAGGGCTTCTTCTCTGTGGGGACCCGGGCGTCGATGGCTTCTTGGAGCCGGGGGTCGAGTGAGACCGGGGACAGGGTGTCGTCAGGGAGGGCGTCCATGTCCCCGGTGAGGGTCTGGATGGCCCGGGAGAGCCTCTGGATCTCAAGGCCTTTCTTCTCCCACTCGCGCTGAGCCAGCGCGAGCTCGGCGCGGTACTGCTGTAGCTGGGCCTCGCGCTCACCGGCCGGGTCTTCGCTGGTCAGGAGGATCAGAGGCACGTCGAGCGCCTGGGCGGCCGCGACGGCTTCGTCGAGCCGGACCGCTCGGGTCTGCTGTTCGATGCGGGTGACGGCCGAGGGGTCGACGTTCGTGCCGAGGATCCCGGCGATGCGCCGGGCCAGCTCGGCCTGGCTGACGTTCTGGCGCTCCCGTTCCTGGCGCAGGTGGCGGGCGAAGAGGTCTCCAGGCAAGGGGTTCATGGCGGTCTGGGCTCCTGGTCGAGGGCGGGCGGCGACCGGGGCGCGATCCGGGGTGTCACGGACTGCACAGCGGTGCCGGGGGTGCACGTTACACAGTCCATCATGCGGATTCCACATACCTGGGGTGCCACTGGGACGCGTGGGACCAGGACGCGCTTTCACCTCATCCATGAGGCTTTCTCGACTCATCTATGACTCACCCTATCGATCCATCCCTCTACTCGTGAGTCGAGTGATGTAGATTACCCATCAAGGAAGCATTCATAGATAGCCGACAATGAAGCATTAGACGCGATTGGTGATGCATTCGCATACACAGGAGATAGACAACTAGATCCTCTATTCAAGCGAGTGGACCGCGTTTGTCGCCTCGCGACTCACTGTCATGTCATGAGCGACTCGAAAGGCGAGAGGAAAGAACCATGACGAAGGTCAACGAGGCAGCAGCCCTCGCGCTCACAGAGGCAGAGGAATCGCTGCCGACTGCAGCATGGGACCTGACCAGTTTCCTGTCGAACGCGAAGACCCAGATCCAGCTCTGGGGCGGGCTCCTGCTCATGCTGCTGGGTGCTGTCGGCCTGGTCTGGGGCGGCGTGCTCCTGATCAAGAAGCTGATGGCCAATCCGCAGACGGCCGGACATCAGTCGAGCTGGGGAACCATTGCGCTGCTCATCCTCGTCGGTGGCGCGCTCGGCACCGGCGGCTGGACGCTCGTCGCCAAGATCGGCTCCGGCGGCCAACAGACCATCGAGGACCTCGGCGGCGGCACCGTGGTCGTCCAGACGATCAGCAACGTCCTGACCAGTGGTGTCTTCGGCTGAGAGGCCGCCACAGGCCGGGCACACGACCGGGAACAGAGATGTATTCCGACCGGGTCGGTTGAGGTGCAAGGCCTCTTCCGGCCCGGTTCGTCGCCCCCGGAACGGCATCAGCGGACGACGTGACTCCGCGGCAGGAGCAGGAACAGGGCGGACAAGGAACGGACGGACATGGGGACCAAGGACAAAGCACTGGCCTTCGGTAAAAAGTTCAAACTCGACTCGCACCACGCGATCGAACGCTTCGGAGTGTTCTTCAGTGCCTTCGCGGTCACCGGCGTAATGGTGATCGGAGGGGCAGGGGCCTCGGCCTTGAAGGCTGGCAGCGACGCACTGTCGCATACGGCGCTGTACACCCAGCAGTTCACCACATCGAAGACCTCGCTCAAGGGTGATGTCGACGGGGTCTACACCAACAAGCAAGCCAGCAGGGCCCTGGTGATGATGCACTTCCCGGCCAACGCATCGATCTCGTACAACGCAGCGGACTATCAGGCGTTCCTACTGGGTTCGGACAAGAACCTCAACAGCCAGGCGGTGGAGACCGGCGGCATCAAGGGCTCCGTCTACGTCTTCGGATCGACCGGCTACGTCGGAGTCCTGCTCGACGCGGACAAGCCCTTCGGCAAGCAAGTGCTCAACCTGACTGTCCGGGCGAACGCCGAGCTGTCCTACGACGAGCACGAGCAGAACAAGGGCAGCGCCGACGAACTGGCCGGCGACGCGAGCTTCGACAAGTACGACCAGTGGCGGGTCTTCTTCAACCCCGGGGCGACCGGGACCACGACGATCCCGGCGCTGGACGCGGTGACCTTCGACCCGGCGCAGGCGTACTACAACATCGTGCTCCACGAGGAGGAAGAGGCAACCCGCCAGGAACTCGACCGCAAGCTCATCGCGATGCGCGCGAACCTGGCACAGATCCAGGCGTACACCTCCGACCTGGAGACGACCAAGGTCGACGGACTGTTCCTGCGTCCGCCGTCGGTGCCCGAGACGATCGCCGGTGACTCGGTCACGGGTACCTCGGCAGCGGAGGCGCCCGACGGTGTCCCGACACTGGCCCTGCAGACCGAACACACCGTGCCCGGCGGCTTCGACCTCAACTGGCGTGCAGGCAACGTCTACGACGGCTACCTGGACGACCTCGTCCCTTCCGGACAGAGCTATGTCGAGTTCCTGTCCAAGAAACGCAAGGAGGGCTCTGACGGCACGGCCCAGCAGGTCTCGAACATGCAGTGGATCCTCTCCGACGGCTCGGATCTCAAGAGTGACTACCAGTCCTCCGACGTGACGATGCGGCCTCTCACGAACGTGATGAACAACCTGTCGCAGGCCTATCAGGCCTACGCCAAGAACAAGTCGGAGTACCAGTCAGAACTGCTCCTTGAGCTTCTCCGCCTCGACGTGAAGCTGCGCGACGTGCAGTCCAACAGCTCCGTCCACGACGGCTCGGAGGTGTTGACGACGCTCTACTGAGCGCCGCCCCGCCGAGCCACGGCCACCAGGCATTGAGCCAGTAAGGAACAGCATGGTCAGCGACAAGTCGAAGAAGCAGGACGAGTCGGTTCGGCCTGGAGCGCCGGCTCGGAAGGGTGCCGGGCCGAAGAGCCTACCCGAGGGCCACGGCGCGAAGGGCCGGGGGTACGCGAAAATCTCGGCGCCCGCCCAGCCCACGACTCGCGGTGCGCCGCCGTCGAAGCCCTCGGCGGGCGGTTCGTCTCCGGCCGGTGCGCCCGCGGCCGCACCGGCCAGGCGCGGGACAAAGAGCCTGGGCGGGAGCACTCCCCCGGACGCCTCCGGGGCAAGGGTCGCCGCGAAGGCTGTCGCGAAGGATGCGGCAGCCACGACCGGAACGACGGATATGACAGGGGCCGCGGGCGGGGCCGGTGGTGTGATGAAGGCCGCCGAAGGCGCGGCCAAGGGAATGGACGGCGCGGCTGCGAACGCCGCCGGCGGTGCCGCGAAGAAGGCCGTTGAGGGCGACGGCAGCAGCGCTGCCCGGCGCAACGCTGGCCGCTACGCCGGTGCGGCGGTCTCCGGTGCCGTGGCGGGTGCTCAGGCCGGTGCTGCTGCAGGCGGCATCGGCGCAGTCCCCGGTGCTGTCGTCGGCGCGGCAAAGAATGTCGGTATCGAGGCGGGCAAGGACGCGATCGAAGGCGTGTCCAAGGTCACCGGAGGCGGTCCGGCCGCTGAGCCTGCAGACAAGCGCCTGGGTGCGGGTGGCACGAGCTACGAGCGCACCGTCCAGAAGGACGCCGAGGGTCTGGGATCGAAGGCGGCCAAGGGCGTCACGATCGGCAGTGGGGCTGCGGTGGCTCCCCACGCGATGGGCGTGGTCATGGCGATGGCGCTGCTCAACTGGCTGAAATCGATGTTCTTCGCGGCTCTGGCGATGCTGGCCAATGCCGCGAACGCAGTGTGGATGCTCATCCTCAACGTGGTGAAGGCTATCGGCCACGCGATCGCCGCCCCCTTCCTGGCGATCGGCAGCTTCATAGCCAAGGGTGCTGGTGTGGTTCTGGGCGTCACCGTCACGGCGGCGATGGCACCTGTGGCCGCAGCGGCCTCTGGTGTGGTCGCCACGGTGGCAGCGGCGGCCCTGGTCGGCACCGTCTTCGGCGGTGTCCTCAACAGCACCGCCCTGACGGAGGACCAGGTAGGCAAGGGCCGGGTCAACTGCGTGGTGAACGCGGGCAATCGCGGCGCTGGTGCGGATGTCCCTGCGAGCGGGGAGGCCAACGCCCGGGTCGTCTACTCGGTGCTCAGGACCTGGGGCATGCCCGAGGAGAACATCGCGGGTATCCTCGGCAACTGGTCGCAGGAGTCGGGCATCGACCCAACGAGTGTGCAGACCTTCCCCGTGGGCACGTACACGATGACCCCGGAGAAGGAGGCAGGTTCGAAGAACACGGACAACGGTATCGGGCTCGGTCAGTGGACGTTTGGCCGCAACTCGGCGCTGCGGGGCTACGCCGGCTCCAAGAACATCGACTGGTACACGATCGAGGCCCAGCTGGCGTTCATGGCCGAGGGCGACAATCCTGGCGATGTCGCGGTCTTCCGGGACATGCTCGGGAACTCGCAGGGTTCGCCGGCTGCGGCGGCGGTGCACTTCCATGAGAACTGGGAGCGTTCTGCCGACGATGCCCAGGGCATCGCCGAGCGCACGGGCGACGCCCAGATGTGGTACGCGAAGATGAGCGGCTGGACGGTTGATCCGTCGGCCGTCGACGGCGTCGAGGACATCGTCGGCGGCATCATTGACAGCATCGGCACGGGCATCCGCACCATCTTCGGCAACTGCGAGAACAAGGACGGAGCGGGGCCCGTCTCGCTGAAGGACGGCGGGATGACTATGGCCGAGGCCCAGTCCTTCGTCGACCTCTTCAACGAGGAGGGCGACAAATTTCTCGACGACCGCTACGGCCCTGGCGGCGGCCCGGGTTCGTGCGGTGATAACCACGCGATGAACTGCGTGTCGCTGTCGACCTGGTTCGTGAACAAGTACACGACGTACCAGCAGTATCCGGTGGGCAACGGCATCGACACGGCTTACACGATCGCAGCGGACATGGGGAAGAAGTTGTCGGCCACGCCGACGCCGTACTCGGTCGGATCCGGGCCGGGCTCGGGGGTTGCTGGCCACACGTTTGTCGTGCTGGGGATCCAGGGTGACCAGGTGATCGTCGGCGAAGCCGGGTACTGCGCCTTCATGGGCCGGGTGAGCGTGCTGAGCGCCAGCCAACTGGCTGCTGATGGCTGGATGTTCGTGGATATGTCGGACGCGATGCTGCCGGAGGACCAGGTCAAGACGGCGTGATCCACCTCGGCCGCATGACCAGCCGAGGAACCGGTGCCCAGTGTCAGGGCACCGGTTCCTTGGCGTCCAGACCCCCGGCCCGGCACCACCTTTCGCCACCTCTCGATTGATCTATGGAATCGATGTCGAATGGTCATTAAGATAGGCTCTTATCGCGTATGAGGGCATTCTCGAATGAGAGGCACATGACGTGGCGACAGGCGACGATGAGACTGGCGACACGTTCGGCCAGGGCACGGAAAGCGCCCCAGGTTCACCGTTGCCGGAGGGCGCGGAGACGGCCTGGGGGGAGCGCGCTGTCCCGCAGACGCGCAGAAGACTGACCGGGGTCGAGCTCGAGGCGCGGTTCGACGACTGGCGGACCAGGCGCGAAGCGCGCACGCCCGAGGACGGCGCGCGGGTGCTGCGCCGGGGGCTGGGTGCGCTCATGGGCACGGGAATCGCCGCGCTGGTCATCACCTCGGCACTGACGGGCAACAGCTTCGCGACGGCCCGTGCCGGAAACGACGTGCGCATCACGGCCCTGGAGAAGCAGGTGGCCGAGGCCGAGGCGGAATCAGGGGAGACGGACGCGGCGGAGCGGATGGCGAAGCTGTCCGACGCGGCGGCGGCCGCTGCCGGCGAGGTCGCGGTCGCACAGCATGCCTACGCGAAGCTCCACCACGACTCGAGCATGCAACCGGATACGGGCAACGGTGCGCCGAACGAGGCGATGCTCGCGACAGCCGAGCACCGCAGGGATCTGGCTCCGCACTTCAGCAAGAGCTCCTATCTGGCGGGCGACGAGGACGCGTACACCTGGCAGAACGTGCTGCCCTTCGATGCGGACAGCGAGATCGATCCGCGCTTTGCCTGGTACGTCCGCTACGACGGGGGCAAGGCATCCGCCCCGGACACGTACACGTGGGAGGTCGGGGCGGTGACGCCCGACCTGGACTCGGGGCAAGCCCTGAGGACGGGGACGACGGACAGGGCCCGGGCGGTCTGGCTGTGCCGGGACACGAAGACCGGCGACGTGCTGGCCTGGGCCGATGCGAACTACATCTATGACGGCACGAAAGGTGTCTTCGATGACCTGGCCGTCGTCGTCACCGCTGCCGGCGCGGTGCATCAGCACCCGTCGAGGCGGACGCAGGACACACCCTGGGCCCCCGAGATCAGCGATCTGGGCACCGGCAAGCAGAACGAGAACGGTGGGGAGGACCGATGAACGGGCAGACGACGGCCGTGACGCCCCTGCGGCAGCCAGAAAAACGGCCGGGCTTCGTCCGGCGCAACGCCTGGATCCTGACGCTGGCCGCGTTCCTCGCCCTGGTCGCGACTCTGGCAGCGATCACGTGGAGCGGTCAGCACACGGCCACGAAGGCCCAGGAATCGCGGATCGGCCAGTTGGAGGGCCGGCTGAAGACCGCTCAGCTGAAGAACTCCGAGCGGGTGGAGCAGGATACGCTGGAGGCCCTCGGCATCAGCCAGAGGCGCTTGGACGCCGACAGCCGAATCGTTACCAGACTGGCCGAGACGGCGTTCACCTGGGACTCCGGAGCAGCCTATGAGCGGGCGCGCGCGCAGCTCAAGGACAGGTACGCCTTGACCGAGGACGATGCGTTCCTGCGGGAGTTCATGCCGCCGTCGCGGTACAACGAGGACGATACCGGGAAGCGGTACTACTACATCGACACGGCCGGGCTGAACTCGGCGGTCGGCGACGCCCCGGACATCGAGGTCGTCAAGGTCGCCGCGGGCGACTACGCCTATGCCTTCCTGGTCGACGTCGCGGTCACCTCCGACTCGGTCGAGCGCAACAGCGCCAGCCCGGAAAAGGTGACCGCCCATCGCCGGATGCTGCTCTTCGTCACCGTTGATGCCGAAGGTGGCGTCTCAGGTCTCTCCGGGATTCCCGCAAGCGGGTCAACTCGCCTTTCCGGATGATTCCAATTCCCGACCCAATCATCTCATCGATAGGGTCACGCTCTCATTCAATTGGAATGGCGATTTGAGTGCCAATGACATCGACAGAGAACAAGGAGTCGGCCGGACAGGCCGGGAACACGGTGTACAAGAAGCATTTCGTTACTGCTTCCCCCAATGCCTCCCGGGCATCGGATGATGCGAACGCCGGGAGTCGGTCGGGGAACACGGGCGCACTGACGAGCCGCGGCGCGGCGATCGGAGGCGCGGCCGTAGGGGCCGCTGTTCAGCTGTGCTTCGTACTGGCCCCCGAATTCTCCGGGGGTGAGACCCCGGTGCCGCCGGGCGTGGCCGCCGCCAGCGGAAAGCTCGACGCTGACACGCTCGCCCCCTGGTACCTGCTCGCCAGCGATAAGGACGTGTCCGACGGCATCGGGATCCCAACGAGCTTCCGCTCAGGCTTCGAGCGGGCCGTGCAGCGGCCCTACACCATCAACGGCGACACCACCGTGCGGGTCATGTGGCTGGTGGTCGACACGCGGCCCACCGCGGGGCAGACACGGGCGGTGCAGGCCTGGGCCCGCACCGACTACGTCATTGCCACGCCCCCGACACGAACGAGCCACGCAACGACGACACGAAGGACGAGACGGCCATGACGACCCAGGCCCTGGACGGGACCGATCAGACCATTTCGAGCGAAGAGACCGGAGCAGCCACGACGCCGGTACGGAAGCCCATCACGGCAAAGCCCGCAGAGAAGAACGGCAGGCACCCCTCGCAGCAGCGCAGGCCCTGGCAGCGGCTTTCCCCGAAGAAGCGCGGCGACGGGCTCCCGGTTGTGATCTGGACCGTGTTCTTCCGCTCGATCGTCCTCATCGCCGACTACCTGCTCGCGTTCACGACCGCGATGGTCGTCATCCCAATGCTCGGCGTCTGGTTGCACCAGCAGTCCGGTGCCTCCCAGGGCGAGCTGACCGGGGCCGGGACGATCGCGATGTGGCTGACGCCGCTGTTCTTCCTAGTGGCTCTCCTGGCCGTCGGAGAGATCGCCGTGATGCGGGCCATGTGGCGCTGGGGCACGCGGGGGATCCGGAAAATCCGCGACGGCCGCGCGGATGACTCCAGGCCGGCAGCGCAGACCCACCACCAGGGCAAGAAGAACAACAGGAAGAGGAGCAAGTGATGCGCACCGCAGGACTGATGATGAACGACGTATGGGCCGACCGGGTCCTGCGTGAGCGTGGTGTCGAGACGTACCGTCACGAGGGACTGGATGCCGAGATCGGCGTCCTCGTGAAATCGGTTGAGCTCCAGCACCGCGGCAAGGACGAGAACTACCGGCCCTACCTGCATATCACCGGCGAGCTGCGTTCGATCACCCCTGCTGAACGGCTGCCGTACGGGATCTCCGAGGTGATCTACTCCCCCGGCCGGGGCGAGAGGGTCGATGCCTTCTACGAGTTCGACGACGAGCAGTTGGTCGCACTCGCCAACAAGGGCTACTTCAGCAGCGGCTTCGCTGTGCCCGAGCAGATCACCGGCATCGAATGGGAACTTCCGGTCACGGTGGACGCACTCGTGCTAGCGCCGTCGGGCGTGGGGACCGATGCGCCGGTGGTGTTCACTCAGGTGCATGGCATCGCAGGAGTCGAGATCAGCCTCGCCTCCTCCGGCTACGACCTCACCGACTACTTCGCCGACCACCCCAAGGCCGGCCTCGCGCAGACCGAGACACCCGTCGACGAGCGGGAACTGCGGGCGCGCTCAGACGCGATCAACTCACTGTTCGCCGAGGACGAGCTGGACCTGGCCGACGAGGCGGAGCGAGCGGCCGTCCCTGCGGCCGGGGAGGAGACCGAGGCGCATGGGGTGAGCGAGGGCCTGCAGCGCATCGAGGCGGAGATCGCTGCCGAGCGCGAGCAGTACCAGTCCGAGCGGGAGCGCGTCGAGGGCACGCCGGAGCACGTCTACCACGAGCGCGTGGCCCCGTCGCTGAGCACTGCCGATGAGCCGTCGGCGCCGCCGCGCCCCGCGCGTACGCCGAGGACCGACTTGGACTTCGAGCTCGGCCTGGAGCGCGAGGAGCGGGAGGCCCGTCAGGAGCAGCACAGCGCCGCGCCGGTCTTCGAGGAGCGTAGGCGCGAAGCCACACGCCGCGCGGCCGATCTGGATCTCGGCGACGAGGAGGGACACGGTCTGGGTTCCTGACGCCCAGCCGGAACAAGAGCGAGAGCGGACCATCGCGGCCCCGGCTGCCGGGGAACAGCAGCCGGGGCCGCGATGGCCCCACAACGGAGGGATGAGAAATCATGGGGCTGCGCCAGTCGATCGTGGTGGTCAACGAATTCAGTGTGCCGCGGCCCGGTGGCAAGGGGTCGCGGGGCGGGACGCCGGGCGACTACGTGACCCGCTACATGGCGCGCGACGGCGCGACTGAGTCCTTGGCCCCGATCCAGCGGCTGCGCACCGATCACTTCATCGAGCGGTACAGGGCCCGCGAGTCGGCTGTCGAGCGCGCGGGGGTCTCCCGCAGCGCGGCGAAGAACGAAATGCGCCAGGCCCAGGGCAACGGTGGTGTGGCCTTCGGCTACGGCTCGGTCTCGCTCTCCGACGAGCAGCTGCGGGCGGCTTCCAGTGACATCCAGAAGGGCTTCGAGAACGGCAAGACGGTATTCAAGACGGTCCTGAGCTTCGACGAGGACTACCTGAAGAAGCACGGCATCGTCGGCGAGGACTTCCACTGCGAGGCACGCGGGGACTACCGGGGCCATATCGACCAGATGAAGCTGCGGATGGCGATCATGTGCGGCCTGGACCGGATGAGCGCAGGAACGAGCGGCTTCGACGACCTGCGCTACGTCGGCGTGATCCAGGTCGACACGCAACACGTGCACTGCCATCTGGCGATGATCGACGCGGGCAGGGGGTCGCTCGCAAAGGACGGCACCCAGCGCGGCAAACTGCTGGACCGGCACAAGTCGCGCCTGCGCCGCGGCATCGATGTCTGGCTGGACGAGAAGCAGCACGTCGCCCACCTGTCCAGCGCCGTCGGCTACGAGCGCCGCAACGTCACGACCTTCATCAAGCGGTGGGCGCACGAGCGCATCAGGGCCGAGTCACTCCCCCAATTCCTGATGGTATGCCTGCCGGAGGACCGAAAGCTGTGGCATGCCGGTTCGAACGACCAGCGCATGCGCAAGGCGAACGCGCTGGTCGGCGAGCTGGTGACCGAGCAGCTGGAGCGGCCCGGTTCCCCCATGCCCGCTGCGATGGAGAAGATAGTCGACTACACCAACGAACGGCGTGAGAGCGAGGGCCTGTCGACGCAGGAGTGGCAGCGCCTGATCGACCGGGGCCGGAGCCAGATCACGGAGCGGGCGGTCAACGGCGTCTACCAGATGCTGCGGGCACTGCCCGAGACCGAGCTGCGGGTGCGCACGCCGATGCTCGATGTCATGGGAATGGATTACGGCGAGATGGCGGTGCTGGCCGCGGACCAGCGGGCAGAGAAGGGGGACGTGCAGAGCACGGAGGAGGACCTGGTCTCCTTCGGCTTCCGGCTGCGCAGCTACGCCTCACGCCTGCGTTACCACAAGGACCGGGCTGGGGCCTACCACGACCTGGCACGCCAGTGGGAGCGGGCGGAGAAGGACGACGTGGCGACGGAGGACTCCCGGCCGCTATACGCCTTCTACCGCTTCGAGGAGGACTACCACCGGCGGGTGATGAGCAAGTACCAGCACTTCCTGCCGTTCCTCGGAGACGCGGGCGAGTGGTACGAACAGCAGCGGCAAACCGCCGCCTACGGACGGCGGCTGCTCTCGCTCACGGCGCTGCGCCAGGACGTCTCGTTGCAGAGGATGAAGGACGCGGAGCGGGCCGAGCAGCTGGGCCGGGACATCTACAGTCAGCCCGGCGGACGGCACCTGACCGAGGGCAAGGCGGGGCGCGCGGTGCTGGACGCCCGGATTGCGACCATGACGCAGGTCTACAACGAGCGTCTGGACGCGTTGCACGTCGGCCTGGCGGCCTCTGGCCTGGTGCTGCAAGTGGGCCCTGGTGGGCCGGATGAATCGGGAGACAACGAGGTCAACGCCGACGTGGCGATCTCCCCGGGTACGGCGCACGACTTCGACGAGGTCAAGGCGCTGGATCTGCACCACCTCGGCTACGACTTCGTCGCTGACGTCGAGGTCGGGCCGAAGGCCCGGGCGAGTTTCACGGCGGCAGCGGCCGAACGCCGACGGATGCTGCTGGCGGCGATGGAGTACCTGGACGATTCCGGCCAGTCCGAGGCGATCTCGGACCTCCCGGTGGACGATGTCGCGGCGATGACCCGTGTATCCCGTGAACTGGCGGCCGCAGGGCCGAGCACGGCGGGGCCGGCCGTGCTGCGTTCCCGGATCGCAGAGTTGCGTGCGGAGCGGGAGCAGGCGGAGCGGATGCGGCGGTCGAAGGCCCCGTCGCTCGACGCGGGTCTCGTGGTGCGGGTCCGGGCGCAGGTCGACGCTTCCGTCACTGGTACGGATGCGACCGGCAGGCTTGTGCCCGGGGCTGACGATGTGCCCGGCGAGCCGCAGCATCAGTAGGTCGTCCCGGTCCACGACGAGGTCCTGAGTAAGGCCCTCGGCTGGGCACGGCCGTCCGTCATGGCTCTCGGGCGGGTCCCGGTGCGACTGCCCTAGCCCCCGCACCTGCTTCTCCATATGGTGCAGGGATCTGCGCATAGTGCGAGACCGACGACGCCGCTGGATTCATCCTCTCCGCGGAACCCCTATCGCAATGCAACTTCGAGCAGGAACGAGAGAGAAGAGATAGGCAATTCGAGTGGTTGCACAATGCCCTATGCGACATTAGCGTGGAGATCACTCGGTTGACATCACAGGTCTCGTCCGAACGATACAAATGATCGAGGCCGGTCTGCTCGACGATAGCCGGAATGACGAAAGGAAGAGATCATGGCACTCCTCAGGGGCAAGGGCGCGATGACCGGAGTCAATCTCGTCGCCAAGGTCTACAAGAACGGCTACACGAAGAATGGCAAGGCGGTATACGCCGACGTCCAGGTGGACGCCCGTGACCCGCGCGGTCCTGGGCAGACGAATCTGCACCTCAAGTCGGAGCGCGTGAAGGATAAGGACGACAAGGTCCGCAACAGCAACGGCGCACTGTACTCCACAGGTCAGATGGAAGACATCGTGAAGGCCGCCGGCCCGAACACGGAGCCTCTCCTCGACAAGGACGGCGAGGAGGCCGGCGCCCTCTACGGCTTCAAGGGCAACGTGCGGCCCGCGACACCTGGCACCGGCCTGGTGGTCAACACCAAGTCGCTCAGGGCTTCTGATTTCAAGGTTGACGGGACCACGCTCGACAACCAGCTCGTCTCGATGCGCGATGCTCGCGACTCGCGGGCTGCGGTCAGGGATTCGCAGGCCCAGGCCTCC
Organism: Streptomyces sp. NPDC056061; assembly: GCF_042266885.1. Classification (NCBI taxonomy): domain Bacteria; kingdom Bacillati; phylum Actinomycetota; class Actinomycetes; order Kitasatosporales; family Streptomycetaceae; genus Streptomyces; species Streptomyces sp. NPDC056061. The sequence goes on along the minus strand of NZ_JBHJWQ010000019.1, from coordinate 56,265 downwards.
GCAACCGAGCAGACCGTCGACGAGGTGGACGAGCCGGTCGTCGGCTGAGTCCCGGCCGCGTGTTCCCGACGGAAAGGCCCCCTGGAGGTCGCCCCAGGGGCCTTTCCGCATGGCAAGGAGAAAAACGAAGTGGATTCGGCAGGGGCTTGACCCCGCTCCGGCGGTTGGGCCTTCACAGCATCCGCAAGCCTACGAGCACGCGCTCGAGCAGTCCCGCACTGGCCATCGCGTGCAGCGGCCCGGGTCCGGTCTTGACGGCGCGGCGGACCGGTTCCGGCAATGGCTCCAGCGGTGCCATCGGACCAGGGGCCGGGAACTCCAGCTCGGCGTAAACAATCTTCCCGCCCGTAGGCGGCACACAGGTCCCCCACTCCAGGCTCAGAGCGTCCACCAGGAGCAGGCCGCGTCCGCCCTCCGCGTCACAGCCCACGTCCCGTGCCCGCGGACGCTCGGGGCTGCTGTCCCAGACCTCAAGGGTCAGCGTGTTTCCATGGGCGCGGACCTGTACGGCGATCAGGCCGAGGTCTTCCAGCTCGGGGAAGGTCTGGTGGGCGGTCGTACCGGTCTCCTTCACGGCATTTGTGACCAGCTCGGAGAGAATCAGCGACGCAGTGTCCGTCAGTTCCCCCCTCCCGCATCCCCAGGACCGCAACGTGTGTGTCACGAACATCCGCGCGCAGCCGACGGCCGTGGGGACAGGCGCGAGATACAGCCAGGCCGCTGTCAGCGGCGGAACCGTGCTCACCTCGACCCCCCCTCCTGGACGCTGGGCCCGACGGATACGGGGGTACCGGCGACCCACACCGAGTTCCCGATCCAGCCGGACAGGTCCTGGCAGATCAACCGCGCCACATACGGGTCCGGGTGAAAGTGCGTCAGCGAAGGCACCGCGAGAAGGACGAAGGGCTCCACGAAGAGGCAGCGCCGGCGTAACGCGATGTCTCGAAGCCGGTTGCGCGTACGTACGACATCCGACGCGGTCCTGGCGGGCAGGTGGTGCAGGTAGCCGTAGACGAAGGCGGACAAGTTTCCTCCCTCTGGTTGGGGCGGAGTGCACGGAACTCGCTCTGCTGCAGCGTCAAGAACCCGCAGCCGGGACAGAGTTCGGCCAGCCCGCGTAGCGCAGCGCCATGCGGGTGGGAGGACCAGCATGACCCTTCACCGTGGCGTATGCAACAGCTTCATCTGCATCTGCTGCATTTGCGATTCGGCTTGGCGTCCCGACCAGGTATGGGTCACACTCGCTCCAGACATCACGTAGACGAGAGGAGCGGCCATGCCTCCGGCACGGCCCGTACCATCCGTCAGCCTTCGGCGTCTGGCCGGGGAGCTGCACAGGCTGCGGGAACACGTCCGGCTGAGCCAGGAGGACGTCATGGAGAGGACGGGGATCAATCGCGCCACCTTGTATCGCATTGAGGCGGGACGATCACGGCCCCAGGGACGCACCCTGAGGGCCCTGCTCGACCTGTACGGCGTCGATGGGTCTCGCAGGGACGAGATAGTGAAGCTCTCCAAGAACACCGATCGACAGGACTGGCTGCGCCCCTATCACGCGGAACTCTCCGATCAGTACACCGCGTACATCTCATTCGAGTCCGAAGCCCTCACCGTCCGGAACTTCGAGCCGATGTTCATCCCCGGCCTGCTCCAGACAGAGGACTACGCGCATGCGGTCATCCGGGACGTGTGGCCCACCGCAACGGCCACGGACGTGGAACAGCACGTGCAGGCACGTATGGAACGTCAGAATCGGCTCACCGGCACGGATTCGCTGGGTCTGTCGGTTGTGCTAGGCGAGGCGGCCGTCAGGCACCACGTCGGCGGCTCGTCCGTCATGGCCGAGCAGTTGAGGCACCTTCAGGCCGTCGCAACCGAACCACACATCGACATGCGCGTGATCCCGTTCGACGCCGGGGCCCATCCGGGAATGCTCGGCGGATTCTCGGTCCTGGCCTTCCCAGACTATCCAGGGATGGTCTACCTGGACGGCCTGGCCGGGGACCTCTTCCTGGAGTCCGAATCAGACCTGGACCGGTACAACACAGTCTTCTGCCGCCTCCAGGCTGCCTCTCTCGATCACGACGATTCCCTCACCCTGATCGAGGCCGCCCTGCACGCACTCACTCCCGAGGAGACTCCAGCATGATCCAACACGAGCTCAGCGCCGCGGCCTGGCGGAAGAGTTCCTACAGCAGCGCTCAAGGGCAGTGTGTCGAAGTGGCGATATGCCAGGATGCCGGCGCGGTCGGCACACGCGACAGCAAGAACCCGAGTGGCCCAGCTCTCCTCTTCGCGCCGAGTCAGTGGTCGGCGTTCATCACCGGCGTGACCTGCGGCAAGCTGGGCGGGTAAGCCGACGACGAACGCCGATAGCTGAATACGAATCGACAGAACTGCTGAGTATCAGGCAAATTCCAGCGGTCGTTGCCACACAGACATCAACTCGCTGTGGACGGGAGCTCAGCGAGACGCCCGGCTGGGGTTTCCCAGCCGGGCGTCTTGCGTGGGCGGCTGCTGAGTTCGGCGGCGATGGCCGCCAGGCCCTCGTGGGTCTGAGCGGCCAGGTCGGTGCCTTGGCAATTACTGCCGCAGCAAGTCGTTGGTGTTCGCGTTTGAGCCCCACTGCCAGGGGCTGGCCGGGCAGCAGAAGTAGACCGGGATGTCGGTGGCGACGGTGAACGCCCGGCGGGCAATCAGTTCCGAGCCCTGGTCCCAAGTCAGGGACCGCCAGAGGTGCGGCGGGAGGGGCCGGACGGCCATGGCGAGCACGTTGCAGGCGGCCATGGCGGGGTGTGGCCGACGGGCAGGAGCACGAGCATCAGGTAGAGGGTGGAGCGCTCAACCAGGATACCGATGGCGGACTTGCTGTTTTTGCCGGTGATCAGGTCGTTCCCCAGTGGTCCGGGGCTGCCCCATCGGCCGCGTCGGCGGGCCGCTCGCCGGTCACGACCATGTTCCTGGCCAGTCGGCCGATGCGCTTGTCGGCGTGGCGGTGAGGGCGTCTCGCTGCTCTGCGGGTCCGAAAGACACGGGTCAGGTCCCGGCGGAACTCTCCGCGCCCCTGGGCGTAGAGGACCTGACAGATCGTCTCGTGGACCACATGCATCTCCGGGTTGCCTGGGAAGCGGGTCTGCAGAGCCTGGCGGATCTGTTCCGGGCTCCACCGCATCGTCAGGCGGCTCCGGATGAAGTCCCGCAACTCGGAGAACTGGCCGGTCTTGCCGACCTTGGGCCGGCTGCGACGCCGTTCGGCGCGGCGGTGGCCAATGAAGGGCTGGCAGGCGAAGCCGCCCTTGGGCATGGGACCCGGATGTCGCGTGTCTCCCCGTTGACGGTCGATGGGCTGTGGACCAGTTCGGTGGCGATCTTCCGGATGGACGCCTTCTCCTTCAAGCGGTCGGCGATATGTGGATGCGTTCTTCTTCGCGCAAGCACCTCGACGCCCATGAAGCCGCTTTCCTCCGGTCAACTGACTCCTCGGGCTGCCGTCAGGGGACCGGACAGATCGAAGGGGTCGGCTTCTTCCCCTTGCCCGGCCAGTGGTGGCCGTTACGCCATTTCTTGCGGGTCCGCAGGTTGATGCCGATGGTGCGGGCTGCTTCCCGGGTGCTGCAACCACGCTCCATGAGCTGGAAGTACACAGCCCGCTCGGCGACCAACCTGCGGGGCCCCTGAGACTTCCGCTCCTTCCGAATCTCGAAGCCATCGCGTCACCTGAGCTGGGGTGTTGCGACGACCACTAGAACGGGAGCCATGCCTACAGACACCCTATCGCCACCTATCGATCCCCTATCGAATGATATTAATGATAGGATTTCGACTGATCTATCAAGTGAATCCTTGTCTTGTCGAGAGGTACTCGCAGCATGTTCCAGGATGCACGTCTCAACGAGAGCTATCGACTCTTGGCCGCACTGTCGGCCCCTCTCGAGAAGGCCGGGCGGGAGATCGTTGGCCGCGAGCACGGAAAGATGCAGCTGCTGGCCTCGCTGAGCCGGGCAGAGCTGTGCAATCCCCTACTGCTGGGTCCCGCAGGTGCGGGAAAGGCGCTGGCCAACGGCACACTCATCCCGGTCAATGACGAGCGTGGCTACGTTCCGATCGAGGCTCTGGTCGTCGGCGACGAGGTTTTTTCGGACACCGGTGCTCCATCGACGGTCATGGGTGTGTTCCCGCAGCGGAAGAAGCGAGCGTTCCGGGTCACGCTCAAGGACCGGACTTCCCTCGTATGCAACGACGAACATCTATGGGACGCCAGGACGAAGGATGACCGTCGTCGCGGACGCGCGTTCCGGACGTTCACGCTCAGGGAGATCATCGGTCGAGGCGTGAAGGACAAGGATGGGACAAACCGCTGGACGATCCCGGTTGGGTCCGCCTTGCAGCGCATGGACGCGAATGTGCCGATGAACCCGTATGCACTCGGAGCGCTCATCGGTGACGGACACCTGTCGGACACTGGCGCGAACTCGTCGGCAAATGTCCTCATGATGTCGTCGAGTGACGAGTACGTGGTACGCCGCGTGGCGAACACCATTGGGGCGTTCGAAGTGCAGCGGTCCAAGCACAAGTTCAACTGGGTCTTCCTGCGGGAAGATCCGAATCTTTCAGTTCGGGGCACCGAAGTTGAGTACGTCCATCGTTGCGATGTAGATGCCAATGGGGAACTGGACGAGGTGTTCGGGCGTAAAAGTGTGGACCGGCGCATTCCCCGGGTCTACTTCACCGGATCGGAGCGGCAGCGTCTCGAACTGCTGCGTGGACTGATGGACACCAACGGGACGGTGACAGGCAATGACCGCGTGAACGTGTGCTTCTCCTCGCGAAGCGAGGCTCTGATTGAAGACGTCCACGAGCTTCTGGCCTCGTTGGGCATCAGGTCGACTGTCGTGGACAGCGATCGCGGCGAGAAGGGCCTTGGCCGGTCCATCTTGGTGAAATTGCCGGACGAGAGGAAGACCGACCTGTTCTCGCCCCCGCATCGTCTCGAGAAGATCGATCGGCATTCGCGTCGAGACCGTCGCCTCCACAAGCACCATGACGAGATCGCGATCGACTGCGTGGAAGATCTGGGTCACGACGTCGAGATGACCTGCATCAAGGTCGGATCTCCGTCGCAACTTTTCCAGGCGGGACGCGAACACATTGTCACGCATAACACCGCCCTGGTACAAGCGACTATGGCCGACGACCCCGCACGCCTCTATTTGGAAGTCGACCCGGCGCGCATGATCTCAGAGGCGGGCGACGGCGACCTCATGGCCGCGACCCTCAAAGGCTTCTTCGACGATGCCGAGCGCTTCGTCAGGGCCGAGAGACGTGAGCTGGTGCTCTTCATCGACGAGTTCCACCAGATCATCCAGCTCTCCGGCGCTGCCGTCGAGGCGATCAAGCCGGTACTCGCCGCCTCGGGCACGCGCGGCATCCGGATTATCGCGGCGACGACGTACGAGGAGTTCCACAAGCACGTCGCACCGAACCAGCCTCTGGTTGAACGTCTGCAGCGCATCAACCTCACTCCCCCGGACCAGGAGACGACGATCAAGATCCTGCAGGGGATGGCCGAGCGCTACGGCGTGGCCGATCAGTTCTACGACGACTTCGTCTTCCGCCAGATCTACGAGTACACACAGCGCTACATGCCGGCCAACGCACAACCGCGCAAGTCGATCCTGGTGCTCGATTCGATGGTCGGCTGGCACCGTCTTGCGCACCGGCCGATGGATCGTGAACTGCTTGCTGACGTACTGCAGGAGTCGCTGGGCGTCAATGTGGCATTCAGAGTCGACGGGACGCAGATCAAGAAGCAGCTGGACGCGAAGGTATTCAGCCAGGACCTAGCGACGAGCGTCGTGGCACGGCGGCTGCAGCTGTCGGTGGCAGATCTCCATGACCCGACCCGCCCCATGGCGAGCCTGTTGTTCACCGGCAGCACCGGTGTCGGTAAGACCGAGCTCTGCAAACAGCTAGCGAAGTTGCTCTTCGGCGACGACCAGCGGCATCTGATCCGGTTCGACTGCACCGAATACGCCTCGGACGAGTCGTTCGCCTTGTTCCGGTCGGAGCTCACCAGGCGCGTGTGGAATCTTTCCCACGCGGTGCTCTTGTTCGACGAGATCGAGAAGGCATCGCCGATGGTGACGCGCGTGCTCCTGCAGGTGCTCGACGACGGCCGGCTGTCGGACGACAACAACCGTGAGGTCAGCTTCCTCAACGCCTACATCGTGCTGACAACGAACGCGGGCTCGGAAATCTACAAGACGGTCGCCGACTACGCCGCCGACGATACGGGCTCAGGCAAGCAGCTCGAGGGGTACAAAAAACTGATCCGGCGTTCAATCTCAGAGACCTCGGCGGAAAACCGCTTCCCGCCCGAGCTCCTGGGCCGCATCGACGCCATCGTGCCCTTCCAGCCCCTGTCCCTGGCGACGCAGGAGAAGATCGTGCTCAACAAGCTGCGCTCAATGCGCCAGGAGGCGCTTGTCAAACACAACGTGCGGGTCATTGTGGACGCGAAGGTGCTCCGATACCTCATCGATGACAAGGGCGACAGGGATTCCGACGCGGGCGGTGCCCGCACGGCCGTGGCGAAGATGACCGACGAGGTCACTACCGAGGTGGCGACGTTCATCAACGAGCACCCCTCGGAACGGCGGCTCCGGGTCGACGTCGTCGGCAACCTGGTCAGCGACGACAAGACCCTGCTCAGTTCGGACGCGCATATCGAGGTAAGTGCAGTGCGCTGAACCAGAGCCGACCGGCGGGTCACGACTCGACTCAGATGTCGGTAGATATAGAGATGCTCTCGAATCATCAGTTCTTGTCGTTATTGACTGGACTGAAATGCCAGGTGAATTGCATTTAATCATCGAAAGGAACGGTACCAATGGGTATTCTTGGCACGACGAAGGGAAGCCGTAAGAAGGATCGGAAGAAGAAGGCAGATGAGCTTCTGTCCTCCGTAGTCAGGGAGACGGCGATCCCCGCGGCGGTGCAACTGCTGCGGTCGAACACGAAGTTCGTCTTCCCGAGCGGCACTGCGTGGGTCATGCTCGTGCTCTCGGCCAATGCCATCGGAGGTCTGAGCAAGCGGCACGGCCGCGACGAGGCTAAGGGCTCGATCATCGAGCTGATCGACTCGGACCAGATCAAGACCGTGGCGACGGCCGAGATGCTGGAGAAGGAAGTCTTCGGCATCATCCCGGTCGAGGAGACACTGGCCCGGATGGAGGAGTACTCCCTTCTCACCGGCGCCCAGTACGCCTGGGCCGTCGTGTGGCAGAAGTCCAGTGGTGATCTGCTGGTCGACCTGGTCACCGACGCGACGTTCGCCCAGGCGAAGGCCATCGCTTCCGGCACCACGGAGCTGAAGGAGGCCGTCGGCCAGCAGGCGTGGAAGGAACACAGCGGCATCGTCGAAGAGGGTGCCGCCGACGACGCGGCAGCCATAGCGGCGGACGTAGCCGACGAGGCGGACCCACCCGTTCAGATCGACGACGACGAGGGCGATGAAATCTTCGACCCGCTTCCCGGCGACGAGGACGACACTGGGGACGAGCCGGTCTTCGAAGGGGGCACGGGCGAGCCGGTCTTCGATGACGACTTCCTGGACTTCGGCGGCGAGGGTGACACGGCCCCGGCGGCCGTGGAGACCAAATCGGACTTCGGCGCGACCGCCGGCTTCGAGGAGTTCGACGAGGACGAGACAGGCGGCTACGGGGCCGATGGAGCTGCGAACTCCGACTCGGACGTCGCGCACCTGTTCCCGACCGGTCAGGAGCAGGTGCGCGACGACATCGCCCGCCGGTTCCTTTCCGAGGAGCTCGACCTGAAAGTGAGTCTCAGCGAGTTCAACGCGACATTCGCCATCGGAGCACCGGTCGTACAGATCGCGGTGCCACAGGGAGCGACCGAGTGGCTCGGCGACCAAGTCGCCCAGCTCAATCGACAGGCGAACGTGGACCTCGCCCAGCTGCGGCAAGCGCACGAGGACGAGCTGCGGACCCTCCACGTCAACCTCATGTCGGCGCACGTGGAGCAGGTCATCCGGGATGTGGCCACAGATCGCGAGGGTTCCCGCTACAAGGAGCTCAAGGACGGTGTCGAACAGGCGCATCTGGAGCGGCAGTCGCAGAAGGACCAGAAGGTCCGGGCACGCAAGGCCGAGATCGTCAAGGACTACGAGGACCAGGCCGCGAAGCTGGCCCAGCAGGCCGCGATCCAGGCGGAGATCCAGTACAAGGAGCGCAATCGCTCCCGCATGGAGCGCGAGCAGGCCGACGCGGCCGCCCAGATCGACCGGGACATCGAGAACACGTACTCGCACGACCTGCAGGAGATCCTGCGGGTGCGGCGCTCGGACGCAGCACTGAAGATGCAGGTCGGCACGAGCCGCATCTTCGAAGTGCTGGGCGAGCGGCAGTCGGAGTTCCTGGCGGCCGAGGAGGAGCGGCTGGGCCGGTGGAAGGTCGAGATCCAGCGGATCGTCGACGACAACCGGCAGGCCGACATCGCTCAGGCGAACGCCCTGGCCGAGCACCAGCGGACCACCGACGAGGTCGGGATTCTACGGCGCGAGCAGGAATCGGCTCTGGAGTCGCTGCGCAGAGAGCACGCTGATCGCATCCACCGGGTGGATGACGAGCTTGAGCGCAACCGGCGGGACGCCGTGGTGCAGATGCAAGCGCGCGAGGCCGAGTGGCAGCACAGTCTCGATCTCGAGAAGGAGAAGACCGACTCCCAGGCCCGGCGCGTGTCCGACCTGCTTGTGCAGATGGAGACCGTGGAGTCGGTCATCGGCAGCCGCTACCGAGAGACGATCCAAGGACTGAAAGCCGAGCGCGACTCGTACTCGACCGCGATGGGCCGGGCCGCGGAAGTGCAAAAGCGCGCGAACAGGACGCTCATCGTCCTGGTGATCGCCCTCTCGCTGCTCTCGGGCGTGGCGGGATTCATCGGCGGGGCCGCATCGGGTCTGCTCGGTTGAGCGGGCCGGGCTTCGATGACGGGGGACCTGGCGGCGCGTGGAGTCGAACTCCATGCGCCGTCGTCGTCTGCAGGGGGCGGACACGGCGAGGAAGAACAGCACGCGGCACAGCAGAAAGCAGGGAAGATGATGGCTTCGAACAAGCGGAAGGCGCTGAGGCCGAAGGCGAGCAACTGGGACAAGATCGAGGCCCGCACTGCTGGCGAGACCCTGAGGAACAGGGACATCCACGATGATCAGCAGCTCGACCGGGGAAAGCTCCAGGCACGGAAGTCTATGGCTCCGGGCGTGGTAGTGGGGGTGATCGCTGGCGCTCTCGTAGCGATCGTTGCCTGGCTGCTGTTCTCGGTCATCGCCACGGCGGTGCTTTCGGTGGGCGCGACGATGAACGACGGTCTGGGCAGCGGGGGCAGCAGCGCTCCGAGCTCCTACTACGTCGAGGACGTCACGACCGGTCAGGGTGGGGACGTCGTGACCTGCTACCGGCCGGTGACCGAGAAGGGCCACCCGGAGATCACGTCTCCGTGCTACGCCAGCGTCGCGGAAGTCCCAGTCCCCGGCTGGTGGACCGAGGGCGGAGGCACGGACGTTGCGGGTACGGCGGACGATGGTGACGGGCAGAACGCCGGGGGCGGCACGACGAGCGTTGGTGAGCAGCTGGCTTCGGTCTCGCCGTTCAAACTCTTCGTCACGCTTGGCTCGGGTCTGCTGGTCGTGATCATCATCAGCACCTGGTTCTCGCGCCGGGTCGCCGCGGCGAACCTGATGAACACTACGAGCGACATCAACCAGCATCACGGCGATCAGCACATTGCACTGCCCGAGGAGATCCAGCGCAAGTTCGACTGGTTCCCGGACGCGGGCGCGCACTCGGACGTCCAGGTGAGCTCGATGATCAGCCACATGATGCTCCGCAGGAAGGGCCTGGGCACCTTCGAGGTCTCCCAGCGCGCGGAGAAGGAGATCGTCGACAAGGAAGGGAATCCCCTCTACTACGCCGGTGAGGCCATGGACGACGATGCAGGTGATCCGATCACCAAGACTCTGCCGGTCATCGACGAAGCTTTCGGCGACGCGCTCTTCGAGGTCTCGGGTCTGCCCGATGAGCCGGGCATGCGCAAGACGTACGACACCACGCTGATCCCGTACAACTCGGATGGGAAGGACCGCGACAAACTCGGGCGGTACAAGACCGTGGCGGACCTGATCAAGGACGACTGGGAGTTCCCGGCCTACGAGGTCCAGCGCCCGGCCGGCGCGTACATCGTCGATACCGCGCCGGTGAACACGATGGTCCTGGCGATCACTCGCGCTGGGAAAGGCCAGACGTACATCGAGCCCATGCTGGACATGTGGAGCCGGGAAAAGAAGCCGTCCAACATGGTCATCAACGATCCCAAGGGCGAACTCCTGGTGCGGAACTACATCCCGTTCGTCACGCGCGGGTTCGAGCCGGTGCAGTTCAACCTGATCAATCCGATGAAGACGGACATTTACAACCCGCTGGGGATGGCGGCCGAGGCCGCCCGTGAGGGCGGATCGACGAAGTGCGCGCTGTACGTCGAGAACATCGGTGAGGTGTTCTTCCCGGTCACGGGCGGAGAGGACCCGGTGTGGCCGAACTCGGCGAACAATGCATTCAAACGAGCGGCCTACGGTCTGATCGACTACTACCTCGAAGAAGAGCGCGAGCTGCGCGCCTATGCCGCGGCCACGGATATGGATCCTGCGACGCTGGAGCAGCGGCTGGACGACATGTGGGGCAAAGTCACGCCCTACAACTGCTACCAGCTGTTCGTGCAGCTGACGTCGAAGAAGCTCAAGAACCCCGAGGCCGAGTTGGAGAAGCGCATCAAGGCCGGGGAGTTCGACAACGATGCGGAAGCGCTGGCCGAGGAGCAGGAGAAGGCGGCAGCACAGGCGTTCCTGTGGGAAGGTCAGGCCGAACAGGACCTGCTCACGCTGTACTTCAACGCGACCCAGGCGCTGCCGAGGAACACGATGCGCACGCTCGTCGCCAACGCGCACAACGCCCTGGTCGCGATGGCGGGGGCAGAGAAGATGATCTCGTCGGTGTACGGCATCGCCATCACTGGTATGAGCTTCTTCACGGATCCGACGATCGCCACGCTCACCTCGGGCCGGCCGTCGCAGAACACGGATCTCGCGGGGCTGTCGTTCCCCCGGCGACTCGGCGTGCGCTTCGCGATGAACTATCTCAAGCGCGACCATCTCATTGGCCAGCAGGCGATCTGGTCGGCGTACGCGGACGCGATGTTCCAGGAGTCCCTGGGGCCGGACTTCGACCACGAGGAGATTCTGGGCCGGGAGGGCTGGGCCCGGTACAACTTCAAGGGGATCTTCCCGGCCGACGAGGCGTGGATCAAGCTGGAGCTGGTCAACCCGCAGTCGCAGATGCTCGTCAGGACCTTCTACTTCCACTTCCGTAAGGGCTACCAGCTCTCACTCAACGGCCGGCACTACGTGACCGAGCCGGTCACGGGCAAGAAGATCGTCAGGAACGGTGTGATCCGCGAGCTCCGCCCGGTGCGTGAGGGCGGTGCGAAGGACGGCCCGGTCGTTGGTTACGATCCGGCCGACACGGTATATCCGGAGGACCGGCTCGATCTGACGCTCTCAGGTGTACCGGAGAAGGTCACCGGGGAATCCCGGGCTATCACGCAGACGATCGTTCACTACTCCGAGTCGCCCAAGGCCGTGTTCCTGGTGACGCCGCCGCACCTGACCAAGTACGCGCGGCTGGTTCTGATCCTGGTCAAGCAGCTCGTCGACGTCAGCTTCGACCAGTCGTACATGACCAAGTCGAACCAGAAGCCGCTTTACCGGACGAGGTTCATGCTCGACGAGCTCGGCAACCTGCAGTCCGACGGCAAGGGGATCGCGGGCTTCGAGACGATGCTCTCGATCGGCTTGGGCCAGGAGCAGCAGTTCACCATCATTCTGCAGACGCTGCAGCAGCTGCGCGACGTCTACGGCGAGAGCGTGGACAAGATCGTGCAGGGCAACACCTCGAACATCGTGTTCCTCAAGTCCACCGACGACTCGATGATCGAGACGCTGGAGAAGATGAGCGGCACGAGGCACCGGTCTTACATCAACTCGAAGCAGATCAGCCAGGACCTGGGCAAGGTGGTGGGCGGCAAGACGGAGGGGCGTGTCTCATACACGATGAACACTGAGAAGGAGCCGCTGATCTCGTACAACGACATGGCTTTCATCTCCGAGCGGAACTCGATGGTCTTCCGGGCCGGTGACGCGCCGGTCTGGAACCGTAACGAGACGATCCTGCCGATGGCGTTCAAGCTGCTGCGGGAGAACACGATCGTCCACCCGGGGCACGACTACTCGCTGCAGACGATCCCTACCCTCTCCTCGGCGATGCAGTTCGACGTGCGGAGGAACCAGCCGGACTTCCGCGCGATGTTGGACAAGCGCATGAGGCAGGCCTTCCGGGCCGAGGACGCCAAGAGGCTCTACCAGGAGACCTACGGGTACCGGGATGTCGACATCGAGCGCCTGGACCCGGACGTCTACTCGGATGAGGTCATGGAGATCATCATCACCATGACCGCGCTCACCGAAGGCCGGGACCCGAACGCGCCGGTCATGGTGGACCCAGAGGACTACGAGGCAGCCTCGATGCTGTTTTCTGACGAACAGTTTCTGGAGAACGTCGAGGTCGTCTCCGAGATCGCGGCGCAGGAGGCGTATCGGGCCGAGAGACAGCGCCTGGTGTACGCCGAGGGTCTTATCAGCAAGGAAATGCTGGTCAATCCGGACGGCTCGGCGAAGATCAAGAGTCTGGACATCGAGATCGGCGAGGCCTACAAGTCGACGCAGGTCGAACTTGAGCGCGATCACGAGCGCTTCTCGGTCGGCGGTGACGGTGAGCTGCGCAGCGCGGACGGGTCGCAGACGTACATCAGCCAGGTGCACTCCGACCGGTATGCGGAGGCGGTGCGCCGGATCAACGGGCAGATCTTCGACGACGGTTCGCGGGTGTTCGCCGGAGAAGATGTCACCGAGGCGGACGTGCGTTCGCTGTCGACAGTGAAGGTGCACGCGGCCTTCTACCAGTATCTCGCCTCGCTTCCGAGTTGGGAGGTCATCGCTGACGGTGTGTTCGACCGGGCGATGGCTATCGAGATGAATTCGAAGTCGAAGTAGCGAGCTGCGGAGGCAGGGCGCGGTCACGTGCCGGGGTTCTCTCTCATGGATCCCAGGCGTATCGAACGGGCACCGTCGATACGCCTGGGATGTGGCTGGCGCGCCCGCCGGGATCAGAGTGGCTTCACCCAGCGGGTCTTGCCCGCGTCGTAGACGCGTACGAGGCCGTTCCGCTGAGCCGCGATCCGCTCGGTCCATGCCTCGTCCCAGACGAGGCTGTCGTCCTCACGGAAGCGGCGGCGCTGGAACGACTCCTTGGACACGCGTTTCCACCCGGTGAGGTTTCCCGCGTAGCGGTAGTCCGGGGGCAGCGTCGCCTCCGCGGTGAAGCCGGCCGCGCGGTACAGGCCGCCGTCGGAGAGGTCGTCGCTGGAGAACGAGACCCAGCGCCGGATGTCGGCGCCTTCCGCGCGTAGCGACCGCTCGGCGTGGGTGAGCAGTCGCGTGAAGCCTCCGGGGATGATGCCCAGGGCGGCGTACCGCTGGATCTCCCAGTCCCCGGGGGCCCGACGCATCCGGGCGTTGTTCCTGGGAGAGCGCAGACCGAGCAGCGCGCGGATGGCCTGCTGGTCGTCGCGGAGCACGAAGGTCCTCGTGAGCGCCGTGGGTCCCTGAATGTGGTTCGTCTTGAGGAACGCGCGTGCTTCTTGTGCCGTGGCGCTGTCAGGTGACAGAGCACGGGCATAAGTGGTCCCGGCGATGCGGGGATCTGCGTCTGGAAGTACGTCGAGCAACCGCCTCGTGACGCCGAGCCGGTGCGCCAGGGCGCGCAGGACGATGTCCGGTCGGTCCCGCCAGTCGTCTTCCCAGACGTGCAGCACGTGCAGACCACGGGCGCGTGCGGAAGCGCTCTTGGTCGCGTGGTAGTTCTGCTCCCGGCCTGCCTCGACGCTGTGCCAGTAGAGGCCGTTGAACTCGATGGCGAGGCCGAGACCGGGTACCACGATGTCGAGTTCCTGGCTGTTTTCGAGTGCGCCGCGGTGGGAGGTCAGGACGCGATGCCCGGTGATGAGCCGGCGTACGGCTTCGGCCAGCCGGCTCTCGGCTTGGCTGGGCAGCGGGCCGAAACACCGCGGGCATCCGGTTGGATTCGGCCCGGTGAGGTGGTAGCAGGCCGCGGGCCACGTGTGTGTGGGGTTGTCCGGGCAGCGCCAGTGCAGGATCTGCTTGGATCCGGCGGTCACCGCGGCGGCGGCCGACGGGTCCACGAGCATCGCGGCGACGTGCGGGTGGGTGGTTGAGAGGTCGTTGACGCCGGGCATGACGATCTGGTTGGCGCAGACGGGGCAGAGGTTCCCGGCCACACGGTTGCTCACTTGCGCGTTCCAGACGTGCCGGGGGTCGGCCTGGCACCGCCACCGGACCTTTGTCACGCTCCCGGCGCTGACGGCTCGTCCGATGTCGGGGTCGGCAAGCTGTGCCGCGAGATCCGGGTGTGTGGTGGCCAGGTCGTTCGTGCCTGGCTGCACGCGATGCCCGGAGCAGACCGGGCAGCCGGTGCCCCCCATAGTGCGATCGACGAGACGAGCGTTCCAACTGTGCGCGGGGTTGATGGCGCAGCGCCACTGCATCTTCCGTGTGCTCCCCGCGCAGACGTGCTCCGCTGCCGACGGATCGGCAAGCTGTGCCGCGAGATCGGGGTGCGTGGTTGTGAGGTCGTTGACGCCCGGGATCACGAGCCTGTTCGCACACACCGGGCATCCACGCCCGAGCACACGATTGCCGACGTGGGACGTCCACACGTGCCGCGGGTCGGTCTCGCAGCGCCATTCGGTCTTGGTTTTGGATCCGGCGCTCAGGCGAGTGCCGAGTTCGGGATCGACGAGCTGCGCGGCGAGATCGGGGTGTGTGGTTGTGAGGTCGTTGACGCCCGGGATCACGAGCTTCCCGGCGCAGACCGGACAGCCGACGCCGCCAGCGCGGCTGTACACGGCGGCGTTCCAGATGTGCCGTGGGTCGGTATCGCAGCGCCACTCGGGTTTCTTGCCGCTGCCTGCCGTCAGGACGTCGCCCAGGCCGGGTTCGACGAGCTGCTGGGCGAGATCTGGATGCGTAATCCGAAGGCTACTCATGATGAACCCATCATAGAACCTCGAATGGGTGGATCCATGCATGACGCAGACAGGGAGAGTAATCGCACAACCCCCATCTCCAGAATCATCTATCGCCACCTATCGACTCGTCAGGATAGGATCTATCAATAGATATGAAACCCGGGCGTCTGCAGGAGGCTGAGAGGCAATGAAAAAGGCGCACGGTCTGCGCAGGTACTTCTATGAGTACGTGTTCTACAAGGCGGTCGAACAGGCAAGGGACCAGAACGGAGAGATTATTCCGATCTCCCAGGCCAAGGCGATCCGCACCCGGGCCGACGAGATCCTCGCGCGGCGCGGCACGGCCATCGCGGATCCCCGGCTGGGCGTCAGCGACTGCCTGACCGCGATCGACGCCGCCTTCGCCGAGAAAGTGCCGGGCTACGAGCCGCAGTTCGGCGACCACACACCAGGCAACGAGCGCTACCAGACGCTGCAGCGGGAGTTCACCCGTATCACCGGCGTCGGCACGCAGACCGACCCGAGGTCCGCTCGGCTGCCGATCAGCCCCTACGACCCTGACTGGTCACAGCGCGCCACAGTGAAGCGGGCGGGCACCAAGCTGGTCTACCTGCCCGACGAGACGATCGTGCGCGTGGCCGGTGGCGAGGTCGAGACCCTGGCTGATCCCCGGCGCGGGAACATGGTGCTCTGGCGCGTCGACGGCGACGGCAAGCCGTACGAGGCAGGCCGGGCCATGACCAACGACGACGCCGCCGGACTCACTGCGCTCATGGACAAAATGAGCCAGCAGGAGTACGACCAAGTCCGCAAGTGGGTCATCGACGGCGGGCGCGACCCGCAGACCGGCCGCGTCGACCGCAACCGCTTCATGTCGCCGCGCGCCGTAGCGCGTTCGGTGGCACTTCTCGAGGAGCTGAAGGCCCAAGGTGTGGCCTATGAGGTGCTGCGCGACCGCGAGCCCGGCCAGATCAAGGCGAAGATCTCCGGGACCGGCATGGAGATCCGGCTCACCGACATGCGCCAGGAGGGGTATGCCGGGGCGCGCATCTACGACGCCGGCACGGTACTGCGCTACAGCACCAACCACCGGGTGCCCGGCGGCATGGCGGTGCCCTCCCCTACCCCGGCCGAGGCCGTGCGGCTGCTGCGCTTCGCGCAGGGCCAGCGCATCGAACGCGAGGACATGCCGGGACGGGCTGTCGGCGAAGTCGGCACGACACACCCCGAGGCAGGCCGCGGCCGCACGACCCTGGACGTGCCCGACAGCTACCACGTCGACCGGGAGTCGATGCTCGTCGTCTCCGACTACGTGCTTCCCGGGGAGCATAAACCTCGTCCTGGGGCGAAGGTCATGCTGCGCCGCGACGCGAAGAACCGTTCGCTGCCGACCTTCTTCGTCGACGCCGAGCCGGCCGAGGCCTACGCGAAGCAAGCCGTCGGGACCGCACGGGAGAACCTGCGCGCGGCACTCGGCGTCGAGGAGCTCATTGCCCATGCCGAGGCCGAACTGGAGCGCACCGGCGACGCGCCCGACGAGCTGGAGCCACCGGAATACGCCTCTGATGCGGAGATCGCGGCAATCCAGCGCACCTACTGGGATGTGCTCACCGGGGCGCGCAGCGACCTGTTGCGCCCGGGAGCGACCGAGGAGATGTACCAGGAGCGCCTTGAGGAGATCGGCGAGCTGCAGGCTGGTGAAGTGCCCGACCTGGGAAACCTGGTCTACGGCGGGCCGGCCGCGGAGAAGGTCCGCGCACATGCCGAGGACGTGCCCTTCGAGCTCGTGGGCACCTGGGAACCCGAGCCGCACGACATCGAAGGCGAGTGGATCGATCAGCGCTTCGACCCGGCCCGGGTCGCGAAGTACATGACGAGTCCGACCGGCCAGTGGTCAAATCTGGACAACCTGGCGTCGGCGCTGCGCCGCTGCGGGGTCTCCCCCGACGAGATGATGGGCAGCAGCTTCCAGACGACCAGGTTCAAGGATCGAATCGTGCGCTTCGACGCCGACCGGGCCCGGCCCATCGCCGATCACGAATCGCAGTTCATGCGCCGCATCGGCGACACCGTACGCGAGAGCCTGGAGCGCAACGCTACGACGCCGGGTGAGATCCTCATCGACGAGCAGGGCATCATCCGCTGGAGCGGCGAGAAGCTACGCCGTGACGGAAAGACCACGCCGGTCTCCGGCGAGATCGGCCAGGTCTTCGACGTCGGCGGGCACGGCGAGATCGTGACCCGGTTCGCCAGCGGCGAGAACGCGCTCATCGTCCCCGGCTACGAGGCGCGGATCGCGGCGCAGACTCCGGGCGAGGCTCCGACCTCGGTCGAGGAGCGCACGATTCTGCGTGGCTACGCGCAGCTGATGCACGAGCGGATCCAGTACCAGATCGCCGGCGACCTCGTCTCCGGACGCAGCCACACCGGCGAGCCCACTTCGCTCAACGCGGTGTACTCGCAGCTCTACGGCACCAAGCACCCTGTCGACTTCATCGAGCGGGCTACGGCGCATCAGGTCGATCCGGCCACGGGCGAGGTCAGCTCGGAGCTGGATGAGTGGACGGCCTCGATCCTGCGCACCGAGGCGAAGCGCGTGCGCTACTCCAACGAGATCAAGCAGGGTTCGACGATCTACGCCGAGTACCGGGCCGGGCGCGATCGCACTGACCCTGCCGATGACAACCGCTTCGATGCCTGGCATCTGACCGGCGGACGGAACATGGCCGTGCTCACGGGGAAGGGCAAGAACGGGTTGGAGGCTCCCGGAGGCTACTTCGACCCGGTGATGACGGGAGGCGCGACCAACCAGGGCATCGTCCGGTACCTCACCGAGGGCGCCGTGGTGCGCCCGGACGGAACCATCGAGCCGGGTGATCCGCGGACTGTGACGGGCTCGCGCGCCCCGCTGATGAGCCGTCCCGAGTTGGAGACGCTGCGCTACGACCCCTTCGACCGTCAGCAGATGACGGCCTCGACGATCATGCAGTGCTCCGAGGTGACCCGGCCCACGGGCACGGCGCTGATGACCTTCGGCGGCTGGACGGCCGACGACCCGATTGCTGTGAGCCGTGAGTTCGCTGAGCGCCACCGTATCCGCGGGGCCGGCGGCCTGCTGCGTGACCTGGTCGTGGGCGACAAAATCAGCGACCTGCACGGCAACAAGGGGGTGATCTCGCTGGTCGTGGACCGCGACATGGATCTCAACGAGGCGCGGGAGCGGGGTCTGGACCAGGAGGTCCAGTGGTTCAGGGCCAATCCGGACATGGACGTGGTGATGAGCCCGTTCTCGCTGATTTCGCGCCGCAACGCGGGCTCGGCCCGCGAGCTGATGTCGGGAGGAGTCCGCGACCTGGTGCGGCCGGTTCCGGACTCGAACCTGCTGGAGCCCGGTCCGAGCGGTGCTCTGGGCCAAATGCGCTTCGTGGTCACGCACATGGCCGTCGATGAGAAGACCAAGATCTACGACGACGAGGCGGTCCTGTCCGGCCGTGGCCGCAAGGCCTCCTCTCAGCTGGCCTGGGCGCTGCAGTCGCAGGGCTGCCCGGCGATCATGCGGGAGTTCTACGGCCACAACTCCGGACCCGAGTCGAACCTGCGCGAGTACCTCCTGGTCACGGGCATGGACATGGAGGCCGACGGCACCCTGCGGATCGTGGGCCCGGCCGAGAGTGTCGACGAGCGGCCCGAGCGCCGCCTCATCGCGATGCCGGAACTGCTGCGCACGCAGCCGCGCAAGGAGGGCCAGCTCCCAGGGCTGAACACGACGGCGATGCGCAAGTCTTTCGGCAACCTCGTCGGCGACCGCGGCGGCGACATGGAGATCCCGTTCCCGCTGACGTATCCGACCGGTGAGCGGACCGAGACGGTGAGCGCGACGTCCTGGAAGCTGCCGGTGCTGTCCTCGCACCTGCGCAGCGGCCAGGAGTTCGACGACGGGACCTCCGTCCCGCACGACTACACCCGTAGCTACCAGGACGTCTTCGTCGAGGCCTGTCGATACCGGTACATGGCCGAGCAGTTGGAGGGCCAGAGCCTGCCGCCCAAGAAGCGTGCGGAGATCCGCCGGGGCATGAGCGAATCGGTCTCGCGTGCGCAGCGCGCCTTCGAGGCGATCACGACCGACGTGCAGAACCGGGTGCTCACCGGAAAGAACAACATCTTCAAGACCGGGCTGATGTCCTCGCGGCTCTCCGACTCGGCGACGATGGTCTGGACGGCCGATCCCCGTCTCGATGTCGACCAGGTCGCGCTGAGCTCGGTCAAGGCCGCGCAGCTGGGCCTGGCAGAGGATGATCACGCGCTGGTGTGGCGCGACCCGGTGCTGCGTGACGCCGGCGTGCGCTACCTGCGCGTGGCGATCGACGATCGGCTCACGGGAGCGGCGATCAACCCGGTGATGGACCAGTGCTTCGACGGCGACTTCGACGGTGACGCGGTCGCCGTGGTGAAGCTGCACGGCGAGGCGGCCAAGGCCGAGGCCATGGCGAAGCTCTCGGTGCCCGCGAACCTGCTCGACACCGGCGTGGTGAAGCCCGACGGCTCCCACCCACTGGCCATGCAGGTTTCACTGGACACCCGGGTCGCTCTGTCGAAGGACAGCGAGCTGGCCGAGGAGTTGGAGAGCTCGCGGGGCGAGGCGAACAGGATCAGCCGTCTGGCGCTGGCCGGTGCCGCCGGGGTGGCCGTTGTCCGGCTCGGCCAGCAGGTCGTGACGGATCAACTGAGTGGGCTGTACCGCCAGGCCCAGCGCGGTGAGTTCGGCTCGGCGCTGACGTTCTCGGACCGCCAGACGCATCTGCAGAGCGTGCGCAAGGTCTGTGTCGAGACCGGGGCCAAGGGCAGCGAGAAGAAGCTGGACGGCTACGCCCGCAATCTCGGCGATGAACAGGGCACCCCGGGCATCACGCAGGCCGACCAGGAGGCGAGCATGTTCGCCACGGCCATCAAGGCCCACGGCACCGGGCTGGGCGGCTCGTTCAGCCAGCGCGCGGTGCGCGCCCTGCGCAGCGAGGACCTCAAGGCGGTGCTGGAGGTGACCTACCCGGTGACCCAGTCGATCCTGCAGGCCAAGCATGACGCGGCCGAGGCGCGGCACAAGTACGAGATGCTCCAGGGCCCGGGGCGCGACCTGTGGCGCGGCCGCAAGCTCGAACATGTCGGTCCGAACCAGTGGCGCCCGGAATTCGCCGACGGTGAGCCCGTCCAGGCCACGACCAAGGAGTGGGAGGTCCAGTTCGTCGAGTTCTACGCATCCAGGGAGGGCTTCGGGGTCACGGTCAACCCGGACTACGTGTCCCGGGTGGCGCGCGCGTTGGAGGACCCGGCCACCGGGCTCATCCGCAATCTGGAGGAAGATCCGTCACTGGTGGGCACCGTGATGGACCGGATGGCCTACGGCGGCGACTTCGCCGCCCTCGTGCACGCGGCCAAGAACCGCGAGAGCGTCTACGACGGCGAGATGAACGGACAGTTCGCCTCTGTGGGAACGCGCAAGGCCCGGATGGAGACGGCCCGCGCCCTGGACGTCCTGGGGCAGCACGGCCCGGACGCCCCGGAGACGGAAATCGCCGTCGACGCCTCGGTGGTCAAGCGCGACGTGATCACCGAGACCGCGGACGCCTCCCGTACGCGCGGCGCACACAGGCGTTCGGTCCACGCGGTCGGTGTGGGAGCACGCCGGCCGGTCTACGTGCCGAGCTTCGATGCCGGTGAGCAGCAGACCGGCGGCTACGGGATGGGGGGCTGAGATGGCGCGGGACAACGAGCGCGGGACGGGGCCTGAGGGCCCCGGACGTTCGACGAGGAACCTGCCCGTCGCCGGTGGCCATACCCCGGGTGCGCGTGACGAGCAGCCGACGGCGCGGGACCAGCCGCGGAACATCTACGCCGGATGGCTGCCCGGACGCGAGGAGGGAATCGTGGACGCCGAGATCATCGATGAGACCGGACCCCGGAAATCACGGGGGGAGAACTGGGAGCACCTGCGGGAGCGCGCGCGGGATTTCTTCGGCGCGAAGACCCGCGCCCGGATGGACGACCGGAGCAGGCGGCGCAGTACCGACGAGGAGCGGGCAGCGGCCGGTGGCGCTGGCCTGGACGAGCGCGAGCAGCTGCTCAAGCTGCGGGCAGAGACCAGGCTGGCGGGCGAGAAGTACATGCAGTCGCTGCGGGATTCGAAGCTGCTCGTGCCCGGCTTCAACGACGAGGAGCGCGAGCAGGAGTTCGACGTCATGCACAGCGTCTACATGCAGATGATGCTGCAGAGCTGCTTCAGGCCGCTCTCGCGCGGGGTGAACGTCAACTCGGTGATCCAGGCCGTGGGCATGATGGCCGCCATGCGGATGCTCTCCCCCGACTTCAGGGAGGAGATGGGCACCTATCTGCAGCCGCTCAAGGACAAGGTCCAGGAGCGCATGGACGCCCGGACCAGGTCGGTGGGGTCGTTCGCGAAGCGCGAGGCCGGCCGGCGCAACCACCTGGTGGACCTGGGTACTGAGGCAAGGCTGGAGCGGGATCCCTCGCTGGCCGGTGACGAGGCGTTCATGGCTGGCCGGGAGGGCAAGAAGACCGACCGCAACTGGTTTCTGTCGAAGAAGTGGCAGCGCCGGCTGGAGGAGATGGAGCGCCGGGAGCGCGGCAACCGTGAGATGTTCACCCCGGAGTCGGCGGCGATGACCGAGGTCGCGCTCATGGAGAACGCCTTCTGGAAGATGCGTGACCCGCAGAACGAAAGCAACGAGATCTATGCCAGCTACCGGGCGATGCGTAAGCGGCTACGCAGCCAGATCGCCGAGGACGGTCTGGAGCGGCAGGAAGTTGTTACGCGCGCACGGATCATCATCGGCGAGCGGCTCGAGTCGGAGCCCGAGCTGCTTCTGATGTTCAACGGGATGGCGCAGGGGCGGATCGTCAAGGCTCCTGCGCACGCGGAGCAGGTGGTTGGCACCGACCGGGTGCGTGAGGTCTGGGCCGGGGAGTTCAACGACCAGCTCGGCCACCAGATTCCCGACGACGGCATGTTCACACTGCGCCAGCCCATGGGGGCCGACACGCACCAGGTCCAGTTGGCGGAGACGATGGCCAAGTCCATGATCGACGGGATCGAGCGAGGTGACCAGGCGGCCTACGCGGGCAGCGTCTTGGGCTATCTCGTCGGTTTCGCCGCAAGGAAGCAGGGCCTGGACACAAGCTGGCTGCCCGCGGTCCTCCAACAGCGGATGGACCAGTCGGAGACCATGCTCGCGAGCATGGACATCGACGGCCTGCTGCCGGACAAGCAACAGGAGGTCTATTCCAACGCCTTCACCGACGCGATGGAGGAGGTCGGCCGGGAGTACCCGGGTGTCGAGAAGTACCTCATGTGGAGCTTCGGCAAGGACTGGGCCAGAACGCTGCAGAACGCCGTTGACGATCCGGACCGGTTCGTCCAGGAGCAGCAGGTCAGGTCGACCGTGTACCGGACGGCTCCTGGACAGCCGCCCCAGCAGGATGCCGGTTTCGACTGGGGTTGGGCATCCAGCCAGGCAAAGCCCGGCAGTGACGAGTACCAGCCGTTGTAGGTCGGCGGACCGGACGACCGCAGCGCCGAGAAAGCGAAGAAGGAGGAGGGGCGATCATGAGCAACGACCAGCAGGCCGAGCAGCAGCCGCTATACGGGTCCCGTTTCGCGCAGATGTTCGGCTATGTCACTCCGGAGGACCGTGGGCGCTGGGAGCAGCAGCGCGCACAGAACAGGAAGCGTGTGAGCGCGCTCGAGCAGGGCACGAAGTCGGCGGGCAGCTCGATGATGGAATTCGGACAGCGCAATGTGGATTCGAAGCTCAATGCAGCGCATCGTGTGGCGCAGCAGCGGCAGTTCGAAGAGTCCCACGACAAGATCACAAGCAAGCGGCGGGGCCCGAAGAACGAATCGATCACCGAGACGGTCGACTACGAGCACAAAGACGACCGGCAGGAGATCGAGCCTGACTTCGAGCTGTAGTCGACTGGATCCAGATAGGCTATTCAATGCTTTCCCGATAGGCACTTGAGTCGGATAGGCTGGTTTTCAAGTAAGAAGTGCAGACCGAAGGACGATAGGACAAGGTGTGGGCATGGGAACGGAGAGTCCGCGCGTCAGCAAGCGCGAATTCATCTCTCGGGTCGCGGCACGCAGCGGTCAGCCGGCCGAGGTCGTGGAGCAGGTGTACGGCGTATTGATCGGCGAGTTGACGAGTGCAGTCGGTGCCGGGGAGACGGTGGTGCTCGCAGGCTTCGGCCGCTTCTACCGGCAGACTCACAAGGGGCACAAGGTGCGCTTCGGCAAGAAGGATGTGGGCGATTACCTGGTGCTGAAGTTCTCGGCCTCGCGGGTCGTCAACCGCGGCCTGGAGAACGGCGTAGGCCTGGATGAGGCCCGGTCCGACAACTACGGGACGCTCGTGGATTCTTTCGATGTTGGCCTGGAGCCGGAACTGGAGGTGCGATCATAGATGAGGAGCGAGCGGGCGAAAAGAAGGAACCCCGGTGATGCTGATGCATCACCGGGGTTCTCTGTGTCTGGTGCGTTGCCGGGCTGCTCAGTTGTCGGGGAGGTCGAAGACACACACCAGCAGGATGAGCGGGGCGAGGAGCACACAAGACCTCGCGCACACCAGCCCCCTGACCAGCAACTTCAAAATGCACAGTGCTCACTGCGGACGGACTCGTCGTCATTGGTTTGCTTGAGGGTGCAGCACTTGCAGATGGTGGGAGTCTTCTCGGCCGAGATCAGCTCTCCTCGTAGTCCTCTTCGCTGGTCTCGTCGCCGAAGCCAGCGTCGATGTGGCTGGCCAGGAAGCCATCGGCGAGCGGGTCGAAGCCGGTCTTGGCGGTGTAGTGCTCGTAGTACTCGACGGGGTCCTGATCGCCGGGGTGCGGGCGCACTTTGCCGATCGTGTCGGCGATCCATGTCAGTTCTTGGGCACCCGACCAATTCGGCCGGGTGCCGAGGCCCAGCGCGATGGCGTCGACGACGTCCGTGTCAGTCACCGCACCCGTGCTGCCGCCTGCACGCGACAGCGGCTTGCTGCAGTCCGGGATGAAGCCCATCACCCACAGCACGCTGGTGGGCAGGCGGTAGGCGTTCCTGATCGCCTCGGCGGTTTCGGTGGGCGGGTCGCCGAAAGAGAGGCCACCGGAGATGTAGAGCCGGTGCCCGGCCACGATGATGTCGTTGATCTCGTCGTTGTCCGGAGCGAGAGCCTCTTCGAGGTCGTCGATCACCTTGTGGCCGTACAGCGTGAGGATCTCGGCGGTCGGTTCGCCGTTCTGATCGAGGTGCGTGTCCGGGTCGAAGACGCTGCCGAGGACGTCTTTGATCTGGAGCTCCGGGTCGTCGAGGTTGAACTCCGCCGGGTCCGTGCCCTTGTCGACCAGGCGGCGGCCGTGGTCGAAATCCGGCGGCTTGGAGCGGTCGGCGGGGACTGTGATGGCGGCAGTGATCATGTATACGCTCATGACGTACTTCTCCTTGCGGTTCGAGAAGAGTGAGGTGCAGGACGGGAGTGCGAAAGCGTGGTGGGCGGAGGTGTTAGGGCGCGGGAGCAGGCACGTCCCGGTCTCTGTATCCGAGTGCCTGTACAGCTACAGCGAGCTGGTCGTTCCGCCCTGCGACTGCCCCATGTCGGGATCAGCGGTGACGTGCTCGTAGGAGCTGAATTCGATGCGGGTGCACTTGGTGACGAGGAACAGACCGTCGTCATAGTTGCCTGCGGTGAGGTGACCGACGTCGTCGTCCTGCCGGTTGGTGGTGTGAGACACGGGGTCGATGTGGTGCACTGCTTCGCCCACACTGGTCCTCTCAGTGAGCGGGATGTGCACGCCGTAGGTGAAATAGGCGGAATGACGGAATCCCACAGGGTGTTCCGTGATGGCGGGGCGCCGCACGATGGCGGCGCCCCAGGTGATCAGTGGCAGGCTCCGCACCTGCTCCTGCATGTGTAGCAGTACTGCGGCGACCGGTCCTCGGCGGGCGGCGAGGTGGGCTGCGGGCTATCGGCGATGAGGGCTACCGGGGAGAGAGGCGAGGATGCGGCGGTCACGTTGGCGCCACAGCGCGGTCGTGATGCTGGTCATCGGCCGGCATGCTCCTGGTAGGCGGCGGTGCGGGCCTGGTGGACGTCGTGGTGGCGGTCGCGAGTGCCGTTGTGGCTGGTGCACAGCTGCCCGCGGGCCGACTCGCAGCGGGGGCAGGGGACCGCGAGCGCCGGAAGGGCGAAGGCGGGCTGCTCGGCGGCCGGAACCTCAGGCTGCGGGTCGACCAGGGCCGCGCGGGCGTCGAGCATGCGGACGATGTGGCGCATGCCGGTGACAGTGGCGCTGCGGCGCCGGTCGCCGGCCTTGCGCATCTCCGTGTTGCGCTGGGTGGTGTACTCACGGGCGGCGGCGGCGAGTTGGCGGGTGTGGGCGGCGAGCAGCAGGCGGGCAGCGACGGTGGCGTTGGTGGGGGTGTGCTCGGCCGGGTCGAGCAGGGCGTCGCGGAGGGCGGCTACCACGCCGCCGCGGTTGAAGTCGATGTTGTCGCGCTGCTCGCGGTTGATCTCGCTGGCGGGGCGGTCGGTGGGGCCGGTGGGCTGCTCCGCGATGGCCTTGGTCGTGTCGTTCGCGATGCGGTCACGCTGGCGGATCAACTCGTCACGCTCGGCGCGCAGCTGCTCGATCGCGGAACGCATCTTGGTGAGCTGCTCGCCGTCTTCCTTGTGCCAACGAATCAGCTTGGCCAACTCGGCGCGCAACTCGTTGTCCTGGTGCTCGCCGTCGACGGGCTGCTCGGCGGTGGGGACGTTCGGCCGGCACTTCGGGCAGAAGTCGCCCGCGTCGTCGCACTGCCAGCCCAGCTCGGTGCGCACGTGGTCGCGGATGACGGCCAGTCGTTCGACCTTGGTCATGGTGTCCGACACGATGAAGTCGCCCTTGAAAGTCGCGCCGCACGTATCGCAGAAGACGCCGAGCCCGCACGGGAATTTCTGGCCGGTCGGGGCGTCATCCTCGTCGGGGAGGTTGGCGACGACGTAGTCGAGCAGGGCGTCGAGGCCAGTCGGGCGGCTGACGGCCGGGGCATGACAGGTGCATCCGAACTGGTCGTGGATGGGTCCGGTGTGACGCGGGTCCGTGCACGGCTCGGCAGGCTGGGTGTCGTTCATGGGATCCTCTCAGGGTGTGGTGCGCGGGTGCTCGCGCGCGGCCGGGGCCGCATCCGAATGGCGGCCGGTCGGGGCTAGCAGATGGGATGGGGACGAAGTGCCGTCGGTTGTGGGGTCAGCCAGTGCCCAACCTTCGTGCGGGTCTCCGGGTACAGCAGCGGCTCGGCCGGGCGCCCGTCCTTGGCGAAGTGACCGGTCGTGAGAACATGCGCTTCGTCAGGCGCGACCGCTTCGTCGCATCGGGACACGCTCAGCGGCCGGTCAGCTGCTCACCGGTGTCCTCCCAGGGCCAGCACGAGCATCCAGAAGGTGAGGGTGACGGCAGCGAAGATGACGAGCCAGATCACGGCACAACCTTCAACGAGACGTAGCAGCAGGTGTGTGGGCACCTGTCGCAGCGCTGACAGACCTCGTGCAGACGGTGTCCGCAGGCGAGACGCCGCGCGGGAGAATTGCCGTAGCCGTGAATGAGCGCG
This sequence comes from Streptomyces sp. NPDC056061, assembly GCF_042266885.1. NCBI lineage: Bacteria > Bacillati > Actinomycetota > Actinomycetes > Kitasatosporales > Streptomycetaceae > Streptomyces > Streptomyces sp. NPDC056061. Next base: position 29,393 of record NZ_JBHJWQ010000019.1, on the reverse strand, counting down.
GTGGCCGGGTGGTCCCGCTCGATCGCCTCCTGTTCGGCGGACAGCGCGTTCGGCGGCGCGTCGTGCCTGTCCCCCACAGGGGTGGAAACTCGCATAGCCGCAGTTGCATCGACCTCGGCGGCCAGTTCTCGATGACGCCGATGAGCGACGAAGTCAGCGAGGACACCGGGCAGGGCCTCGGTCACGGCTGAGGCTCCTCGGTGACGGACGCGGTCTCGCTCTTGAGTCCCTTCGGTCCCTGCCCTGTGGCCGCTTCGCGCACATAGCCGGTACGGCGGGGCCTGCCGTCGCGAGTGGTCCCGCTGTCGTGCAGCTGGGACATCTCGATGGCGCGTCGGCGGATCTCTCGGCCGTCCCGGGTGATGGTGACGATGTCGACCTTCCCGAAGCGCCACCCGCCCGGATCGGTGTTGGGCCGGCCAACGACCTTGATGCGGATGGCACCGTCAACGGGGTGGTGACGCTTGCTGAGCGAACGGTAGACCTGCCCAGGGGCGACGGTCACAGGGTCCTCCAGATGATGAGTATGACGCGTGGGCGCCGGCTCCCGGCCGATTCCCGGGGCTGGCGATATCTTTTCGGGATCGGTGCTGCGCGGTCGGTCGAGCAGGTAGTTGCGGGGACGGCGCTCTGGTGGTTGATGACGTCCCCGTGCGGGTACCAACTGCCCTCGCGCACCGCACTCACCAGTCGAAACGGTTCAGGTCACGCAGCCGTGTGTTGGGCGGCGTCTACGGTCACATCGAGCGCCGCCCGGCCGCCGTCCGCGGAGTGTCTTGTCGCTCGGCTCGAAGTACGGGCTATTGCACCTCGTCGGAACCGATGGCATCCACCCGGCGGACCACTGGCAGGTACACCACGAGCTACTGGTCTACCGCAGCGCACGCCTCTTGATGGCGACGCGGCAGGGCTGGCAGGTGGTACACCGATGCGTGAATGGACGTAGTAGCCCCAGGGGTGCAGCGTCGGCCAGTCCAGTCCGGGAACACCGCAGGATCGTCGATCGCGTCTTCGTTCCACGCCCGTGAGGTACTGCGGTTCCGAGCCCGGCTGAATGCCTGAACACCGACGCCGTGCTCGCGCTGGTTCGACAGCCAAAGGCCGTCATTCACGGAACGAACCAACCTGGCCGACCGCACGCTCCACCGCGTCGTGCTCTTTCGTGAGGGCTGCGTTGAGACGTTCCAGGGTCCCGGTGTCGCCGTGGGACCGAACGAGCGCGGTGAGCTCTTCCACCGCCTCCGGAAGTTCCTTTCGTGCCTGAGGCACGGTCATGATCTGCTCGCGGGCCAAGAGAGCGTCACGCGCGGTGTGCGCGTCGGGGGTGCTGTAGTCCAGTACTCCGAGGTCGATCACCGGTTGCGACGGGCGGTTGGCCACCCTGTCGTCCTGTACGAGGACGTAGGTGTCGTTGACGCCGTGCTTCTCGACATGCTCGTGGTACAGCCGCACGCCGAGGTCGATGCAGTAGCAGGTGAAAAGAAAGTGAACGTCGTACGTGCGGAAGTCGCTCTCCCAGTACGCGTCCTCTCCGAAGATCTCACGCGCCTCAGCATCGTCTCGCAGCCATTCCCGGGCCTCGTGCTCGGACTCCGCCGCGTAGAGCGTTGCTTCGCCGAGGATCCGCTCGCGTTCTTCGGCGGGTGACTGCTTCTTGATCTCTGTGTCACCGAGCTCTACCCAGTCGAACTCCTCGGCGAGCTGGTCGGACTGCTCGCCCGAGAGGCCGTCGGTGCTCCACAGGCGGTCTTTCGCCGCCTTGGTGGCGTCGCGGCCTTGCAGCCCGGGACGGTATGTGGGAGCCCAGTGCGCCTCGAGATTCTCGATCAGCGTCGCTTGCCCGAGACCGCGCAGTTCGTACAGCCTGCACAAGAGGGCGTGCTGCTGCTCGTGGAAACGCTGTGCCTCATCGCCGAGTTCCTCGTCCTCGGACAGCCAGTCCTTGATGTGCTGGAGGAAGACTTTGGGCTCGTACTTCTTCACCTCGTGCGAGCGGCCGCCGCAGAGCTTCTCGGCCCAGTACCGGACGTCGATGCTCGGCGCACCGTCGGAGTAGTAGCCGTCGCGCCTCCCTGCGTGCGAGAAGAACTCGACCATGTCGTGCTCTCGCGCGAACATGTAGCCGTCGGCAATGTCTCCGCTGGTGGCCAGGTGCCCCGGCCAAGTGGAGATGTCCCACGACCATGCCCGGGTGCCGGGGGCCTGGATACGCAGATGGCGGTAGACGCCGTCCTCGTGCAGGACGACGAGCTGATGGTTCCGAGTCTCCGCAAGGAAGGAGGCGTACGCCTGTGCGTACGGGTTCTCAGGTTTGGTCGTGGTCATGACGCTTCTCTGCCGTAATGGGCCGGGCAGCCGGGTTCTACTCGTTGAAGTGTTCTTGCCAGGCCTCGTCGAATTCGTTGTGCCAGCGAAGGCTGTGGGTGATCTCTTCAGCGGTGACGTCGCCGAGCTCGACGAGCCGTTGCAGCCTGTCAATGGCATCCGTGATCGCGGTGTCGACGACCCGGGCGACTTCTGTCTCAATGCGCCGGCTGCGTGGCGGATTGGTCACCTCCACGGAGTGACCACTGGTTCCTCCGTCGGCCTGAGCTGCCACGTAGGTCTCGGTCATATGCGTGGTGGCGTCGGCTTGCGTGGTGAGCACCAGGCTGGGGCACTGCAGGCACCTTCCGTATGGCTCGTCCGGATCGGAGTCGAAACGACGGGTGGTCATGGCCCTCCTTTGCGGTTCCGGGGCTGCTGGTGCGTTCATGAGGAGCACTCGCAGGGGGCGTGGCTCAGAAGTCGATCGACTCCTTCTGCGGACGGCGCAGAGTGACCGCGAGGGCGTCGAACGAGCGCTCCTCCTCGGCCTTCTGCTCTTCGTCGCGGGTGCCGGTGATCTTGAAGGCGTCGCCGGGCAGTACGTAGCCGTCCTTGGACGGGCGGGCGTCGCGTATGCGGAAGCTCAGCTCGACGCCGAGCTCCCAGTCGGAGATGGACTGCAGGGCGTCGTGGTCGAACAGATCGATGTGCCCACTGGTGACGTCGGTGCTGCCGTCGGCCCAGGAAATGCTGGCCTGGACGGTGTCGTAGCCGCGGTCGTTGGTGCGCTTGATGTTGAGGTCGGCGATCACTTCGGCGAAGCGCTCCCCCAGGCTCAGCTCGAACGCGATCGCGCGCAGATGGTCAAAGCTCACGTCATACTTCCGGGAGAAGTCGACGACTTCGGCGACCTGCAAGTCGTCGATCCCGGGCACCTGGTCGCGCAGGTACCCGGCGACCATGTCGGCGTCGGGATATGCGAAGCGCATGTGGTAGTGCAGCCGGCCCGGGCGGTTGAGCATGTAGTCGCTGACCCGGTGCAGCTGGTTGACAGAGAGCACGTAGAGGCGCTTGGTGGTGCTCAGGCCGTCGAAGAGGCTGAGGAACTGGTTCTGCGGATTGTCGTCCTCCCTGATCGAGAAGGCCTTCTCGAACTCGTCGAAGACGATGACGGCCTCGCCGAGCTCGTCCAGGAATGAAGCGAGCCCCGGCGTGTCGTGCGACACGAGCACGGTGGGCAGGCCGAGCTCGTCTCGGGCCCGCTCGGCGAGCATGCGGATCACGAGGCTCTTGCCCATGCCCTTATCGCCGGACAGGATCACGCCCAGTGAGCGGTCCATGGCCTGGTAGCCGCGTACGATGCGCTTGACTCGCGCAGCGTGGTCGCCGTAGATGGTCTCCTCGCTGGGCGCAAGCGGCTCGGTCTGGTGGAGGCTGTAGCCGTTCATCTCCGAGAAACTGATGGCGTAGGTCGCCACCGGCAGACGGTTGAAGGTCTGCACCGAGTCGCCGTAGAGCCGGAACGCGCCGCCCGAGGCGACGATCGTGGATGCGGACATGGGGCTCCTCCTTGCTTGGGTGTGAGTGGTTGTGGCGGTGTCCGGGATCGCGACGGGGCGAGGGGTCAGCGGATCGTGTGCGGTGTATCGGCAGGCCGGTAGACTCCGGCGTCCTCGTCGAGTGCGGATTCGGTGAGGGTCACGGTGGCCGGCATGAGCAAAGTGGCCACCAGCGCGGCTAGACGCCGCTCGTCCGCGAGCACGAGCGGGGGAATGTGACCGGGCGAGGTGAAGAAGTGCTCGGCGCGCTCGATCAGGCTGGCGATGCGTTCCTCTTTGCTCGCGAAGAGCTCGGTAACCGCTTGGTCCGGCCCGTACTTGGTGATGACGGAGTAAAGCACCGCGGGAGCGGTGTTCTTCTTCCGGGTGGAGCTCATGTGCAGCTGGATGCCCCAGCCGCGGCAGAGCTCGGCGATGGCGTTGACGACCTCGTCCGGCCGGGTACTCCACTGCGCGACGTGTGAACTGTGGAGCTGCTGAATACGGATGGCCCTGCCGCTGGTGATGGTGCCAGTCAGGACATCGGAGTTCACAAGGATCGAAACGCACGTCCGCAGTCGCTGTTCGGCCGATTCGTAGTGGTCGTGGAAGACGATCCGCTCGTTGTGACAGATGATCAGGTCGTAGGTGCTCAGGGAGTTGGGGGCGAGCCCGTCGGAGTCGCCCTGAGGGCCGGGCGTGGTCAAAGGGTGCTCCTTTTGGCCGCGTGACGGTGGTTGGAGGACGACAGGGCGGGTGTCCTCGGTGGGTGAGGCACCACCCGCCCCCTGTGATGCGGGGTGCGGCAGCCGTTCAGCGGGTCGTGACGACCGCGGCGCGGCCGCCGGCTGTACCGGAACCGGCGGCGTCAGCATCGGCATCGGCATCGGCATCGGCATCGGCATCGGCCAGGAAATCCGGGTCGACGCCGAGGGCGCGCTGGGCGTTCTTCTTGTCGCGCTCGGTCAGAGCGTTGACGATCTGCTCGTAACTGCTCTGGATCGGCGGGTTCTTCACGGTGCCGTAGGAGAGCACGTACTGGCTCTGCATGGCCCGCGTGAAGGCGACGTAGAACATCCGCCTGGTGTCCTGTGTCATCTTGGTGTCCTCTTTGTAGAGGACGACGACGTTGCCGAACTCGAGGCCCTTCGCCCCGTGGATCGTCGAGACAACGAGCGCGGCCCTGGACTCGAGGTTCTTCCGCTTACGTTCCTGGTTCTTCTGCTTGTTCACGTTCAGCTTCTGCTGGTTGCGTGAGATCTCGAAGGCCAGGAGGTTGTCGCGGAGCCGGTCGAAGAACTCCCTGTGCGCAAGGGTTCCCTGGTTGCACAGGCTAACCCATCCGTTGATCGCAGCGCTGTTTTCGATCCACCAGTCGGAGATGGTACGCAGGACCGCCTTCTCGACGTTCTGGTTGCCGGCGTTCTTCGTCAGCTTGCTCATGTTGTTCTTGATCCCTTGGGAGACCACGAACGCGGCGTTGGCGGGCTGCGCTTGCTGGACATCGTTCCAGAAGAACTTGATGTACTTCGAGAAGATATCCGTGGCATAGACCCGCTCGCTGACGAGAGAGGCCACGTGCTGGCTGGGGTACACCTGCTCCAGCACATCCTGGATGATTGCCACTTCCCGGCGCGAGTAGGCCAGGAAGGCCACCTGCTCACCGCGGTCGATGCAGTCCTGGACGTAGTCCGGGATCACTGTGTTGCGCAGGATCGGCGCCAGGTCGTTGGACACGAACCCCTGCAGACGGTGCACTGCGTGGTGGGCCAGCCTGACCTTCTCCTGGAAAGAGTCGGCCGTCGGGACCACGAGCGAGTTCGCCTGCAGCTGGATGTTGGCGAACTGGTTGGTCTCCAGTCCGCCGAGCACGACGTTGGCGAAATCCAGAATCTCCTGGTTGCTCCGGTAGTTCGTCGTCAGCCGGAAAGTCGCGAAGACCCCCGAGCCCTCCAGCGTATTGAGCGCCCTCGGGTTCGCCGAGCGGAACTCGTACAGCGTCTGCGACGCGTCGCCGACGATGAACAGGCTCTGCGCGTGCTTGGTGACGTACTTCAGCACGTAGATGAACTCGAAGACCGAGTTGTCCTGCACCTCGTCGATGATGAGGAACTTGCTCTGCACATGGGCCGGCTCGGCCATGGCGTCGATCTTCTGGTAGCAGATGATGATCTGCAGTTCCAGCGAGGTCTGCTCGATGCGGTCGAGCAGGGCGATCACCTCGTCGAAGTGATTCTCGACGAACGTGTTCAGAGCGGTGAATCCGCCGGTCTTGTTCTGGTCGACCTCCAGCAGGCGGTGACGGAACGTCGCCGCGAACGTGCTGTTCGGGTAGAAGATGTCGATCGAGTTGATGATCGTGTCGATCGCCGAGATCTTGTGGGTCGGGTGGTTCAGCGAGTAGATGTCGATGATCATCTTGGCGATCGTCATCGAGCCGACTGCCGGGTTCTTCTCCGTGATGTTGTCGGCCGCCGCGTTGGTGAACGACAGCACCGTGATGTCCGAGGCGGGTACCCCGCCGGCTTCGAGATACGCGATCCGGGCCAGGATCACGGATGACTTGCCGGTGCCTGCACCGGCCTGGGTCATCGCCAGCGGCTCGTGGGTCGTGACGGCGTTCAACTGCTGCTGCGACAGGTACGACGGCAGGGCCGGCGAAGTGGCCGGCCGCGCGGGCGTGACCAGCTGTGGCTTCATCTGCTCTAGGTGGTCGAGCGTGTGGTTCATCAGCAGGCTGAGATTCTGCTTCGACAGCTTCGCCGCGATCTGCCCGGGAAAGGCCGCGTCCAACTGCTTGTGGATCTGACGGTATGCCTCCAGCGGGACGTTGTAGTTCTCCAGGTAGCGCAGCTGGACCGCAAGCATGTTCAGCTGCTCCTCGGTCGGGCTGGCGGGCATGTCGCGGATGTACTGGCAGACCTCGTCGGCGATGGCCTCGGAGTCCCAGATCTGGGACAGGCGCGTGATGCGCTCATAGATCGGGTACGCGTCCATCCACTCGTCGAACTCGTCACCGAGATTGGAGGCCTGCAGCCCAGCACTGACGAGGGAAGCTTCGATGAAGTCGCGGGCGTTCTCCATCGGGCTGGTGCTCCAGTCCAGAAGCACGGTGGCGTCGCGGCCTCCGTAGGCGACCGGAAGCGAGACTGAGGTCGCCCGCTCGGGCTCGGGAAGGCCCGTCTTGAGGAAGACCAGCTCCATCCGGTACTGGATGACCAAGGATCGGGTGGGCTTGTCCCCGGATTTGTCCTCATACAGGGTCAGGCCCTGGGGGGTCATGTCGAAGAAGACGTCCAAGTCCTGCACCCGACTGGCCGAGGAGGTGTCCAGGGCGAAGCGGTCGTCGACGTGCGGCACCGGCAGGCTGAAGGACCCGTCCGAGAGCAGCGCGCGGCGCGTGATCGGGGCCAGCGGCACCTGCGAGGTGGTGATGTCGTGATGCGTCGAGCTCTGCTTGACCTCGATGTCGCGGGCGACGGCGTACGCAGTGTTGGTCACCGTGTTGACCGGCCGCAGGCTCTTGTTGAGCAGGCCGGTCATCTTGCCGGAGCCGGTCAGTTTCGAGGAGAAGAACGTCGGGTCGACGACCTTTGCGGCCACAGCGGCGGCGGAGAGGTCGATGTCGTCGAGCAGCGTGGGTTCGATGGGCATGGTGTCGTCTTTCGTCAGGCGGCTCGATAGGTGAGTCGAGAGAGACAGAATCGGGACAGATAGGGCTATTTTGCCAAAAATCGAATGAGTTACCGAATTTTCGACGATAGGTATTCGGGGTGCGCAGGAGCAGGCTTGAGCACGGGAGGGCTCTCGTCGGGCGACGAGCCCTCCCGTGCTTCTCTCAACTCACCCGTCAGGGGCCGTGCGGCCCGTGAGTCCGGGGTCCGTGGCATAGGCCGCACAACCCCGGACACCGCGATACCCAGGCGCGCGGTCACCCATCGAGCGGCAGATTGCCCCTTGGGCGAGTGCCGCGCTGGATCGCCGACATCGGTGTCCCAGGGATCTACCGTGACGAGAGAACCGCTGAGGCCGTTCTTCAACAGGCCGAACATCATGCCCGGTTGGCTGCACTCGGCGGAGCTCCTGGCCTTCTCGGCGAGCATCAGCCGGGCGTTGTCGGCGATCCCCGCGTCCCGGCCCTGTAGCTGTGCGGCAGTCGTGATCGGGGCGTCCTTCACTCTGCCAGGCGTGACGGTGCGGGCAGCGGGCACCCCCGCCAGGACAGACCGGAGCGGGGGTGTTGGATGGAGCACGAATTCTGGATCAGTCGGCCGTCGGTGACACCGGCTCTTCGACCGGTGCGGCCGAGGGCACGGATGCGCCCGTGGTCCGGGCCTGGGCGGCCAGCAGCCGGTCCTCGATCCAGGTGCGCACGGCCTTGCCCGCAGGGCGGGCGCCCTGGGAGTCCACGTAGGTGGCCTCCGCGATGGCGCGCAGTTCGTCGTCGGGCATCGTGTCCGGCAGAGCCGGGGCCAACCGGGGCTTGGCGATCAGAATCCGCTCGCGCTGCCGGGCGTAGTCGGCTGCCATGATCCGCCGGTAGGTTTCCTCGTCGATGGGGTTGTATCCGACGACCAACGAGAGCCGCCCCAGCAGCTCAGCATCGAAGAATCCCGTCAGGGCCTTGGTGAGACTCTTGTGCGAGACGGCCTTCGGAGTCGATCCGAACCCGATGTGAATGCCGTTGAGCGACTCACGGGCGGCGTTTGTCGTGCAGATGACCAGTGCCTTGGAGAAGTCGAGTACCTTGCCGTGCGCGTTGCGGATGTAGCCCTCGTCGAACGCCGACAGGAACAGCCGCTGCACGGCTTTGTCGGCCTTTTCGAACTCGTCGAGCAGGATCACCCGGTGCGGGTTGGACTCAAGGGTGTCGAACGGCAGCTCTTGGTTGGAGTCGGACCCGACGTAGCCCGGAGGCGAGCCGATGATCTTCGAAGTCGACCACGCGGAGTGGTACTCGGTCATGTTGAGGATGATCGGTCCCTGACCGGTCATCTGTTCGGCGATGATCTTCGCGGTCTCGGTCTTGCCCACGCCCGAGGCCCCGGCGAACATCCACGTCGTCGGGGCCTTGGTCGGGAATAGGTCGAGCTCCTCGCGGGCCAGACGGTCGATGAGCTGGTCGAGCACGTGGTCCTGACCCTGCAGGTGGTCCATGAGCGTGGCGCGCAGTGTCGCAACATCGAAATCCGGCCGCTGGGCGTTGCCGGTCATCAGTCGCTTGGCCACAGCCAGCACACGATTCGTGGTCAGCGGCACCTGCCCCATGGAGCGCAACGTCTGCGCGAGGACGGTGTCGCCGGCGTTCTCGGCCTGGACGATGAGCTTCTTCTGCTCCAGGATCCGGTCGGCCATCGCCCGGTCGAGCAGAGTGATGACGTTGTCCGGACGGTGCTGACCGGCACGGGAGTTGGCCTCGGCGATCTTCACCGTCTCGACAAGGACGTCGTCGGAGGCTCCGATCTGGTGCCGGTAGTGGTCGAGCAGGCCGGGGCGGACGGCCATGAGGATCTGCTCGGACTGCTTGACCGTGAGTTCGTCGACAACGAGCTGGGTGAAGCGCCGGGCGAAGGCCGGGTCTTCATCGAAGGCACGGGACTCGGTCGACGTTGTCGCCCCGATGAGGGACATGTCACCGCGAGCGAGCGCGGGCTTGAGGATTTGCGATATCTTGCGCAGCACCGAGTCGCTGCGGCTGCTGGAGCCACCGGTGATCTGGTGGATCTCGTCGATGAACAGGATCGCCTTGTTGGTGGGATCCGAGGCGAACTCGACGACCGCCTTGACCTTCTCCTCGAGAGATCCGAGGACGCCGGATCCTGCGACGATGTTCGTGATCGGCAGCTCGTAGACCGTGTAATCCTGAAGCAAGTCGGGAATGAGGGTGTCGCCGAGGGCGATACGCCGGGCAATGTCCTCGACGATCTTCGTCTTGCCGACGCCGGCGGAGCCCTTCAGGAGCACGTTCGGCTTGTTCTTGCTGATGAGTGTGGCGAGGACCTGCTCGATGAGCACGTCGCGGAACATCGTCGGGCCGGCGTTCTTGAACTTCTCGTTGTAGTCGATGAGGAGTTCCGTGACGACGTCCTCGTCATCACCTCCGTATGCAAGGGGTGCCGGAGGGAAGTTGGGGGGACCGGACGGCGGGCCGGAGCCGTTGGTCTTGTCGTCGTCGGATCCCGACGTGAAATTGGACAGGCCCATGAGGTCCTCCTGTGCTGATGGGATGGTGGGTGCACGCTTACCGGGTGGCTGCCGGGGCGATTCGGGTGTCACGGTGCTTCGTCAGCGAAACCGGAGAGTGCTCCTCCATTCACGGCGGGGACAGGGGTGTCTCTGGGCGACTGGTGCCGACTGCAGTCGCACGGCGGGACGGTGCATGCGGCGTAATATCCGTGCCAGTTGAGGGCGTACGCGCAGGTATCGCATGGGGGGACGAGCCAGACGGCCTTGAACCCCTACTGACGGGGAGACGAGGCCATCTCGGCGGTCAGCCCGGCCGCGCACGACGCGGCGACGATGTTCTGGGAGATGAGCGCGTACATGCGGTCGGCGGCAGCAGATCCGACTCGACGTGACCGGCGGCGTAGGCCCACTGCCGAAGCATCCTGCGCGTGACTGCCGAGGGCGGCGGGACGGAACGCTGCGCCTTGGCTATCGCAGTGCCATGGATCTGCCGGGCCACCATGAGGGCAGCGGTGGTACGACCTCGCATCTCGGAGGAGCATCGGGACGATCGCTTCAGAGGCGTCCGCAAGGAAGACGTGGGCGCCTTCGGACGTGGTCCATCGGCCGCCGGCGGCTTCGCGGATCTCGTCGACCTTCTGGTAGGGGGCGGGTGTACGGGGACCGGTCAATACCAGGCGGTGGCCGTCGGCCCTGGCGTGATCGGACGGTGAGCACATCAACGGAGATTCGCATCACAGGCTCCGTCGGACTGGCCGCTCGGTACGCTGCCACGCTCGGTGGACGCGCCGTGGGGCTCCGATCGGGACACGGGTGGATAGGGAGAACGTCGAGGCCGTCGGGCCGGCAGGGACAGTGCCGACGAGAAGAAGCGGACGGCACTGCCCCTGCCGGCTTCCGCGGTGTGGCGGGTCGAGTCAGACGACCATGCCCAGCAGCTTCTGCCGGATGCTCGGATCGATGTGCTGCATCGCGTTCGCGTATTCCTCGGCGGACTGGATCACATGCTGCCAGTCCATGGCCGAGCACGGCGCGTAGTAGAGGTTGGGCGGGTGTTCCTCGCGGGTCGAGGGCACAGGCCACTCGAAGTCCGTGATCATCAGCGACATCTGACGCCTGCGTGCCGGTGAGGCGTTGATGTAGTCCCAGACCAGCTTGAACTCGGTGCCGCCAGCGACCTTGGGCACCCGCCGGAACTCCTTCCAGATCTGCCTCATCGACTTGTTCTCCACCTTGAGCAGCGTCTCCTGCGATAGAAGGTGGCTGAAGCTGTTGAAGTACAGGTTGACGTTGAGCTTCTTGGCGATCCGGATGAGCATCAGCACCGCCTCCTGGTAGTTCTCCTCGGAGATCGACCCGGAAGTGTCGATGTAGACGTGCAGGTCGGGCATGTACTGCACCGAGTTGATCCGGCCGGGCTTGTTGAAGTCGTCCGGATTGCGGCGATTGGCCTTGAGGAAGGTCGTCCTCGTGGTGCGGAAGATGTTCTGCGAGCGGTTGACCCTACCCATGCGGTGCAGCACCCGGGTGATGTCCTTGAACAGGTCGAGCTTGCTCGGAGGCTGCTTGCGGAACTTCACCTGGGCGGACCGGGCCCCGGGCTGGCCGGACAGCTTGCTCCCCACCATGGCTGCAGCCTTGGCCGCCGCGCGCGGAAGGCTCGTGAGCCTTGACAGCGAGGCGTTGGAGATCACCTTGACCGGCGAGGCCAGAGACTGGTTGATGAGGTTCCACTCCCCCGTCACCTTCGGCGCGGCGGCCCGTGCGTGGGCCTCGGCGTTCACCAGGACCACAGACCGGGGACAGAACAGCTCGCCGACAGTGAATGGCAGGATGCCGGCGTCGACGGCTGTACCGTTCGCGGCGGCCTGCCCGGCCTGCTGCCCGGCATAGGACATGAGCATGTGGATGAGCAGACGGGCGAATGAGAACTCGTCGTTGCCGTCTGCGTCGTCCTTCCGCAGCAGCAGGGACTCCGTGAGTCCCTTCAGAGAGAGATTCGTGAAGTCGTTCAGAAGCCGGACGGATTCCGGGGCCAGGGCGGGTGCCATGGTCTGGGTCTGCTGGCTCAGCCAGGTCTTGAAGCCGTCGAACGCCGCCGATGACTGGAACCAGAACCCCAGCGTGTTGGGGTGGTATGCGTAGGCGAGTGCGACGAAGAACTGACTGGGTTCTCCGACGCCTGCCAGCAGCTCCTTGGCGGCGGGGATGACGGCATTGCTCGCGTGGTACAGAACGTTCGGGGAAGGGGCGGGCAGATTGTGCTTACTGCCGGCCTGGGCAGCGAAGAGCTCGCCCACGGGAAGCGTGGTGTTCGGGTTGAAGTGCACCAGGGCCTGCCCCAGCAGCTCTTTAACAGTCTTCTCAGCGCCGGTGTCCATCGTGCTGCCGAGGCAGCGCCTGATCAGATCCGGGATGTCGCCGGTCAGGTCGTGGCCGGATCCGTCGGTGAGCGTCGCCGGGGCGTTCGGGTTCAGCGGTTCCAGCAGGGGATCGATGAGCGTCTGCTGGAGCGCGGGCATGGGGTCGTAGTCACCGGTGCACGGGATCGTGTGCAGCGCGTCGAGCACTGCCGGCTTCTGGTTCGTGACGGTGATCGTCATGAGCCACCTCCTCTATCTGGGTATGGAGCCGGGCCCGTCCCTCCGAGGGATCAGTCGGCGTACAGCCCCCGCCATCGCCCGGTTCGCCAGGAGCCGGGCAGTGGTGGAGGACCGTGGAAACGGGTGGTACGGAGGAAGACGGTTGTCTCGGGGGGGGGGCGGGCGCAGCCCGTCCGTGCCGGATGCACGGCACGGACGGGCCCGGCCTCAGAGGAAGGCCGACAGGACGGGCTTGGCCGCGTTGACGACCGGCGTGTCGAGCTGAAGGAATGCCTCCAGGTTCTGCCGGTCGGCCTGCTGCATGCGCAGCATGTCGATGAGGGTGCGGGTGTGCTCCGGTTCGATCTGCGTGGCTACCTGTGCGAGCTGCTCGATGAGGCGCGCATTGTCACTCTTCTCCTTCAGTGCATACACGAGCGCGCCGGACACCTCGTTGCTGGTCAGCTGCGAGATCTCCGTGGCGAGATCGGTGATGTTCTTCGCCTTCTTGAGAGTCGCGTAGCAGTTCGGCTTCGGGACGTTCACCCGGTTCTGCTGCTGGCCGCCGGAGCTCGACGCGAGGTCCTCCGCGATGACACCCACCAGCTGCGCGGTGAACATCGTGTCCCCGGTGAAGGCCTCAATGACCTCGTTGAGCTGTGAGGTCTCACGCCCGGCAATCTGGACCGGCGTCGCGAGGTACTGTCCCAGCTCCTGCCTGTCGGCGGTATTGAGCCACCGAGACAGGTTGTCGATGGTGCGTGGTGTGGTGAGCTGGCTCATCTCTTCACCGCCGTCGAACAGATCGGCCATGGTGACGTTGCCGTCGTCGTCATCGTCCTTGCCGTCGGCGACGATGGCGTTGGGCGTCGACTTCTGGAAGACAAGCGCCGGGTACTGGGTGAGGACCTTCTTCACCCATGGGTTCATGTCGTCGCCGAGGACGGAAACCAGAGTGGTGGCGTCGGGCTCGACGTGGAAGATCGTGAAACGCGACAGGCTCGCTTCGTCGAGTGTGGTGACGGTGCCCTTGTCGTTGCCAGCGACGACGATGCGGACGTTGTCCGGCAGTTCGATGTGGCCCATGCGGCGCAGGGTCACCAGGGTGAGCGCGCCGGATGTCACGTCCGAGGTGGTCCTGTTGATCTCGTCGAGGAACAGGATCGGCCATTCACGGGGGTTGTCCTCGGCGTAGTCGATGCATTCCTGGATCACCTGGTGCGGGTAGAAGACTTGCTTGTAGCTCTGGGAGCCGTCGATCTTGGTGTATGGCGCGAGGCGCGCGCCGGTGAGGTCGGCCTTGTCCGCGAGCTGGTTGCACGGCAGCACGAATGCCTTGGTGCCCATCGAGTAGGCCAACGCCTCGACGAAGGAGGACTTGCCGATGCCGGGCTCACCCATGAGAGCAGGGGTCGCGCCGACCTCCAGGGACTGCTGCATGAGTGTGGTCAGGGTGTCATTGAACTTCATGAGGATGATGTCCTTCTTGTGGGTGAGCTGAGCAGGCGGAACAAAGGAGAGAAGAAGGGGAGAGCGGCGGTACACAGCGCACGACGTGAGAAGACAAAGTCCCGGTCACGCGGCCGGTACCGGTGGCGGTGTCGCCCCGCTGCCCACCGCCACCCGATCGCGCTCCGCGCGATCCGGCGCCTCCCCCGCCGCCACGTCACTGGCTGCCGTCCAGACGCTCCCGTGCGCAGGCGTCAAGCCACGCTATGCACGCGTTTCTGCTGCCTCGCGTTCTGCGACGAGGGCTGCCGCCCGGTCGAGGAGGAACGGCCTCCCGTTGCGCAGCTGGCTGTGTTTCGGACGCGCCGGGATGGCGTCCAGGGCCGCCCGGTAGAGCAGCCATGCACGGTCACCGGAGGAGTACTCCATGCCAAAGCTGCTGTACGTGCGCAGCGGAACCTGCATCCAGTGGTAGAGGGTGGCGATGACGGAGAACTCCCAGCGGGACATGTCGTGGTCGAAGTCGCTCTGTTGTCGCAGGCGCCCGCGGGCACTGAGCAGGGTCTGCTCGACGATTTTCTCCGCGTGTGGGATGTCGGGCATCTGACCACTGGTGCTGACGGTGACGGCTGAGGCGTTCGCGCTCTCGCGGGCCTTGGCCGCCAGTTCGGCGTAGAGTTCCTCGACGGAGGAGAACTGCGGGGGCCCGGTCAAGGCGGCAGCGCGGTCAACGAGGCGGTCCGGGACCGGGGACCTGGTGAAGGTCACCCAGTGGTCCAACAGGATCTCGTACCAGCCGTGCTCCTCGCGCAGCACGCGTTTGCCGGCGGCGACCGGGAAGCCGTGCAGGTTCGTGGGCACGGGTGCGACGAGGTGGAAGCCCCGAGCGGACATCGACAGCTCCGAATAGAGGATCCCCGGCAGTCGGAGCAGGTCCGTGGCTATGCCCGGCGGGCAATCGGGCTCGATGTCGATGACGATGAGCCCGTCGGTCTGGGCCTGCAGGTAGTAGGCCGCGTTGGCCGCGTTCGGCACCGCGGCCGTGAGCTCGTCGAGGGTGAGCAGACAGGTCGCGTCCGGTGCGAAGGCTCCGCGCAGCGCGCCGACATGGCGGCAGCCCGGGTTGCATCCGTCGATCAGGTGGCGCACGTCGATCGGGGCCTTGTGGTCCGATTCATCGCCGTCGGTACCGAGGTCGCCGAGCCGTCCGGAGATGGTCCACCGACAAGCGGTCCCCAGGGTGCGGATCGCGGGGTTGTCGTAGAAGGCGGAGAACCATGTCCGGGGGCCGGCGGGAGTCATCGTGAGGCGCACACTTTCGTTCTGCGGGCGGGAGGAACGGAGAAATACGAGACCCCCGCACTGCACGGAGGCCAGTACGGGGGTCTCGTCTCTGGCCGGTGTGGATCAGCCCTGGTAGGTGATCCCGACCTGCTGGCCACCAGCGCCGCCGTTCTGGTTGCCCCAGGGGCTCTGGGCGATGGGCGCACCCACGGCCGAACCGGCGTTCTTCAACCTCTCGTTCTCGGCCTCGAGCTCGGCGAGCTTCTCCGCGAGCCCCTGCTCGGTGGTCGCAGCCGGGGCCGGTGCCGTAAGAGCAGCGGCAGCCGGGGCCACCGCGGTGGGAACCGCGGCAGCGGGTGCAGGTGCCGACGGCTGGGCGGCGGGTTCCTGGACGAGAACCGTGGACTGCGGAGCCGGGAAGGCCAGGCCTTCCTGGATCTCGGTTCCGACCATCTCCTGGGCGACATCGGCGGTGGAACCGCCGACCGGGGGCTGCATGGCCTTCGGCGGGGTGTTGAACACGATGCCGCGTGCGGCGAGCTCGCTGGTGGAGACGCCGCCGGCGTTGTAGTAGTGCGGCTCCTCGTTGACGATCACCTGGTCGAGCGCCAGGCCGCGGTTGCTGAAGTTCTTCGGCTTGTAGACGCGCAGCACGAGCGTGACGTTGAGGCCCTGGGCGAGCTCCTGGCCGCTGGTGTCCTGGTCGAAGGTGCCGTCGCCCTTGTCCGACGGGATCGCGATGATCGGCGGGGTGGTGCCCTTGGAATCGATGGAGTAGTTCGCTCCGGTATCGGGGCTCTTTTTCGAGGTGTAGCGGCGCTCGGCGACGAAGATCTCCTCGACGGTGGGATTCTGCGGGTCGGCGAGCAGAACCTCGGCCTCGGTGATGGTCACCGTGGTGTGCGGCTTGCCGACCGGGCTCATGCCGTTCTGGATCTTGCGCTGGTCGCTGGCCTCGAGTTCGGCGCCCTCGATCGGGCGTGTGAGACGCCCGTAGGCGAGGATGCCGCGGACAAGGACATGAGCGCCCTCGGTGAGCTGGTTTGCGGAGACAGAGTAGTTGACCATGGTGATGCTTTTCCTTCTATCTGGGTGACCCAATGGTCTTTCGTCGACCTATCGAAATCTCTCGGACTGACAGCAGACCGACCATCACTCCCCCCATTCTATCTAGTTCAAATGAACTATGAATAGAATGCTCACGCCGGACATGGATGGTCACTCAGGGCCATTTGCAGAGGAGAGGCGGCGGGGATGACAGATGCGATTCAGAAGCCTGAGAGGACCGAGTCGGAGACGACTAGGGCAGGCCAGGTCGGACCTCTGGGTTACGGCCGCGGTCCGGTGATCGCAGCCGGGTTGATGGTCTGCGGTGCGATGCTCTTCGCAGGATGGGGTGTGATGCAGATGGCGCTGACGGGCAACGCCGTGGCAGCTGCGGCCCCCGCCCAGGAGGGAGGCACTGTGACGCTGCCGGACAGGAAGGGCGACGGCACCTCCGGCGCCGTTGACGACAACGGCGCGGGAGAGCCAGCCGGGCCCGCCGGACCCGGGGGCGAGACGGACCGCAAGGAGGAACCCGGGACCAGGGCCTACGTGATCCAGCCGGGCGACACCCTCGCCGGGATCTCAGGTGAGAGCGGGGTCCCGGTCGGACACCTGGTCGAGGAGAACAGGATTCAGGACCCGGATCTCATCTACGCCGGGGCATCACTGCTGATCCCTCCGGTGCGATGATCCAGGAGCCTGCCGCTGCAGGATGGTGGACGAGGCCCCGATGCCGCTGACGTGACGCGGTATCGGGGCTTCGTCCTGTGCTCCCACTCGGGCAGAGGCGATCGCCTGATCCCTCCCGGCTGTACGCGGCACGGTCGTGTGCACGCGAATCATCACCCGGGACCGGCGTGAGCCGGTCCACGCCGGTTATCTCAATTGCTTTCCGTCGGATGCTGTTCGACACCACGCAGCGCTCTCGGGCAATGGGTGGCGCAATCAGACCCCGCCCAGCATGCATGGCGGGGCCCGCGAAAAGGGGAAAATGGCGGTCTATCAGACAACCCCGGATTCCGGAGGTTCGCCCGGCTCGTCCACTGCGGTGGCGCCCCCGAACATCAAGCTGCGGGCCTGACCGCTGGCCAGCATGTCAGCGAGGTGAGCCAGGAACACCGCGCGCTGGGTGGCTCGCCGATCGGCGATCGGATCGTACTCCCGCAGGGCCTGCAAGTCGATGACCCAGCCGTTTTCACGGACGACAGCCTGTTCTAGCCCGGAGCCCACGGGGATCTCCATGCCGGTGAAGTCGTGGTCGAACTCGGGGGTCACGTCGACGCGCTGGCCCGGCTCGTCGACGTAGAGGGTATCGCCGCGGATGAGTCGACCCCTGTGGTCGAAGGCTGAGAGGAACATCCTGTCGGCCCGCGACGTGTTCTCCACGTGCACAGCCATGATGGCCTCGTCCGCAGGGAAGTCCGTGAGACCCAGACGCTCGTGCACCCGGGACCTGGCCTCATAGCACCACATGAGCGTCCGCGCTTCCTCGAACCCTCGGAAATCGTCGGATCCGGGGGCTACGGGCTGTATGGACGTCATGGCGCACTCCTTCGTATGCAAGCCTTGCGCAGGCCCTTTCGCGCCTGCTTCTGCGCTGGCGAGAGCGGGTGCCGGGTGGAGGCTTCCAACCACCTCCGGCATTCGCCTTCTGGTGTGCCCAGCAGATTCGCTGTTGCCCACCTGGCCCACTCACCGCGGGCCTGATCCCCTTGACTGCCGGTGAGTTCGATGCACCTCACTCACCCCGAAATCGGGAATCTAATTGCACCAGCAACGCTACGCATATGCGGTGAGCGACGCCATTACACCTCTGCACAAACCGACTGGTTGGACGTTTCGACCCTGCACCTGACAGTCGCCTGGCAGCGCAGGTGTGCACCCCTCGGGACGTGATCACACCGGGAGTGCACACCCGTGACACGGTTGACCGCCCAGAGTCCCGACCGACCGCCCCGAGGCATGCACATTGAGACCGCTCAGTCGGTTATTAGCAGGGAAGTTCGGCTTGCCTCATATACCAGCAGATCCGAACACGATTCACGATTCACGCAAGCGAATACAGAGAAGCGGTGTGTCGCTTTGAATTCGTGACCCGGCTCATGCCACGACGCGCAGACCGTCATCGGGGCGATCCGCAAGAAGACCGGGGTCGCCCGTAGCAACGTGCAGGGAGACGTGGAGGTCGCGCACACCGGGAAGGGTGGTCAGATCGCGCTGCATGTGGCTCTCAAGAGCGCGCAGATGAGAGCGGACTGTCACCTCGGAGAGCCCGAGCGCGCGGGACGCGGGCTCGACGTGTGTATCAAAGGCGAGCCAGGCACGTGCCGTCCGCAGAAGGTCGCGCCGGTCTGCCTGGGCCGGTCGGACCAGGGTTTGCGCCCATGCCTGCACCTGGGGGGCGGCCAGGAGGCGTGTCAGGGACGGCGGTTCCGTGCTGGTGTGCACGGCCGGAACCGTCGTTTCCCTCTGCGTGACCATTTCCAGGGCGAGAGCGACGGCGACCCGGTCGCCTACGCGTCCGAAATCCCTGTGGAGGAGCTCAGCCGCACGTGCGGTGCGGCGCATGACGGTATTGCGATGCAAGTGGAGCCGACGAGCAGCCACCGTATACGGATAGGCGAGGGCGGCAGGGAGCGTCTCACGCATCAACTCCCACTGTGCTCCGTCCTGCATAAGCGGGCTCAGCAGATGCCGGGCCCAGTGCTGCGCTTCCGCCTGAGGGAGAAGACTGGCGAGGTCCGCCCCCTGCACCGAAAGGGCTACGGGGTCAGGTTGCAATGCGGCAAAGCTCTGCGCAGTGGTTGCTTCGCGAAGCGCATCGGCGAGCAGTGTCATGGAATAGATCCCGCTGCCACCCAGTGACGAGTGGGCTCCGAATGTGCCAGCCAGGTGGGTGAGCTCAGCTGCGACAGCAGCCCCGTTGTCTTCTTCGGAACGTATCGGATGCACGATCAGGATCCTTCGCGCTCTCCGCGAGTCGGGCACAACGAGCGCCTGATGCCCGATGATGGCAGTGCAGCGGCGTACAGCGGCATCCCGATGCGCCTGTTCGGTGTCGATGACAAAGACACGAGCAGTGTCCGGGTCGAGCATCCCGGGCGCCATGCTGGTCATGACACGGCGGGCTTTGGCTACCTCGCCCTCCATAAGCAGCGCAAAAGCTGCACCGCGTGCCGCTCGGGAAGCATCAGCGGCCGCCCGGTACTCGCGGTGTGCCTGGTCCACGAGACCGAGCAGCTTCGCCGCATGGCGCAGCAGTCTCAGATCTTCCGCATCGAACGGAATACGGCGGGCCACGGCGAGTACCGTGTCCACGGCCGACGCCGGGGCCAGCGGAATGAGTTGGGTGTGGGGCCGGGAAGGAGCATCGGACAGACCGGCGTCGACGGACTGTTGGATGACGGCCTGTGCGAGCTGCTCTGCTGCGGTGGCCGGCGAAGCGGCAAGGACCCGCTCCGGCTCACTGACCAGGACCTGAACGTCCAGGACTCGTGCGAGCCAGTCCGCAATGCGCTGCATCGCCTGCGCGTCGGCAAGATGAGCAGGCAATTCCTGGACAAGTGAGCTGAGATGGGACACACGGCGTTCAGCAAGCCTGAGCCGGGACTGCTGAATCTCTTCGTGCAGGCCCTCCCACTTCTCAGCAGGCGCGGCCGTTGTCAGGAGCGGGACATCCAGGCGCCTGGCTTGATCCACGACAGGTGGAGGAAAGGGCTGACAGGTACCGGAATCAGCACTGATGACGAGTCCGGGACTCCTCTTCTGGCTCATATGCTGGAGCAATGGTTCCAGCACCGTCGCGATACGGCCGCGGAACCGGAGCGGCGCCGCACCGGCGATCAGGACGAGGCAGCCATCGGGTAGATTTCTGGGAACACCATCTTTCAGCACCTGCTCTGGAGCCACGGTGACCACGCCGGCAACCTCCCTAACCCCGGCGCGCTTTGGGTCGTCCCATACGAATGTCAGTCGAAGTTCAGGCTTGTCGGCGGGCAGCGAGCCCAGTGTTGGCATCGAGCACTCCTTGGGCTGTCCGGACGAAGTCGCGAATGTGCCATTGACGACTGGCCTGCCAAGGCACACAGGCAGTCACGACTTCATGAAGACGCTCCGGTCTTGCTCGCTCGACGAGGGCTGCACCGCGCAACCTGCGCGGCTGTGCGAGGCGACGTCGCAGAGACACACCGGGTCCCTGCCGCGAATCCGGTCTGCCGGGGTGCTCTGACGTGGCGCACACGGGTACTCCCCCGGCCGGAAATGGAAGTCCGGTCCGGAGAAATGCACCATACAGATGTGCCGCTGGTCCGTCTGATCGCTGCTGTTGACGCCACTTTCCGATCTCCCCCTGTCGGCGCAGCACCTAGCCTGAAGGTGCAGCCGCGGGTCATGCGGCAAACACCGGCCCCTGGTCCGTCAGCCATCGCATCCAACTCATCAGGCCACCACGCTTCATGGCCCAGAAGGGAACCCTGCACCGACACACCACACGGCCATCACAGCCAGTAAGCTGATCATTGCGCAGAGTTTCGTCTCCCCATCGTGATCCTGCCTTGCGCACACGAACGTGTCAACTAAAGTAAACACACACGAGTCCCGACAGAGCGAGAGACCGGTACATGGTCGTGTGCAGTCATCAGCAGGAGGGCTTCCAGGCCATGTCCGACAGCTCCTACCCGTGGTGAGGAGCAACCGCCCGTCCTTGGCGGAGAAGCTGAAGGCCCTCATGGCCGGGCGCGGGGTACGAGGCGGTCGCACGTACACGTCTCGCACACTGTCAGCTTCTGTAAATGCACTGCCAGATGGGTATCCCCGAGTCTCCAACACGGCCATCTTCCACCTGGCCAAGGGTGCGCAGGACAATCCGACTGTCAAGACGGTTGTGGCCCTGTGCAAAGCCCTGGGCGTCCCACCTGCCCATCTACTGCCGCATGAGAGCTATGACGATCTCGAGGCCCTGATCGTTTTCGAGGAACCTCTCGCGCGCCGCGTCCTGGTCCTGCTCAAGGAACTTCCGCACAATGAACTGCAGGATCTCATCGCGGACTTGGAACAGCGTCGGGCCGACCTCGGTCTAGATCAGGCCACCACCAGCGACACCCCCAAGGCACAAGGCAGACACCAACGCCGACGAAGCAGAGACGAGGCCGCGCGATATGCGGCTGACGCACTGGAAGGGCTGTAAGTAGTGGACGGCATAGTCTTCGGGACGTGCACCGTGGCCGGTTTGCTGGTTTCTGCACTCTGCACACGGAGAGCTGTGGGCAATCCACGCGTCTCCACATGGGCCATCGCCATCGCTTTCGGTGTCTGCACACTCGGCGTCCTGTGTGCTGTCCCCGTGGTCGCAAATACGGCGGAGGACATCACAGGTATCGCCAATGTGAGCAAGTTGGTGGCGCACGTCTGCGCGATTCTGTGGTGCGCCGCTCTGCAGATCACGATGGTGGATCTGGCCTACCGGCCCGAGTACCTGAAGTCCGCGATGTTCCAGCGCGGCTTCGCCGCGCTGGTGGAGCTGGCGATTATGGTGCCGCTCTTCCTGGCCACGAACGGGCCCGATGTCGAGTTCACCACTGCCTACGCGGATAATTTTAAGGTCGCCGCCTACCTGCTCATCTACCTTTCATACGTCCTGGTCACGTGTGGCGAACTCACGTTCATGTGCGGCAGAACGGCCCGGCGTAACTGGGGGATCCGCCCGTGGAGTGGCGCCGGCTTCGCCATGTCCTCGGTAGCTGCAGCTCTGGGCATGGCGTACACCTTCTGCAAAGGGTCGTACATCATCTTCTACACCCTCAACAGCCCGTGGCCGCTGAAGACCGAAGAGATTCTGAGCCCCGTCCTGAGCGGGCTGGCAGTGCTCGCACTCTTCTCCGGCCTGACACTTCCCATGATCGGCTCCGTACGTGAGCGTCTACGCCAGAAAAGGCTACGGCCGTCGGTTGGCGATCAGTGGTCGTGAGTACGGCTGAGTCTGGTGGCCGACGAAGGCCCCGGAGACTTTCCGAGGCCTTCGCCTCAAGGGACTGGTCACTCGCCGGGGCTGATGTTGTGGACCTCAAACCACATTTCGCAACTTGGTGTCCACGTACTGAACCCCGGGGGCGTCGGTGTTCGCGCTCATGGGAGGCAGCCTGTGTCCGCGAGCAGGAGCCGCGAGGGAGGCCGGGCCGGTACCGGGATGCTGTTCAGGTGCTGAGAGGCATACTGCGTTCGGTCGTCGGCGGGGTCTTGTAGTCGGGGTCGTCCGTGGCTACCAGTTCGGCGTCCTCTCGGTTCAGCAGGAGGAGCAGCGTGCCATTGATGCGGGGCGTGATCTGCTTGATCTCGTGGCCGGGCTTCCCGTCGGCCGGGGCGAGAGCGGCATGCGCCGCCTCGTAGGAGGGGGCCTTGACGGTGATCGTCACGGTGGCCGGAACATTCAGGGTGTAGCTGTGCAGGGGCGGCAGGTCGGCGACCTGCTTGCGGTACGCCTTCAGCTTCTTCTCGTAGGCGAGCATCGCCTTGACGTAGGTCTCGACCCTCTCACGGTTCTCGGGCCGGGCGATGTCTCCGACCCTGACCCACTGCGGCACCTCTTCGCTGTTGGGGTTGGGTGTCGACTTGTAGACCGCGTCCTTCGGTGCCTGCTCGGCCTCGGCCTGACGGCAGCGCTCCTTCACGAAGTCGGTCGAGGTGGCGCCCATGCCGACGGACCAGGCGACGATGTGCCGGTAGCCCCGGTGGTCCCGGGGGCTCGTCAGGTGGACCATCGCGCCTCCGAACGGCGCTTCGAAGACTGGTGCGTCGGTCATCGCTGCTGTTCCTTCGCGGGCATGGTGGGCGGGGTGAATGCGCTAATGGCTGCCTCGGCGACCAGGCTGGAGAACACGTCGGGCAGGCCCCATTCGTACTCGGTGACCTTCTCGTCGTAGTGCTTCTGGCTTACACCGGGCCGCAGCTCGCCGTCCGTCAGCAAGGCGTTGAAGCGGGTGACCCACAAGTGCTCGTAGCGCAGCGCTGCGGCGAGGGCCGGCCGCATCGGGGTGCCGGGGACACGCTCGAAGCGGGTACCGGTCACCAGGTACTTGAGGGGCTCGACCTGGTCGGGGCGGTAGAGGTGGGCGACGCCTTCGGTGACGGAGAGCAGCAGGCCGGTGGCGGCCTGCTGCTTCCAGAAGACATTCAGGGTGCTGCCGACCAGGGCGTTCTGCTGTTGTTCGGAGAGGTCGACGAGCCAGCCGGAGGTGGGCGGTTCGTCCCGCTCCGGCTGTCCGCTTCTTGGCACGGGCATGCGTGGATTTCCTTTCGGATAGCAGGGTGGATTCGGGCGCTCGGCAATGACTGCCACGCCCCCGCAGGGGGGACCGACACGGCTGAGGGGTCACGCGTCGGGCTGGTACAGCCGGGGTCGGCCTTGATGGATCTCCAGTACGGTGCCGACCGCGAAATCCGGGGCCAGGCCGAAGGGTTCGCGCAGGCACTTGCGGCACTCCTCGCTCTGCTGCTCCTAGTCAGGCCGGTACCAACCCTGCTTCGTCAGCAGAACGGTGATCTTCTCGGTCACCTCGTCGCGAGTGACGGTCAGGTCGACGACCTTGCCCCGGGTGGTGTGGCGGCCGGAGGAGATCCCTACGAAGCTGGCGTTCGCGCCGATCGCGAGGATCTCCCCTGCGTCGGTCCAGGAGTAGTCGGTGTCGGAGTTGCGGTATATCCCGTCGGAAGCAGACACGACGAGATGCATATCGGGGTCATTTCTGACTGGGCTGTTTGCGGCCGAGTTCGATGTCGACGGCCCACTGCTTCGTGGTCACGCCGTAGTCCCCGGAGCGAGGAGGCACCGGTGGAGGTAGTTGGTGAGCTGTTCGTCGCCCTCGTAGCGGACCTGGAAGTGCCCGCGGGAGGACATGACCAGGGCGGTGGCCCCGGTTGCCACGTTTGCGGTCGTAGACCACGTCGTGCGTCGGGATCAACTTCCGGCCGGTCTTTACGCCGTACAACGATCCAGAAGGACATGACGAAGTCCCACACGTAGCTGAACTTCTGGCGACTGGAAGTAGCGCAGGGAGAGGTCCAGGCGAAATGTAGGGCCCATTCGATTGATGGGATTCCCTATTCAGCGGGCGCGGCGGCACTAGGTGGACGAATCGAGTGCTTCGCTGCGTCGTCGGCCTTGATGTGGGCCCACCAGCCGCCTGCCTGGTGGGTTGTATCGCGGACCCACAGGTGCACGGCATTGGCGGCGACCTTGTCGACGGTGCCGAGGTAGCTGACAGGCAGGGCCAGCGGGTTGCCGTAGTGGTCGTGATGCCACTCGAATCGGCGGATCATTCCCACGGCCAGTCCGGCGAAGGGCGACTCGATGGTGGTGCTGTAGCGGAAGTGTGTGGTGAACATGGGGAGTTCGGTCACAATCCCGGTCGAGTAGTCGCGCAGCGCCACCGTTTCGGCGGTCGGGTCGAGGCTGATGAACTGGCCACTGGCCTTCTCTCCCTCCCGGCCGAATGGCAGGGCCACCAAATGCTTGCCAAGGTACGGCAGGAGCTGCTCCGGTGAGGCGGCGTTTGTGATCCAGACATCGGTCCGAATTTCGGGCACGGAAATTCCTCCTTATTGCACGGGCACACAGATGATCAGGTCGCAGTGAATTCCTGCGGGCTGACCATCAGTGAATCCGCACGAATCGGAATGCGCTGCCGGCCGTAGGGGGCCGGCCTCCCGATCTGGGCAGATGCTGGCCGGGATCAGGCGGCCTTCGCCGCCGCCTTCGGGGAGTCGATAACGACCGGCATCTGCCAGACCAGCGGGCCGTCGTGGAAGGAGATCCGGACCGGCTTGTTGTGGCCGTAGAACTTGAGCTGGGCCGGGGTGTTGGCCGTGGCGAGCTTCAGCTTGCCGATGTGCCCGAGGAAGGTCGGGTTGAGTGCGATGGCCCCGACGTCCGTGGCCGTGTCCTCCGAGGGCATCAGCTTCCGCCACTTCGGAAACGCGGCCTCCTCGAAGCCCAGGGTGATCTCGACGCCGCCGGCCTGGACCTTCAGCCGCGTGTCCTCCACGGTGAGCATCACCTGACCGAACCTGCCTGCGCCCTTGAGGAGGTCCGCGAGCCGCTTGGCGTCGTCGTGGGCCAGCAGGAACCCGAACTCGGTCTTCCCGGACACCAGGGTGTGCTCGACAGTCTCGTTGAACAGCCGGTACCTGTCGCTGGACACCAGGACCAGCGTGCCGTCCTTGTCGCGCTCGAAGCGGACCGCCCGCAGCGCCGGGATGTTCTCCTTGGCGGCGATCGTGAACAGCAGGGCGTTGGACACGGCCCGGTGCAGCCCCTACGGATCGTCCAGGCGGATGACGGGGGCGGACGTCTGAGCGGAAGGAGCGGCCTCGATGGCGGTAATGGTCATGACAAGCTCCGATTTCTTCATTCTGCGCACGAAAAAGCGGCTACCGGTTGGCGAGCCGCTGTGTGTTGCTGGTGTGCCCTGGGCCTTGCCCCGCACGTGCTACTTGATGTCGACGCGCTCGCCGTCGACCAGCCGGAACGGCTTCGACAACCCCTCTTCGCCGACCTCGGTCCAGAAGGTGGTGTAACCCTCGGTCGCCCACAGCTTGATCAGGGCCTCGCCCCGCTCGACACTGGCGCACCGCTC
The DNA here is from genome assembly GCF_042266885.1 of Streptomyces sp. NPDC056061. Lineage (NCBI taxonomy): Bacteria > Bacillati > Actinomycetota > Actinomycetes > Kitasatosporales > Streptomycetaceae > Streptomyces > Streptomyces sp. NPDC056061. Next base: position 3,371 of record NZ_JBHJWQ010000019.1, on the reverse strand, counting down.
CTCCTTGCGGCTGCTGGAGCTGCCGCCGATGCGGGCGATAACGAGCATGGACTGGGGATCGATTCGGCGTGCCATGGGGTACCTCTTCCTACAGCTAGTTCAACGGGTAGTGGATGGTGCCGGAGGCCGGGGTCGCCTCGCGCCGCTCACTGGTGGCCGCACCGGTGCTGGACCAGCGTCAGGAACTCGACGCTGAGCGTGTTGCGGACGACGCCGAGAACGCTGTCGTCGTGCCGGTCACGGATAGCCTCGTAGCCGCCGCCGACGCCGGCCGGGCCGAGGTAGAAGCGGTGCCCCCCATACTCCGCGAAGGCGCAGTTCCCGGGGCTCGGGTCGTCGCAGTTGCAGATCGGCATGACGTCCTGGAGGTGCACGTTCTCCGGCTGTGCCTCGCCGGTCGGCAGGTATGCGATTGCGAGCATCCTGCGGATGACCTGCTTCAGCTCGTCCATGTCGCCCGGTCGCGTGAGGTCAGCCGAGTCGACGAAGCGCTCGACGGTTTGCTCCTTCCCGGTGCCGTCGGCTCGCGACCACGTCAGGCGGTAGCGGGTGAGCACGGATTCAGGCGTGATACTCATGCGTTCGGACCCTTCAGAGGAGCTGTTTCTGCTGCGTCCCTTTGGACGCATGGCGCCCCGTCCCGGAATCGAACCGGGCGGAGGAACTCGTTCACGGGGCCCGGCCGTATTCCGGCCTATTCAGTTGTGGGTGTGCCGCCTACTCGGTGCCGGCCGGCTCCTCCTGATGCGGCTCGAAGTGCTCCAGGAGCTGCGCGAAGCTCTTCGTGGCGGTGTGGGCCTGGAAGCACGCCCACATGCCGACCTCCGGCGTCGCGGCGGTACCGATCGACTTCTGGCCCACGCGGACGTCATAGCGGCCGTCGTCCCGGTGCTGGAGGTAGCCGATGCCCGTGCCGATGCCGCGTGTGTTGAAGTCCACGAGGAAGTCGCTGCTGTCGCGGAACGGCATCAGGGACACGAGCACGCCGGTCTCGGGGATGAGCGAGGGGCAGATCTCGTAGGACTGGGCGGTGCCGACCCGCTGGGAGATGCGGTTGAGGCCCTCGCACTCGCAGTCGTTGTTCACGCAGCAGCCGCACCGGGACATGTCGACCGGGCGCTCGTCAACCCCACCGAGCTGCTTGCCGGCCGGGCGGCTGCGGAGCGACTGGGCCGGCGGAGCGAACCAGTACAGGGCCTCGGCCGCGCTCGCCTTGGACCCGAAGCCGGGCATGGCGATGTTGGGAGCACCGTTGCGCGTGCTCCAGTCCGCGACCCACTCGCCTCCGGCGGTCAGGTAGACCGTGCCGAGATAGGCGTCGTCGATGTCGGCTGACCTCTTGCTGTAGACCTGGAAGCGCGTCGGCTCCTCGCCGGGCGGGGTGGTCGGGTGGTAGATGAACTCGGGCTTGGGCATGGCTGAACTCCTACTCGAAGATGCGGGTCTGGAGCTTGATGTGGCTGATCGGACCGAACGCGTCGCAGATGGCGCCGACCGTCTCGGCCCACCCCCGCACGCCCGGGACGCGGAGGATTTCGCGGATCGAGCCCCCGGGGGTGTAGAGGATGATCAGCTCGCGGTCGGCGATGTTCGCGTGGCCGGGCGTCCAGTGGGCGGAGTACGCAGCCCCGGAGTCCGTCACCCGGCCGTGGAAGTAAAAGACGGCCTGGTTGTAGGGGTCGAGGTAGGGATCGATGATCTCCGGCTCAGGGCGGCCACGGTTGGGCAGCTTCTCGGCCCCGAAACGGCCGCCGAGCAGGTCATGCCGCACGCCGTACTCACGGTCCCGGAAGGTGAAGTAGGCGGCGTAGTGCGGGTCATCGGTGACCGCCCGCCAGTCCCCGATGTGCGTGTGCAGGTAGCCGACGGCGTAGTCCCACCACAACTGTGCGGCCTTCTCGGCCCTGCCGAGGCCGCTCTGGAGGAACTCGCGCGAGTAACGCAGCACGGTGATGGACTCCGGGCGGCCGGGGCAGCCGTTCGTCTGGAACCGGAACCACGTCGGGGTGCCGGCCTTACCGCAGTCGAAGCACCGGGACTCATGCTCCGGGTCCTTGATCAGCCGGTGTCCTTCGACGATCTCGATGAACGCACTCTCCGGCATGTACACGTGCAGCGGGACGACGCGGGCCTTCAGCGCGGGGCGCCGCTCGTAGGCTCGTCCGCAGGGCTCGCACACCGGGTCACGGAAAGGCGTTCGGGCCCCTTCGTCTTCGCTGATGGAGCCGATCAACAGGTGGGTTGCGGTACCGAGGCAATCGCCCTCGACGTCGGTGCCGGACACGGTGGTGCAACGCATGTCAGTTTCCCTTCTTGGTCATGCAGCGGGGTGCGCCGATGAGGTCGGCGTCGTGCCCTTTGAAGCCGCAGCGTCGGCATTGCCATGCGAATGCCTTCTGGTCGTCGTCGGAGCAGGGGACGATCTCCCGGGTGTTGATCAACCGGTGGTCGCGGAAGATGCGCAGGCCGTCTTCGTCGCGCTTCTCGTAGGCGTCCACTCTGGGCATGCGTACGGTCAGGTCGCCCGCGCGCCAGAACTCGAAGTCGAGGAGCCACGCGTTGTAGGTGCCGGGGTCGCGCTCGCGCAGCTCGGCCGCGTACCGCTCGAAGACGGGGCGGATCTTCTCGGCCTCGGCCTTGGTGGTCGGCCGCAGGAACTCGCCCATCGGTCCCTTGCCCTGGGGCCCGTAGTTCTTGATTGGAGCGCCCGGGGTGGACTGGTAGGCCGCGAGCTGGAGGTTGAGCATCAGGGTCTGCAACGTGGGACGCATCAGCCCACCGCCTCCCAGCTCTCGAAGACCCGAGCGGACAGAACACCGGTCCTCTGGAGGTGCTTGGCCAGGGAGGAGGCGTGCTCCACCAGGCGGTCGCCGACCTCCTCCGCGTCGACCGCGCCGCTGTTCCACTCGGCGCAGTCCTGCTTGATCTTCTTGACCAGGTCGGTGGCGTACTCACGGCTGGCCGGGACGACGGCCACCGAGCCCTCCTTTTCGACGACCAGGCCGAACGACTCGGCGATCCGCCAGCCGTAGTGCCTGCGGGCGTCGCCCTCGTCGGACCAGTAGACGCCGGAGGACGCGTTGTGGACACCGACCACGTAGGGCTCGCCGCAGTGAGCGCCGTGGGCTAGGAGGAGGATCCGCCCGTCGGGCTGAAGAAACGACTCCTGGACGTCGTAGGCGCCGTACCGACGGATGAGTTCGACTTCGCCGGTCACGAGATTCAGGTAATCGTGGGCCGTGCGGAACTGCGTGGCGCACATCTCGTACTTCATGACTAGGGTCTGTTTCTTGGATCATGTTCGGAGCCAGATCGCGAGGGCCGCGAGGGTGACGGTGCCGAGGTAGATGTAGGCGCGTTTCTCGTAGCGG